>DQIA01000075.1:0-293 GCA_003525905.1 Clostridiales bacterium
AGACCACCCTGAAGAAGTTCGACAGCGCTGTCGTCGCCGGTAACCGCGAGGAGGCCACCGCTGCCTACAAGGCCGCCGTCGTCGCCGTTGACAAGGCTGCCGTGAAGGGGATCCTGCACAAGAACAACGCCGCGCGCAAGAAGAGCAGCATGACGCTGAAGCTCAACGCCATGGCGTAAGCAAATTCGGATCATTCCGCCTGATGGAGTACCTCCATCAGGCTTTTGCTTTCTCCCGGGGAATGCAGGGCCGCCGGATTTGTCATTGCGAAGGGCGCTTGCGCCCGTGGCAAT
>DQIA01000075.1:437-681 GCA_003525905.1 Clostridiales bacterium
GCAGCCGTTAGCGGCTTTGCCGCTCTACGGATGCGGCGTGCCCTTTACGGGCGGTGAGCGCCATTGGCAGCTGCAAGTTGGTGTGCACCCTCGTCGACCGCGTAATGCTCCCAAATTTGTCATTGCGAGGCCCCAACGGGGCCGTGGCAATCTCGCAGGACCCGACCGAATCGTGGGAAAGCCATCGGCGAAATCGTAACTGCCTTCCCGAGATTGCCACGTCGCTTCGCTCCTCGCAATGACA
>DQIA01000075.1:734-9953 GCA_003525905.1 Clostridiales bacterium
GCTTCGCTCCTCGCAATGACAAACTTGGGGGCCTCACGCCATAAAATACATACCTCAAGTATTGTCAGCCTGCAAGGCGCTCAATGAGCGCCGCTACAGACGCAATTGGTGCATACCGTTTCAGCGATGGCCCATACGAACTCGCAATGACAACACTGGTGGCCCTGTGCTCTCCGCTTTCCTTTCTCCACTCTCAACTCTACTTCAGGAGGTCCGGTTATGGAAAAGCCCGTAACCCTCGACGCCCCGCTCACGTCCCTGCCCGGCATCGGCCCACAGCGCGCTGCGCTGTTCGCCCGGCTGAACGTCCGCACTGTCGGCGAGCTGCTGCGGCTGTATCCGCGCACCTATGAGGACCGGACGCGCCTTGTTTCCATCGCCTCGCTCGAGGCCGGCACGCCCGCCTGCTTTGAAGCGGCCGTCGTCACCACGCCGCGCACGAACCGCATTCCCAAGCCCGGCAGCCGCATGCTCGAGGTCACGAAGTTCACCGTGGCCGACGACACCGGCCGCCTGAATCTGACGTTTTTCAACGCTGCGCACTCCGCCGGAGCGCTGCGCATCGGCGAGCGCTACTGCTTTTACGGCGTGCTGACCGGCGATTACGCCGCCTATGGCATGACAAACCCGCTGTTCGAGCCCTGCGACGGCCCGGCGCACGTCACGCGGCGCATCCTGCCCGTCTATCCGCTGACGGCCGGGCTGACGAATTCCATGGTGCTGCGCGCGCAGGCGCAGGCTGTCTCCCGCTGCGCCGGGCTCCTGCCCGAGACGCTGCCGCCGGAGCTGCTGCGCCGCTGCGGTCTGTGCGGCGCGGCGGAGGCCTGCCGCGAGATCCATTGCCCCACATCGGCCGCCGCGCTGGGCCGGGCACAGCGCAGGCTCGTTTTTGAGGAATTCTTTCTCTTTTCCGCCGCGCTTGCCATCGTGCGCAGCCGCCGCACGGCTCACTCCTGCCCGGCATGGCAGACGGAGCTTACGCCGTTCTTTGCCGCCCTCCCCTTCCGCCTGACGGGCGCACAGCAGCGTGCCGTGGACGACATCTGCGCCGACGTGCGCACAGGCCGCCCCATGAGCCGCCTTGTGCAGGGCGATGTTGGCAGCGGCAAGACGATGGTCGCCGCCGCGGCTGCCTGTCTCGCTGCAAAAAACGGCGCGCAGACCGCGCTGCTGGCCCCGACGGAGATCCTGGCCCGGCAGCATTTTGACCGCCTCGCCCCGCTGTTTGAGGGTCTCGGCATCCGCACGGTGCTCCTGACGGGGCAGATGGGCGCTGCGCAGAAGCGCAGCGCGCGCGAGGCGGCGGAGCTCGGCCTCGCGGACGTCGTCATCGGCACACACGCCCTGCTCACGGAGCAGACCCGCTTTGCCCGCCTCGGCATGGTCATCGCGGACGAACAGCACCGCTTCGGCGTGGCCCAGCGCGCCGCCCTGTGCGCCAAGGGCACACAACCGCACCTGCTGCTGCTGTCCGCCACGCCCATCCCGCGCACGCTGGCTCTGATCGTCTACGGCGATCTCGACGTTTCCGTCGTCGACGAGCTGCCGCCCGGCCGCGAGCCGGTCGAGACGTTCCTGGTCGACGAGCGCTACCGCGCGCGGCTGAATGCCTTCGTGCGCAAGCAGGCCGCCGAGGGCCACCAGAGCTTCATCGTCTGCCCGGCCGTCGAGGACGACGGCGGAGACGGCGGCGAGACGCTCAAGGCCGCGGAGCAGTGGGCGCAGACGCTGCAGGACTATGTGTTCCCGAATCTGCGCGTCGCCCTGCTGCACGGTAAAATGAAGGGCGCGGAAAAGGAAGCCGTCATGGCCTCGTTCGCCGCGGGAGAGGCCGATATCCTCGTCGCCACGACCGTCATCGAGGTCGGCGTCGACGTGCCGAATGCCACGCTCATGGTCATTGAGAATGCCGACCGCTTCGGTCTTTCACAGCTGCACCAGCTGCGTGGGCGCGTCGGGCGCGGCAGCGCGAAGGCCTGGTGCGTGCTCGTTTCGGACAATAAAAACCCCGAGACCCGCCAGCGCCTGCGCACGCTCTGCGGCACGAATGACGGCTTCCGCATCGCAGAGGCCGACCTGCAGCAGCGCGGCCCCGGCGACTTTTTCGGCAGCCGCCAGCACGGCCTGCCGGTGTTCCGCGTCGGCGACCTTGCCACGGACCTCGCCGTGCTGCGGCAGGCGCAGGAGGCCGCGGCGCAGCTCATCTCGCAGGACCGCCCGCTGCCCTCACCGCTCGCGCAGGCGATCGAGAGCCTGCTTGCCGGGAGCGCCGACACGCTGAACTGAGCATTTTCCGCCCCAAAGCACCGAATTTCGCACAGTTTCCCCCATTTTCGCCCCGGTTATTTTGTAGGGGATACAGAATCTCGAAAATAAAGATTGTACGAAACGGGAAAATGTAGTACAATAGCATGAATCGATCAAAGCACAGATATCTCTTGTGATTGGAGGATGCATATTATGACAAAGAAACCTGTTGTCCTGGTCATCATGGACGGCGTCGGCAAGGGCGACGGCGGCCCCGGTGACGCAGTAAAGCTTGCAAATACCCCGAATCTCGACCGCCTCTTCGCCACCTGCCCGCACAACTGGCTCAAGGCGCACGGCACGGCCGTCGGCCTGCCCACCGATGACGACATGGGCAACTCCGAGGTCGGTCACAATGCCCTCGGCTGCGGCCAGATCTACTCGCAGGGCGCCAAGCTCGTCGGCGAGTCCATCGAGACGGGCGCACTGTTCCAGTCCGAGACGTGGAAGGGCCTCGTCGCGAACTGCAACGAGAACGGCAAGGCCTTCCATTTCCTCGGCCTGCTGTCCGACGGCAACGTCCACTCGAACATCCATCATCTCTTCGCCCTGCTGCGCCATGCGCATGCCGAGGGCGTCAAGCGCGCCTACTGCCACATCCTGCTCGACGGCCGCGACGTGCCTGCCACGTCCGCGCTTGAGTATGTCGCGCAGCTCGAGGACCTGCTCCGCGAGCTGAACACCGAGGGCTGCGACTATGCCATCGCCTCCGGCGGCGGCAGAATGCAGATCACCATGGACCGCTATGAGGCCAACTGGCCGATGGTCGAGGCAGGCTGGCGCACGCATGTGCAGGGTCTTGCCCGCCGCTTCCCCTCCGCAAAGGAGGCCATCGAGACCTACCGCGCCGAGACGAACTGCATCGATCAGGACCTGCCCGCCTTTGTCGTGGAGCGTGACGGCGCGCCCGTGGCGACCATCGCCAACGGCGACAGCGTCGTGCTGTATAACTTCCGCGGCGACCGCGCGCAGGAGATCTCCCTCGCCTTCGACCGCAAGGATTTCGACAAGTTCGACCGCGGCGACTACACCGGCGTCGACTTTGCCGGTATGCTGGAATACGACGGCGATCTGAAGATCCCGACGCATTATCTGGTCCAGCCGCCTGTGATCAAGAACACGCTCACCGAGCTGCTGTGCGCCCACAACCTGCGTGAATACGCCGTGTCCGAGACGCAGAAGTACGGCCATGTCACCTACTTCTGGAACGGCAACCGCTCCGGCAAGGTCAGCGAGGAGCTTGAGACCTATGAGGAGATCCCCTCCGACGTCATCCCCTTCGATCAGGCTCCGGCCATGAAGTCGAAGGAGATCACCGACTGCATGGTCAAGGCCATGGAGTCCGGCAAATATGATTTCCTGCGCTGCAACTTCCCGAACGGCGATATGGTCGGCCACACCGGCAACATCGAGGCCGTCGTGAAGGCCATGGAGTGCGTCGACGAGGGCGTCGGCCGCATCGTCGAGGCAGGCAAGCGTCTGGGCTACGTCGTGCTTGTCACGGCGGACCACGGCAATGCCGACCAGATGCTCGAAACGAAGAAGGGCAAGACTTCCATCCGCACGGCCCACAGCCTGAATCCCGTTCCCTTCATCGTGGTCGACCCGGGCGTGGAGCACACGCTCAAGGAGGGCAAGTTCGGTCTGGCCAATGTCGCCCCGACTGTCGCCACGCTGCTCGGCCTGACGCCGCCCGCCTGCTGGGAAGAGAGCATGCTGTGATCCCCGCGGCGGGCAGCCCCGCCGCACCCCATTTTTCTTATCAATAAGGAGGTTTTCCGCATGATCCGCAGGCAAAACGAGCTCGGCGAGATCGCCGTCAGCAACAACGTTTATACCTATATTGCCGGAAGCGCCGCAACGAACTGCTTCGGCGTCAAGGGCATGGCCATCCGCAGCATGAAGGACGGCCTCGTCCATCTGCTCCGCCGCGAGTCGCTCGCCAAGGGCGTGCTCGTGCGCACGAACGAAGACGGCACCATTTCGGTCGATCTGCACATCATCGTCGATCAGGGCGTGAACATCCCCGCGCTGGGCAGCTCGATCCTGAACGAGGTCCGCTATGTCGTCTCCCAGCAGACCGAAACCGAGATCCGCGAGGTCAACATCCTGGTGGACTCCATGATGACCGATTAACGGCAATACGGAGGTGTAACTTACAGTGAGGCAAACCATTGACGGAGCGGCCTTTCAGAAAATGATCCTCAGCGCCGCTGCCTCCATCGAGATCCACAAACAGCAGATCAACGAGCTGAACGTCTTCCCCGTCCCCGACGGCGACACCGGCACGAACATGAGCATGACGCTGAACGCAGCGGCAGCCGATCTGCGCAAGGCGGGCAGCGTCACGCTGACAAAGGCCGCCGATATCACGGCTTCGGCCATGCTGCGCGGCGCGCGCGGCAACTCCGGCGTCATCCTCTCGCTGCTGTTCCGCGGCTTCTCCAAGGCCCTGAAGGGCGTGGAGGCCTGCACGGGCGAGCAGCTGGCGATGGCCCTGCGCGGCGGCGTCGAAGCGGCCTACAAGGCCGTGATGAAGCCCACGGAGGGCACGATCCTGACCGTGGCCCGCGTCTCCGCCGACACGGCCATGGAAACGGCCGACAGCGGCGCGGACTGCGAGGCCGTTCTCGAGGCGACGGTCCGCTCCGCCGCGGAGGCGCTGGCGCAGACCGTGAACCAGAATCCCGTCCTGCAGAAGGCGAGCGTCGTGGACGCAGGCGGCAAGGGCTGGCTGTATGTGCTCGAGGCCATGCTTTCCGTCCATCGCGGCGTGGAAATTGAAGCGCCCGAGACCGGTGAGCAGCCGCAGGAGGTTCGCGAGCAGGCCGATTTCACCGAGTTCGACACCGGCGAGATCACCTTTGCCTTCGACACGGTGTATATCATGCGCAAGGCGCACGAGGACATTGACCTTTCCCCGCTGCGCGCCTATCTTGACACCATCGGCGACAGCATCGTCATCGGTGAGGACGACGAGTCCTTCAAGGTCCACGTCCACACGAACATCCCCGGCGAGGCCCTGACAGAGTCGCAGAAATACGGCACGCTCGAGCTTGCCAAGATCGAGAACATGCAGATGCAGCACGACGATCTTGCCGCAGGCCGCGCCGCCCGCAGCACGGACGATCTTGAAAAGATCGAGCAGGAGCTCGAGGCCAAAGAGACCGTCGCCGCGCCGGAAAAGCACTTCGGCATGGTCGCCGTGTGCGCAGGCAAGGGGCTTGCAGGCGTGTTCCGGGAACTGGGCGCCGACCAGATCATCGAGGGCGGTCAGACCATGAACCCCTCGACGCAGGATATTCTCGAGAAGATCAACGCCACACCCGCCGAGGTCGTGTTCGTCTTCCCGAACAACAAGAACATCATCATGGCGGCCGAGCAGACGGTGGATCTGACGGAGAAAAAAGTCGTCGTCGTTCCCTCGAAGACCGTGCCGCAGGGCGTCTCCGCCATGCTGGTCTTTGATCCGGACGCCTCGGAGGAGGACAATCTCTCCGCCATGACGGACGCCATGGCCGGTGTGACCACGATGCAGATCACCTATGCCGCGCGCGACTCCGATATCGACGGGCATAACATCCACGCAGGCGAGTACCTCGCCCTGTGGGGCAGCTCTCTGTTCGGCAGCAGCGCCGACCTGAAGGGCCTGCTCCGCAGCATGGCCGAAAAGGTCCATGAGGAGGGCCACGAGTTCGTCACGGTCTATGCGGGCGCCGATCTGCCCGCCGGTCAGGCCGAGGAGGCGGCCGCGCTGTTCCGCGAGGTCTGCCCGGAGTGTGAGGTCACGCTCATCGACGGCGGCCAGCCCGTTTATTACTATCTGATCTCCGCCGAATAATTCCGTTTTGAAGAGCTCTGCCGCGGTCATCCCCTGCGGCAGAGCTTTTTGTTTCATCTCATGTCATATTCCGTTCAGCCGTCTCTGCGGAGCGGACAATGCTCCATGCATGAATTTCATCTTACATTGTTTCCATTCATTCTCGGCCGTTTTTTGGCAATTTGCTGATTTTTCCGGACCCTATGGACATTTCCCCCCGCATGGAGTATAGTATTCTCAGATGCACCGGTATTCCGGTGTAAAAACGAAAAGGAGAGTATTTCCATGAAGAAAGCACTTTCTCGCATCGTGTCTCTGCTGCTTGTGCTGTGCCTTGTCACGGCGCTGGTGCCGGCCGTTTTCGCGGCTGATGAGAATGAGGTTCAGATCCTCTTCCTCGACACCTCCGACGTCCACGGTCAGCAGTTTGCAACGGACTACACGCAGGATGCAAGCCTGTCCGGCACTCATTATCAGAGTATGACCCGCGTTGCCACTTATGTCAAGCAGCAGCGTGCGGAATACAAGAACGTATTCCTCAGCGACTCCGGCGACACCATCCAGGGCACGCCGCTGACGTACTACTACGCCTTCATGAAGAAGGACGTGGACGATCCCGCCATGAAGGTCATGCGTATGATGGACTATGATATGTGGGTCGTCGGCAACCACGAGTTCAACTACGGCATGGATATTCTCCAGCGCCAGCTGAACTATCTCACCTCTGAGTCCACCGAGACCGAGTCCAAGGTCGGTGTTTCCATGGCGAACTACCTCGACGCCAACACGAACAACGACAAGACCCGCGACTGGAAGACCTGGAACAGCTACGCTCCCTATGTCATCAAGGAATATGACGGCGTCAAGGTCGCTGTCATGGGCATCGGCAACCCCAACATTGCAAACTGGGATGTCCCCGAGAACTGGAAGGGCATCTACTTCGCAGGCGTTGTGGAGACCTACAAGCACTACGAAGCCGAGATGAAGGCCAAGGCCGACCTCATTGTCCTCGTCAGCCACAGCGGCATCGACGGCGACCCCGAGAAGTCCGACTTCATCCGTGAGCTTGTCTCCACCACGAACTCCATCGACCTCGTGTTCTCCGGCCACGAGCATCGCAATGGTGTGACGAAGATCGCCAACACCGACGGCAAGGAGATCCCCGTCATCTCCCCGGGCACGAAGGCTGGTGTTGTCGGCCGCGCGCTGTTCACCTACAACAAGGCCACGAAGACCTACACGGTCGAAGCCGCCAATGCTCCCATGACCGTCCGCGAGGGCCGCACCACGAAGCCGCTCTATGAGCCGGACGCCGATCTGACCGCCGCTCTGCAGCCCTATGAGGATGCAACGTGGAACGAGTACATGCTCAAGCCCATCGGCACCGCAAGCGACAACTTCACCGCCTCTGGCCTCGGCACTGCGCCGTCCGCCTTCGTCGACCTCGTGAACAAGGTCCAGATCTGGGGCGCTTATGACCGCACCGGCAAGAACACCCCCGACGACAAGACCGACGATAAGCCCGCTCAGCTGTCCATCACCGCTCCGCTGACCTCCGGCAATGCCGAGAACCTCATCCCGAAGGGTGACATCAAGCTCGGCGACATGTTCCGCCTGTACCGCTATGAGAACTGGTTCTACCAGATCACCATGAGCGGCAAGGAAGTCCGCACCTGGCTCGAGTACTCCGCCTCCAAGGTTAGGGCCAACGAGGACGGCACCTTCAGCATCCAGGGCGGCCTGACGTACTACGACGTTATCTCCGGCGAGGGCTTCTCCTATGAGATCAACGCTGCGGCTCCCTCCGGCCACCGCATCGAGAACATGACCTACAACGGCAAGGCCGTGCAGGACACCGATACCTTCACCGTCGTCATCAACAACTACCGCTTCAACGGCGGCGGCAACTTCATCCAGTACATCAACGAGCACGGCTGCAACTTCGTCCCGAACGATGAGAGCCGCGTCATCTACTCCACCCAGTACGACATGATCCAAGGCGAAGACAAGGGCCAGGCCCGCAACCTGCTGGCTGACTACATCACGGAGCAGGGCACCATCGATCCCGTTATCACCTCCGAGTGGAAGATCACAAACGTTCCCTTTGAGAACAAGTTCACGGACGTCACCGAGGAAGACTGGTTCCATGATGTCGTTCTGGAGCTGGCTGCCTCCGGCATCGTCAACGGCATGACCGAGACGACGTTCGAGCCGCAGGGCACGCTGACCCGCGCCGAGTTCGCCACGATGCTCTATCGTGTTTCCTACGCCCCCGTCGTAACCGGCAAGAGCACCTACTCCGATGTCAAGACCGGCGACTGGTACTATAACGCCGTCGTCTGGGCCACCGAGGCCGGTGTCGTCAACGGCATGGGCGACGGCACGTTCGCCCCGAACGACAACATCACCCGTCAGGAAATGGCCACGATGCTCTACCGTCTGGCCAAGGCCGAAAAGGTCGAGGAAGACAAGCTGGCCTCCTTCCCGGATGCTGAGTCCGTCGCCGACTGGGCGAAGGATGCCATGAACTGGGCTGTCTCCACCGAGATCGTCAACGGCTCCACGCACGACGACAAGGTCAACTACCTTGACCCGACCGCCACGGCGCTCCGCTGCCAGGCTGCCGCTGTCGCCTGCCGTTATCTGGCTCTCAGCAAGTAAGAAATACTCTTCCGCTGCCGCACCCACCCGGGTGCGGCAGTTTTTTGTTATGGAATGCAGTGCAAATCGCAGGGGCGAGGCATGGTGCAAATGGAAAATGCAGAATGGAAAATGGAAAGTTACGCAAAACTGCCAGTCGTGCGTTGTAGGGGAGCGGCATGCCGCTCCCGGCGCAGCGCTTACGATTCGTACCGGCTGACGATAAAACGGTAATGGCCCCCGAATTGTCATTGCGAGGAGGCCAAAGGCCGACGTGGCAATCTCGGGCAGGCAGTTGCGTTTTCGCCGCGGCCTTCCTGTGATCCGGCCGGGTACTGCGAGATTGCCACGGCCCCTTCGGGGCCTCGCAATGACAAACTCGGAAGTCTCATGCCAATGAATTTGCGCTGCATGATTTGTAAGTGCACAAGGCGCTCACTGAGCGCCGCTAC
>DQIA01000096.1:0-13304 GCA_003525905.1 Clostridiales bacterium
TGCTCGAGCCGATGGTGTTCCCGCTTCCCGCGCAGGGCGGCATGCTGGCAGAGAGCGCCGTTCCGGAAATTCTGGCGCGGCTTTCCGGCTGCGATGCCTGTCTGATTGGCTGCGGTTTGGGCAGAAGTGCCGGGACGTTTGCCGCCGTGCAGGCTGTGCTTGCCAATGCATCCTGCCCCGTTGTGGTGGATGCCGATGGCATAAACGTGCTCGAGGGGCATATAGATGTACTGCGCGGCGCGGCCTGTCCCGTGGTGCTCACGCCGCACGACGGCGAATACCGCCGCCTGATGGGCAGGCTGCCGGGGGAGGACCGCATGGGCGCGGCTGCGGCGCTTGCGGAGAAGACCGGCGCGACGGTGCTGCTCAAAGGACACCGGACTGCCATCTGCGGCGCGGACGAGCGCTGGGAGAACCGCTGCGGCAATCCGGGCCTTGCTACGGGCGGGAGCGGCGACGTGCTGGCGGGCATTCTCGTCTCACTGCTGGGGCAGGGCCTGCCGCCCGTGCATGCAGCGGCTGCGGCTGCGTGGCTCCACGGAACGGCGGCCGACCGCTGCGCCGCCCGGATGGGGGAGTACGGTCTGCTGCCCTCGGACGTTGCGGCGGAGCTGCCATATTTATTGCCATAGGAGGGGATGCGCGTGCGGCGAGGCTGCGCCGTACTGATGATGTGCCTCTGCCTGCTGCTCGGCGGCTGCGGAGGAAGAAGCCAGGGCGTTTCGCCCGCCATCGCGTTCCGCGCCTCGCTGGTGCAGGCCGGGGGCTGCAGCTTCCGCGCGGAGCTGACGGCGGATTACGGAGACTATGTCGTCCCGTTTGCGCTCGACTGCAAGACGGAGGTGAACGGCCCGACGCATTTCACCGTCGCCGCGCCGGAGACGCTGGCCGGAATCACTGCAGCGGTGGACGAGACCGGCGGAACCGTCACCTATGATGGCCTGATGATGGACTTCGGTCTGTTGGCAAACGGAAGGCTCGCTCCGGCGGCCGGTCCGGCCGTCGTGGCATATTGCTGGTCCTCCGCCTATCTCGCCGCGGGCGGGGAGGAGGACGGCCGCTTCCGCGCGACCTATGAGAAGGATTATGAAGAAAAAATGCTCAAGGTGGACACCTGGTTTGAAAATGGCATACCAATTTATGCGGAAGTATGCTATAATGGTCAGCGTATTCTGAATTTGACGATATCAGAGTTCAGTCTGAAATAACGGAAGTAAATTTACATGGATTATTTAAAGAGAACCTGGGCGGATATTTCGCTCGACAACCTGAATCATAACTACCAGCAGCTCCGGGCGAAGATCCCATCCGGCTGCCGCCTTCTCGGCGTGGTCAAGGCAGACGCCTACGGCCATGGTGCCGTGCCCATCAGCCGCCATCTGTGTGAGCTGGGCGCGGAGTTCCTTGCCGTCTCCAATCTGGAGGAGGCCATGCAGCTCCGCCGCGGCGGCATCCGCCGTCCCATCCTGATTTTGGGCTATACGCCGCCTGCCTATGCGCGCGATCTGGTCGCCATGGGACTGCGGCAGGAGGTCCACAGCCTCGAGTATGCCCGCGCGCTGCACGAGGAGCTCAAGGGCTCAGAGCGCCGCCTCAAGGTCCACATCAAGCTGGACACGGGCATGTCGCGCCTCGGCTTCTTTGCCTATGACCACCCGAAGACGGTCGAGGAGCTGAAGGAAGTTGCGCAGATGCCCAAGCTTCTCATCGAGGGAATTTTCATGCATTTCCCGGTCGCGGATTCCATCGACGGAGCCGACGCGAATTTTACGCATACGCAGTTCGAGCGCTTCACGCAGATGCTGAGCGCTCTCAAGGGCGTGGGCATCGAGCCGGAGATCCGCCACTGCTGCAACAGCGGCGCGACCATTCTCTATCCCGAGTATGCGCTCGATATGGTCCGCCCCGGCATCGCGACCTACGGTGTGCTCCCGTCGGAGGACCTGCGCGGCATGATCGATCTGCGGCCCGTGATGTCCCTGCGCTCCACGATCTTCCAGATCCGCGATTTTGAGCCGAATATCACGATCAGCTACGGCCGCACCTACACGACGGAGGACCCGGCCCGCATTGCCGTCGTCGGCATCGGCTATGCTGACGGCTTCCCGCGCAGCCTGTCGAGCAACGTGTCGTTCCTGCTGCATGGCAGGCGCGTGCCGCAGGTCGGCCGCATCTGCATGGACATGTGCATGGTCGATATCACGCGCGTGCCGGAGGCAAAGGTCGGCGACGTCGTCACGGTCTTCGGCGAGGATGGCGGCGACAGCATCGAGGTGACGAGTCTCGCCAACCGCCTCGGGACCATTCCGTATGAGCTGATGTGCGGCATCAACAAGCGCATCCCGCGCATCTATCTCAACGGCGAGGACGAGACCGAGGTCCTGCAGTATATTGTCTGATTCTGACCTGCGGCGAACCGGGTATTCGCCGCAGGAAAATTTTACACAAATCCATCTTGACAATACCCGATGTCTCCGGTAAAATACACTAGGATATACGGGAAATGAGAACCGGATATCCGGACCGCCACTGGGCGGATTTCTTTCCAACATGAGTTAGCACTGACTAACCAAAACCGGCGGCAGAACGGAAGCGAGGCCACCCCCCTCCGGGCGGAGCATGCGTCGATGGGATGCGGCCTTGAGTTAGGCTAGACTAATCAGAATTCACCGGAGGAAATAGCATGTTGAATCGATGGAAACGGCTTCTGGCTCTGCTGGCATCCGTGGCCGTGCTGTTCTCACTGTGCACCGCCGCTTCGGCCGCACCGGGCGGGCAGGCGGAGCCGCGGGAGCTGACGGAGGCGGATTATGCCGCAGCCGACGTGATCTTTGCCTCGCTGCCGTCGGCGGACGGCACGAACAGCGGCGCGGCGGGTGCGGCCGACACCGGGGCGCTCTGCAATTGGCTGGAGACGGCAGACGGCGTCCGGCCCGGCTCGGTCGCCGCGAACGGCGGCTGCGTGACCTGGCAGACCGATGCGGGCATTACCTGCTCGTATAACCCGCAGCTCGAGCGCATCAGCGAGCGTGCGCAGGAACCGGCGCAGACGGAAACGCTGGAAAGCATTCCCGCCCTGCGCGGCGTGCAGCACGGGCGCGACGTGTATCTCTTCCAGCCGTACTACGGTCTGGACAGCTCATTCACGCGCCAGTACTACGAAGAGGGCCAGCGCATCGCCGCGAAGTCCGAGGGCACGTTCTACTATTATAAGACGGAGGCCGCGACGGTCGACGCCATTGCCGACGCGGTCGAGTCCGGCGGCGTTATCCTGTTTGACAGCCACGGCACCACGGACTATACCGGCGACAATGAGGACTACACCTCCAAAGCGACGACGTCCTACCTCTGCCTGCAGAGCGGCGAGGGCCTGACGACCGAGGACTATGCCGACGGCCACGCCGTCTACGGCGGAAACGGCATCAACGGCATGCGCTACTATGAGGTCGACGGTACGGTCATTGCCAACCATATGGAAAAGCCCGCAAACGGCGGCCTTGTCTGGATGGCGATCTGCCTCGGCATGGCCACGGACGGCCTCGAGGGTCCACTTATGGACGCGGGCGTCGGCGTGGTCTACGGCTACAGCCAGTCCGTTACCTTTATCGGCGATTACTGCTTTGAAGAGGAATTTTTCAACAAGCTGCTGCAGGGCGGCACGGTCGCGGAGTCTATCCGCACCATGAAGGCCCGCTACGGCAACTGGGACTGCTCGCCCGCCATTCTGGGCAGCGATTCCTCCCAGACCGCCGCAACGCTGGAGGAAGCCGTGCGGAAGCACGCGGCCTTCCCCATTGTCGTTTCGGCGGAGGACGCCTATCCCGGCCACGGAAAAGTCGATGCCGTGCAGGAGGTCAGCTCCGTCTGGAGCCTGCTGGAGAGCTTCACCACGACCGTGACGACGGACGCCCCGGAAACGGCCGGAACGGTCGTCCAGAAGGGCATGACGGTCACGGCCGTCCCGGCCCGCGGCTACTATGCCGACGGCGCAACGGTCACCCCGGAGGGGGCCGCTGTTGTGACGCAGGAGGGCGACCTGTTCCGCATCTCGTCCCTGCGCGCGGACTGCACGATCACGATCCACTTCTCTGCCAAGACGCCAGCTGTGCTGCACTTTGTCGTGCCGAACGGTGTCATGCAGGCGGATATCCAGAGCTATGTCGGGGATGCGGAGCCCCTGCCGCTGCCCGCCGGGACCCCGGCAGCGGATGCGCAGGACTATTCCTTCGCCGGTTGGTCCCTGCAGGAGCAGGCGGAGCCGATTGAGAGCATGGCCTATCTCCGCGCCGGAAGCGAGCTGCCTGTTGAGCAGCCGAAGCAGACGCTCTACGCCGTCTATCGCTATTTTGCGACTCCGGCCGGAACGACGCCTGCCTTCCATGAGCTGACGGAGGCCCCGGAGGACTGGAGCGGCACCTATGTGCTCTCTGCCGAGGGCCATGCCCTCCTGTGTGACGGCTCGGTCACGGGCGCAGCGCTCGGCAGCAACGAGGCGGCAGTCCCGTTTGCCGATGCCGGGCTTGCGGAAGAGAACGGCGCGCTGCGCGGCGTTTCCACCGCGGTCGTTGTGCAGATCGAGCGCGTCACGGGCACGGAGCAGTATGCCATCCGCCTCGGCGGCACTTCTGATGCGGTTTATCTGGCCTGCCGCTCGAACAGCGAGCAGCTCAACACGGCGGAGGACACCGGAACGTCGCTGTCCCGCTGGGTCATTTCCATGGAGGACGGTCATATGACGATCCGCAGCGCGCGCTATCTCAGCCGCACGCTGCAGTATGATGCGGATGCGGGCTGCTTCCGCTGCTATGCCAAGACGAAGACTCCGCTGACGGTCTACCGCGGCGAGACGAGCAGCCTGTGGTATACGACGCAGCCGAAGATGCATGATCATCAGCTGGTCGAAACGGGCCGTCGCGAGCCGACTTGCACCATGTCGGGCTGGATCGACTTCCGCTGCACGATCTGCGGCGAACTGCGCCGCCAGCCGCTGGAGCCGCTGGGCCACGAGGTCGTGAACGGCATCTGCGTCCGCTGCGGCGAAGTGATGCAGCTCCCGTTCCGGGATGTGCCGGAGGATGCCTATTACTATGACGCCGTCGTCTGGGGCTTGTCCCGCGGCGTGGTGAACGGCACGTCGGAGACGACGTTCTCGCCGGACCTGTCTTGCACCCGCGCGCAGGCAGTCGCGTTCCTGTGGCGTGCTGCCGGGAGACCGGAGCCCTCCGGCAATACGGCCTTTGCCGATGTCCCGGCGGACAGCTACTATGCTGCGGCCGTTGCCTGGGCGGCGGAGAACAACGTTACGAACGGCACGGGCAGCGGCTGCTTCAGCCCGGATGCCCCGTGCACGCGCGCACAGATCGTCACGTTCCTGTGGCGTGCGGCAGGGGAGCCGGAGTCTTCCGGCAATACGGCGTTTGCCGATGTTCCGGCGGACAGCTACTATGCTGCGGCTGTTGCCTGGGCGGCGGAGAACAACGTTACGAACGGCACGGGCAGCGGCTGCTTCAGCCCGGATGACCTGTGCACCCGCGCGCAGATCGTCACGCTGCTGTACCGGCAGCTGACGAAGGAAATCTGAAAAAATCGGATCAATTTTTTGGTCCGTTTTTTAAGGCAGCACCGCACAATTCAGCGAGAGCATTCGGCGAAAAATATCCGGCGAAGGCCAAATTATGCGGTGTTGCCAAATAAAAAAAGGAGGAAACCCAAGAGATGACAAAACATCGTGTGACTCGCCGCCTGCTGGCGGTGGCGCTGTCCGTGCTTCTGGTGCTCGGCTGTGTCGCTCCGGCTGTCGCGGCGACCTACGAGAGCGGCACCTACACCGGTACGGGTACGGGCCGCAACGGGTCTGTGGCGCTGACGCTCACGCTGACGAACGGCGCGATCGCGAGCGTGGACAATGTGACCCATTCGGAAACTGCCCGCTATTGGGAAAAGGCCAAGGTGCTTCTTGACCGGCTCGTCGGTCTGCAGACCCCGGAGCAGGTCGAAAAGCTCGACGCCGTGACCGGCGCGACCCTGAGCAGCAATGCCATCAAGGAAGCTGCGAAGGACGTGTTCCGTCAGGCCGAATCGAAGGAGACTCCGGTCTTCGCGTCCGGCAGCGGCACGAAGAGCGACCCGTATCTCATCCGCACGGTTGCACAGCTGCAGGCCTTTGCCGCAGCCGTCAACGGCGGCACGGGCTATGAGGGCCAGTACATCAGTCTGGATGCCGATCTGGACCTGACCGGAACCGCGTGGACGCCCATCGGCGCGACGGGCTCGTTCAACGGCAGCTTCAACGGCAACTATCATACGATCACCGGCATGACCATCGGCTCGGAAAGCGAGAAGGCTTCCTATACGGAGGCAGGCCTCTTCGGGTCGGTAGGCAAGGGCGCTGCCATCCGCAACGTCGGCGTTATCAACGCCGCGATCTACAACAAGACCACGACGGACCCGAGCGTCGGCCTTCTGGCGGCCGGGATCAGCGAGAACAGCATCGTCGAGAGCTGCTGGGCGACCGGCACGATCTACAGCGATACGACTTCTCCCTATTATTCCTACGTCGGCGGCCTCGTCGGCAGCATCGGCATCAAGAGCCTCATCTGCAACAGCTGGACGAACGTTGTCGTCTATGCCAAGGGCAGCTCTGACAGCTTCGTCGGCGGCATCGTCGGCGATACCGGCAACAACTCCGCCGTTGTGAACTGCGCGGCCCTCGGCTCCGTGGCAAACTACGGCAACACGTCCATGATGTATGGCGCGGGCGGCGTAGTGGGCTACAGCTCCGGCGCGGTCTATGCCAGCTATTCCTCCAGCCGCATCCATATGGACGCCATGTCCTCTGAGGACGGTGCGGACGTGCCGGTCGGCGGCGTTGTCGGCTCTCCCTCGGCTCTGTCTGCGGCCTACAACTGCTATTTCAACAAGGAAGAGAAGCAGACCTATTATGACGGCGAGGTCTCGACGCCGCTGGCCGTCGGTTACGACGTGCTGAACTACAGCGAGAGCGACAACGATCACTGCGAGGGTTTGACTGCCGCCGAGATCGCCTCCGAGACGCTTCTGAACAAGCTCACCGCGGCCCTGACGCCGGAGGAGCTGGCAAAGGGCCAGGCCTACTTCAAGTCCGAATCCCTGCTGACCGGCGACATCACGCTCGACAGCCTGCTGAGCATGACGGAAAACGGCTGGTGCACATGGGAGCGCAATGCGGACGGCGCGCTGCTGCCCACGGCGGGCGGCTCCGTCACGCCGGAAGAGCCGGATTACTTCGCAGGCGGCGACGGCTCGGTCGGCGATCCCTATCAGATCGCGACGGAAGCGCAGCTGCGCGCCTTTGCCGAGGCCACGCAGGCCGGAAAGCTCGTGACGACGAATGTCTGCTTCGTCCTGACGGCCGACATCGCCCTGAACGGCGAGTGGACGCCGGTCCACAGCTTCGGCGGCACGTTCGACGGCGGTGATCACACCGTCTCCGGCATGACCATCGGCACGGCCGATGCGCCCTCCAAGCTGGTTTCTGCGGGCTTCTTCGATGTGCTGGCCAACACGGCCAGAGTGCATGACCTGCACCTGACGAACGCCTCCGTCTATGTGCAGCGCTCCGGCGCGGCGCTGGATGACCGCATCTATGCCGGCGGCCTCGTCGGCGGCGCGGGCACGGCGGGCAGCAATGTGCGCATCGACAACTGCTCCGTCACGGGCAGCACGATCTCCGCTGCCTCCGGCACATTTGCCTATGCAGGCGGCCTTGCCGGTCGTCTCGACCGCGAAAACGTTGTGACGAACTGCTGGACGGATATTGCCGTCACCGCAGTCTCTGCCAATTCTCCTGCCTGCGCGGGCGGCCTTGTCGCCACCATCGGCGGCAGCAGCATGATCGCCAATGCGGCCGCGCTGGGCGATGTCTCGGTCACGGGCGTCAGTGCGGAATACAACTGGTGCCGCGCGGGCGGCCTGCTGGGCTCCTCGGCCTATCTGACCCACAACTGCTACGCCTCCGGCAATGTCTCCCTGCAGGATTCTGCCGAGAGCGTCAAGAACGTCTATCTCGGCTGCCTCATCGGCGAGCAGAGCGGCGGTGTGGTCGTCTCCGGCCACTATTCCAACGGCGCAGTTCTGCGATACAACGGCGAGACGCAGACGGCCAAGGCGACCGGCTCCATCCCCGCCTCGTGGTATTTTGACTACAACAAGATCACCGCGCACGACAGCGTCACGGATGCGGCCTTTGCCGCGGCCATGAACGACGGCATCTCCGAGAGCGGCATTGCCGAGACGGATGCCTATCTGACGAGCAGCGGCAAGTTCACCTCCTACACGGCCGAGGGCCTTGCGGCCATGCGCCCGGCTGCCTGGCAGAGCTGGGGCCTCGCGGACGGCAAGGTCGTCCTCGGCGGTTCGCTGGATGATGCGGTGTTCGCAGGCGGCGACGGCTCCGAGACCGCTCCGTTCCTCATCCGCACCGAGGCGCAGCTGCGCGCCTTCGCAGCGACGACGGCGGACGGCGAGACCTATGCCGGTCAGTATGTCGCGCTGGATGCCGACATCACCCTGAACGGCGACTGGACGCCGATCCATTCCTTCGCCGGTACGTTCGACGGCCAGGGCCACACGGTCTCCGGCATGACCATCGGCACGGAGTCCGCTCCGGCCGATGCCTCGGATACGCCGCTCGGCTTCTTTGACATTCTGGCAAACGATGCACGGGTCCGCAATCTGCACCTGACCGGCGTGAGCATCTACGGCTCCGCAGTGGGCCAGTGGACGCGTCCGTTCGTCGGCGGCATCGCGGGCGGCTCCCTGAGCATTGGCTCGGGCGTCCGTATCGACAACTGCTCCGTCACCGGCTCCGCCATCTCCCTGACAGCGGAAAACTGGGCCTACACCGGCGGCATCCTCGGCGCGCAGGCCATGAACGGCGTCATCACGAACAGCTGGACCGATGTGACGGTCTCCGCCATCTCCAAGAGCGGCCTGACCTGCGTTGGTGGCATCACTGCCATCAACAGCAACGGCGCCATGCTGGCAAACTGCGCCGCGCTGGGCGATGTGATCTCCCACAACGGCTACACGCTCACCAGCACCATCAGCGGCGCTGCAGGCGGCCTGATCGGCCAGGCGACCGGCCTGCTGCACAACTGCTATGCCTCCGGCAACATCGAGCTGGTCAACGCCATGGATGTGGCAGCGCCTGCCGCCGGTATGCTGGTCGGTAAAATTTCCGCAAGCCGCGCGCTGAACGGCGTGGTCGTCGGCTGCCGCTATGAGACGGCCTCCGTTGTGACGGCCAACGGCACGCAGATCGAGACGGCTGCCGCGGGCGCCATGGGCGACACGGTCCGGCTGGAGAATGTCTCTGCTGCCGACACCGGCGCGAAGACGTTTGCAGACACCATGAACGAGGGCCTCTCGACTGCGGGCCTCGGCCGCACCGACCGCTGGCTGACCGGCGAGGATGTCGGCTTTACCGCAGAGGAGCTGGCTGCGCTGCGCCCGGCGGCATGGTATGCCTGGGAGCGCAATGAGGACGGCAAGACGGTCCTGAGCGCCAGAGTCTATGAGGATACCGAGATCCCGACGCCGGACTTCTTTGACAGCGGTGACGGCACGGAGGGGGATCCGTGGATCATCCGCACGCTTGCCCAGCTGCAGGCCTTCCGCGCGTTCTTTGCGAAGAGCGACTTTGACGGAGCCTGCATCGCTCTGGCGGCCGATCTCGACCTGACCGGCGCAGAGTGGGCCCCCATCGGCCACACGGACAGAGGTGTGCAGGCCTTCCGCGGCCACTTTGACGGCCGTGGCCACACCATTTCCGGCATGAGCATCGGCACGGCGGATGCGCCGGTTTCCGACACGACCAGAACATACTATGGCCTGTTTGCGGCCCTGATGGACGGTGCTTCCGTCGAGGACCTCCGCGTGGAGGGCAGCATCTATGTCACGGGCGAGCAGACGGTGTCTGCCGGTCTGCTGGCAGGCTGCAGCGACCTTGCGCTCATCGACCGCTGTTATGCGGCGGGCACGGTGCAGGTCCGCACCGAAAACGGCAGCTTTGCAAACAGCAGCTTTGCGGGCGGCCTCATCGGCTACAGCCAGCGCAGCGAGATTTACAACTGCGGCGCAGATGTCGCGCTCGACGCCTACTGCAAGACGGCAAACGCCGAGGCGGGCGGCATCACGGCCATGAACGCCTTCGGCATCATCGCAAACTCCTATGCGACCGGCACGCTGACCGCGGCCACGGACCGCACCGTGGACGACAGCGGCGTGAGCTACCTCGGCGGCATCGCAGGCTGCCAGGCCGGTACGCTTGTGAACTGCTACAGCGACTGCACGCTGACGTCCAAGACGTGGACGAAGTTTGTCGGCGCGCTTGGCGGCATGGCCACGGCCATCAGCGAGAGCTATGACAGCTACTATGCAGAGGATGTGGCCCTGACCATCGAGGATCAGCGCCTCGATCCGCCGGTCGCCTTCGGCACGGTCGTTCCGTCCGGCTACAACGAGGACGGCGATCTGCTTAACGGTGCGTTTATCTACAACGTCACGGCCATGACGCTGGAGCCTGCCGCTCTGGCCGCGGCCCTGAATGAGAACTTTGCCGCATTCCCGGTCGACCCGGCCGAGCTGACGGTCCCGCTCCTGCGCTGGACGGTCGTCGACGGCAAGGCGGTCCCGCGCGGCGGCGCGGCGGGCATCACCTATGTTCCCGTGGAAAAGCCGGACCCGGCGCCCGAATATGCCTATCAGGACGGCGTGTACTACGGCCGCGATGAGGCGGAGCATGTCATTGTCCGCATCGTCGTGAAGGACGGCAAGATCGTCTCCGCCGAGATCGTCACCCCGAAGGACTTCGACGCCGACCATGCCGAGGAGATCCTCGCCGCCGTGGTCAGCAGCCAGACAGTCGAACGCGCCGACAGCGACACGGCGGACGACAGCACCCTGAAGTCCGCGCTGAAGGTCGCCCTGAACCGCGCCCTGCTCGGCGATACCTCGACCTATGATCCTGCCGATCCCACCGCGACCTTCGACGGCGGCAGCGGCACGAAGGCCGACCCGTACCGCATCGCAACGGCCGATCAGCTGCGTGCCTTTGCGGCAGCCGTGAATGAGGAAGAGCATTTTGCCGGGGAATACATCGTCCTGACGGCGGATATCGATCTCGCGGGCCGCAAATGGGTCCCGGCAGGCAATGCCGGAGCGCACTGCTTCAGCGGTATTTTCGACGGACAGAACCACAAGATCCTCGGCCTGCGCATCGGCACGGAGGAGACACCTGCGGACTATGTCGCAGCCGGTCTGTTCGCCTATGCCGACGGCGCGATCATCCGCAACGTCGCCATCGAAAATGCACAGATCAATATCAAGCGCACGGACAGCGTCCGCATCTATGCGGGCATCGTCGCCGGTGTTATGGATAAGTCCGAGACCGGCGCAGGCGCGCTCATCACGAACTGCGCCGTCTCCGGCACGGGCTCCGCGTCCTCCAAGGACTGGAGCACGGTCGGCGGTATCGTGGGTCAGAGCTATGACAGCGTGATCCTGAACTGCAGCGCCCATGTCGACCTGACGACGGTCTCCGTCAGCGGCAGTGCGCTGGCAGGCGGCATCGTCGGTCTGGACGGCTTCTCGATCCTGGCCAACAGCTACGCCATGGGCAGCATCTATGCCGATGCAGGCGTGAACGCTGCGACCATCGGCGGCATCGCCGGTATGCAGGCGGGTGTTGCGGGCAACAACTATTCCGACATGAAGCTCACGTCGAAGAACGCCACGGGCGACATCGGCGGCATCGCGGGCCGCAACACGGCCATCGGCACCGTGAATTACGGCTACTTCAACAGCGAGCAGGAGCAGCGCAGCGGCAACAGCGTCGTGACGCCTGCGAAGGACATCGGCACGAACGTGACCATGGGCTCGACCGGCGTTGTGCGCAACACGGCCGCCATGACCGGCGCGGAGCTGCGCAGCGAGACGTTCCGCGACCTGCTCAACGAAAACCAGTGCGAGGACCACGAGCTGCGTTCCGCCCTGCAGGACGGCGTCACCCGCTACAGCATCAAGCTGCGTGCGGACGGCAGCCTGACGGTGGACAGCTGGATCCTGGACGGCGAGGTCCGGCAGAAGAACGCTCCGGTGCTCGAGCTTGACCCGCAGGCGCCCGAGGCACCGGTCATCACGCCGGACGGCGGCAGCTACGCCGAGGCGCAGACCGTGACCATCACGGCGGACTCTGCCGACGCTGCGATCTACTACACGCTTGACGGCTCCGATCCTCTGAACGGCACGCTCTACACCGGCCCGTTCACGCTGGAGCAGTCCGCCGTCGTGCGCGCCGTCGCCGTCCGCGGCAACTCCGTCAGTGCGGAAACAAGGGTGGAATTCACCATCGAGACGGTGCACAATGCCGTCCTGAGCTTTGTCTCCAACGGCGGTTCCGTTGTGGAGCGCGTGGAGCTGCCCGTCGGTACTGCCCTGGACCTGAGCGCCTATGTGACGGAGCGCGAGGGCTATGACTTCACCGGCTGGTATCTCGACGCCGCGCTGACGCAGCCCATCACAAGCCTGACGCTCGAGGCCGACACGACGGTCTACGCGGGCTGGCGCATCCGCAATCCGTTTGTCGACGTGGCCGAGAAGGACTACTTCTATGACGCGGTTCTCTGGGGCGTGGAAAACGGCGTCGTCAAGGGCATGGATGAGACGCACTTCGAGCCGGAGACGGTCTGCACCCGTGCGCAGGCGCTGACGTTCCTGTGGCGTGCAAACGGTATGCCGCAGCCGAAGACGACGACCAATCCGTTCGTTGATGTCGATGCCTCTGCCTACTACTATGACGCAGTCCTCTGGGGTGTCGAGAACGGCATCGTCAAGGGCATGGATGAGACGCACTTTGAGCCGGATACGGCCTGCAGCCGCGCGCATGCGCTGACGTTCCTGTGGCGCGCGAAGGGCATGCCGCAGGCAAGCGGCACGACGTTTGCCGATGTCCCGGCCAATGCCTACTATGCGCAGGCAGTTGCCTGGGGCGTAGAGAACGGCATTGTCAAGGGCATGGATGAGACGCACTTTGAGCCGGATACGCTCTGCCAGCGTGCTCACGCCGTGACGTTCCTCTGGCGTGCCTACGCGAACTGAGTCCCCATAACGCGTAAATAACAAAAGCCCGCTGCAGGGTTCCCTGCAGCGGGTCAATTTATGGCAGCGCCGCACAATTGCAGCTTCGGCCTTTGCCGGATATTTATCGCCGATCCGTCGGTTCGAAAAGTTTGAGGTATTGCGCAGCCGTTGGCGGCTTTGCCGCC
>DQIA01000096.1:13362-20774 GCA_003525905.1 Clostridiales bacterium
CCTTACGGATGCGGCATGCCCCTTGCGGGTACACAGAGTACATCTGCACGTTTCAAACCTTGCCTCGACAAAAAATCTCGCGCTAAATGCTCTTGCTGAATTGTGCGGTGTTGCCTTATATTCTAATCCAGCATGAAGCCCCGGCAGCCGAGGCCGGCAAAGTCGGCAAAGCCGAGCGAGCGGTAAAATGCGGCCGTCTCCGGCGTGTCGTCCGTCGTCAGCTCGATCTGCCGCACGCCGTTGAATCGCTCGAGCACGGCGCGCAGCAGGGCTGTGCCGATCCCGCGGCGCTGCCGCTCCGGCGCGACCAGAATGTCCTGAATGAACACGATCGTCGCGCCGTCGCCGACTGCGCGGATCAGCCCGGCCAGCTCGCCGTCCTCCCACGCGGCCAGAACCAGCAGCGAATGGCGGAAGCCGCGCTCCAGCGCTGCCGGGTCGTCCGTGTAGGCCGTCCAGCCGACGCTGGCGTAGAGGCGCAGGACATCCTCGGCCTTGTATTCCCTGTATTCCCGAATGTCCATCTCATATTTCTCCAATCAAATAGAAAAGGCGCGCCGCTGATACCTCGGTATCCGACCGGCGTGCCTTTTTTGGTGCCGCTGACCGGGGTCGAACCGGTACGCTTTTTAGGGCGAGGGATTTTAAGTCCCTTGTGTCTGCCTATTCCACCACAGCGGCATATCTGCATTCTGAAACAAAGATATTTTATCATTTTGAGCCGCTCCCGTCAAGCCCCGCGTGCCGCCGGGGGAAAATTACGCGAAACAGCGGCAGAGAATGGTGGGGGTTCGTCAAACTGTCGAACAAATGCACAGAAAAACGTCATATGATTGTTGAATTATGCCGAAATATGAGATATAATGAAGGAAAGAATAGTGGGCTTTGCGGATATTTGAAAAAAGAGAGAAAAATGTTGAAATTTTTGGGCAGAGTCCAATTTATTGGACAGCGGATGATGTATGATGAGGGCAGATGAGAGGAAGCATACCGAATGCGTTATGGAGGAAAGGAAGGAATAGCCAATGATCCATAAAACATATCAGGTCTCCATGGAGGTCGCAGGGGACACGGCGCTCTGGACGCGGCCGGACACCGGAGATTCTCCGTGCAGCTATCCGGCACCGACTTATTCCGCAGTGCGCGGTCTGTTTGAGAGTATCCTTTGGGGTCCGGCGGTCCGGATCATACCGAGAAAAGTGGAATTGTGCTCCGCGCCGCAGTACCACTCCTATGCAACGAATTACGGCGGACCGCTTCGAAAGTCCAGTCTGATCAGCAAGGATAACAACTACCAGCTGTTTGCCACGGTGCTGACCGGTGTCTGCTATCGGCTTTATGCGGATGTGATCCCCAACCCAAATAAGGAGAAACTTCCGGACAGAGCCCGCGAATGGGACCGGCGCACGACCTCGCCGGGGCACGCCTATCAGGAAATGTTCAACCGGCGCTTGCTGCGCGGGCAATCCTATATGACGCCGTTCCTCGGATGGAGCGAATTCACGCTGTCATATTTCGGCCCGTTCCGTGAGACCACAAAGGTCTGCAAGGAGCTTCCGGATATCCACATTCCATCCATGCTGCGCAGGGTGTTTCTGACAGGACACGAATCAAATGAACGGGCCATATATCAGGCGGTTTATGATATGGACCTCTGCATTCATCAAGGTGTTCTCGAATATCCGGTAAGAGAGGAGGAGTACCGTGATCAATGAGTTGTATGAGCTTGCGCGGGTGCTTGATGATGCACAGGTCAAAAGACAGAGTTGGCACCCAAAATACAAGCCGATCCCCAATATTCGGCAGAATGCACCCTGTGTACGTATCATGGTTTCCGGTGGAAAAATTGCGGATATTTCGTCCGTAAGTGCAGAACTGGGCAAAAGCATCCGAAAATATGGTGACAATCAGGGTACCTATCCCTGTATGAATCTTGCACCTCTGTACCGGATCACAGATGAATCCGTAAAAAGAGAGCTGGCTGACCTGAAAAAGCACCCCGAAAAGATCGATACAGCCTGCATTTGCAAAATGAAAACATGGTGCACGCAAAATAACTGGGGCGATAAGGTCCAAAAGAAGTTCAGAACTTCCATGGAACGGGCACATGAGGCGGAATTCCAGTCCGCTGCAGCCCGGTATAGACCACTTCGGTGTCTGCTTGAGGAGACGGAATATTTTGCAGACCCGACGCTTCTTCATAACGAACTGGAGCGGAAAGCATGGGAGCTGCTGCGAAGTGTGAAGGATACTGCCTTGGCGCTGACGCTGCTCTTTTATTTGGGAAAGGCAGGAGCTGATGCAGAGAGTGATTATGGCTCCCTTTCCGTTGCGTTTGATGCATTAAAACTGATCGATGATAATATCGCTGCAGTCAGTAACAGGTTTGTTCTTGAAGTAAATGAGCATTTGCTGCATGCGAATCCCCCAAGTGGTGCAGAGAAGCAGAAAAGGGAAATCGATGCTTTCGGCATCTGCTTTCAGCCGGTAGATGAGCCGATGCCCAGCGTCAAGCTGGCGGGCGGATTTGAAGTGACACTTCGGACCATGTTCAAAGGGCAGCCGTGCCAGAGCCGATATGGACGGTTTGAAGGGGAAAGCTATCCGGTCTCATCCGAGATGCGCCAACGACTGCAATCAGCGCTTGCATGGATCGGGAGTGAGAAGGAACAGGAGAATCGAACATGGATCAACACGGATAAGAATGAGATCCTTTTTGCGTATCCGTCCTCTTGGCCGGAAGTTCCGATTTCTTACACCCGGATATTCAAGAGGATGCCAGACATGAGTGTAACATTCTCTGCGCAGGCAGAGCAGTTCCTTCGGGAGCTTTTGCGCCCGAAAAAGGATGGGACAGATACTCACGCAGAATGGATAAGGATATTTATACTCAGAAAAATTGACAAAGCCCGCACAAAGATCGTCTACACCAAGCAGACCGATCCTGCCGAGCTGGAGCGGTGCTGCGAAGCATGGTCGCGGGGCTGCGGGAATCTCCCTGCATTTCCCTTTGACAAGCCGGAGGACCTGTACCCGCTGGAGGCTGCCGGTATTCTGAACGGCTTCTGGAGACGGGACGGCGATGCTGTGACGGATAAGTACAGACCGTATTCCCAATATCACGGTATAGAGCTCTTGATGGACCCGAAGCTGCCCGTTACAGCCGATCTGCACCGCTTGACCGAGAGCGCGATGGTCATCGGACCACTTTTGAGGAAACCAAAATGCAGTAAGGCAAAGAAGAAAGAGGACATACAGAAAGAAAAGAAAATACAGGAAGCTGCAGGGAAGCAGCTGCTCCTGCTGGGACTATTTCTGGACCGAATGAGAATCAGAAAGGAAGATTATATGGAGAACTTGCCATATCTCTATGGCCAGCTGCTCAAGGCGGCTGATGAGCTGCATGAATTGTACTGCGATGTCGTGCGCGACGGACAAAAGCCGCAGGAGCTTGTGGGAAGCAGCATGTTCCGCAGCGTATCGGAGTCACCGCTCCGCATGCTGCCAGTGCTGAGCCAGAGGATCATGCCATATTATGCGTGGGCGAAAGTCTACCGCCGGAAGAGTGACAACGAAAACAGGAAGCATGCAGCTCGTGCCGGGTGGTTGTATCGGGTCTGTGAGCAGATCACAACGAGGCTTTGGAATAGTCAGACTGTGCCGTCCCGGTTCAACGATGAAGAGAAGGCGCAGCTGTTTATCGGCTATCTGGCGTCATTTTCTGAGAAAGAAATGAAATTAGAGTTAGAGGAGGAATCAAATCATGAATCATGAGATCAAACGTGCAACCGGACTTCTGGTCCTCGAAGCAGTCAACTCAAACCCAAACGGCGATCCGGACCGCGATGGCGAGCCCAGACAGCGTGACAACGGCCGCGGGGAGATCTCTCCGGTCTCCTTCAAGCGGAAGTTGCGTGATCTGATCGAGCAGAATGACAAGGATGAGCACGATACGCCGTTTTTCAAAGCATTGCCGGAAAAATTCAGCGGGAAAGAACATGAAAAGCAATACCTGATCCTCGAACACCGCGGACGGAACCGAAGCCAGATCAAAGAAGAGATGAGGGAAAACTCACTGCAGAGCGGGAGACGCAAATTTGTCGAGCGATACTGGGACGCCCGTGTTTTCGGCAATACCTTCCTCGAAGAAGGGGAAGACAACTTCATCCGAACCGGCGTCGTACAATTTGGAATGGGCATTTCCCTCGCGCCGGTCGAGATCATCCGGCAGACAAATACCAATAAGGCTGGTGTGGAGAGCGGCAAGGACCGGGGCATGGCGCCGATGGCATATCGTATTGTGGACCATGGGGTATATTGCATGCCGTTTTTTGTCAATCCGAATCAAGCAGAGAAAAGCGGCTGCACGGCGGATGATATTGAACTGCTCAAGCTGCTTATCCCGCACGCCTATGAGCAGAACCGCTCTGCGATCCGGCCGGATGTCCGGATCCGTCATGCATGGTACATTGAGCACAAGAGCATTCTGGGAAGCTGCCCGGAGCATCTGCTGCTGGAGGCGCTGACCCCCGTTAAATTGGGAAACCCTGACGAGCCGTCCACATCGTGGACCGATTATCAGGATAAGACGGGACTGCCGGAGGACCTCCTTGTGCGCGTAGAAAGCTGCACGGACCTGATATTGCGGGGATGAGAACGCCGCTTGCGCACAGTGCGCGAAAAAAATATCCGCCGCAGACCTACGAAGCGCACGTCCGCGGTGTCTGCGAAAGGGCGGGAAAATACGCGGCTGAGGCAGAATGCTATTCGGTGAAAGCAAACGGTATCCTGTCAATCATCGTTCGGGACAGCGCGCTGCTCCACGATCTGGGGAAGCTGGAGGAACGGAACCAGAGCGTTCTGTGTGAGCAGAGCAGAAGGCGGAGGCATCTGCCTGTGGACCATACCGACGCCGGAAGCGCCGCCCTGCAGAAGATGGGGAGCGGCTGTGCCGCAATGCTGGTATACTCCCATCACCAGGGCCTCCCCGATCTGTCGACGGAATTTGCAGCAAGAGGAGGCTCCATATTCCGAAATGGGAATGCCGAGGTGCGCGCAGAGACGGATGCTGCGCTGCCTGCATTGCTTCGGCAGCATGAAGCGCTTTTTCCCCGGGAGCCAAACAAAGAAGTGCAGGCGTATGACGGGGACCCGGCGGTGTTCCTCCGTATGGCGCTTTCCTGTCTTGCGGATGCCGACCACGGCGACACGGCCGCGGCATTCGGGCAGACTGAAAAAGCCATGCCGGAGCTGCGCCCGCAGGAACGGCTCGCTGCGCTGGACCACTATGTGTCTAAATTCGGCGAGACGGACGAACGCAGCAGCCTGCGCAGAGAGCTGTATCAGTCCTGCCGATCGGTGGAGGCTCATAGCGGCTTTTCCGTGTGCGGAAGTCCTGTTGGCTCCGGCAAGACGACGGCGGTGATGGCGCATCTTCTGGAGCAGGCCTGCAAACGGAATGCTCGCCGAATCTTTGTAGTCCTGCCCTATACCAGCATTATCCGCCAGTCTGTTGATATTTACCGGAAAGCGCTCGTGCTTCCGGGGGAGACACCGGAAGATGTTGTGGCAGAGCTGCATTCCAGAGCGGATTTTGAGGATATCGAGACACGCTATCTTACTGCGCTCTGGCGCGCCGATCGTTGTGACGACTGCGGTCGCATTCTTTGAGACCTTGTCTTCCCATAATCCGGCGGCCTTGCGGCGGCTGCATGAGTTGCCGGGCAGCCTGATCTTTGTCGATGAGGCACACAGTGCACTGCCGCTCCGGCTCCTTCCGCTTGCATGGCATTGGATGAATGTTCTGTCAGACGAATGGAGCTGCTATTGGGTGCTGGCTTCCGGTTCGCTGGTCCGGTATTGGGAACTCCAACCGTTATTCGGACTCTCTATGCCCCGACCGGAGATCGCGGAGCTGGTCCGACCTGA
The DNA here is from genome assembly GCA_003525905.1 of Clostridiales bacterium. Taxonomy (GTDB): domain Bacteria; phylum Bacillota; class Clostridia; order Oscillospirales; family Oscillospiraceae; genus JAZOXB01. The sequence continues at coordinate 19,291 of DQIA01000096.1, forward strand.
CCTGCAGAGAGAATTGAGCCGGTACGAAAGCAACCGGATCACGTTCCGGTGGCGAGAGAAGCCGATCGGGCGGAAAGAGCTGGCCGAGTGGGTGCAGGAAGCACTGGGTCCCCGGCTGCTGATCCTGAATACGGTCCAGAGTGCGGCCGTGATCGCGGCGGATATGGCTGCAGAATTTGGACAGACGCATGTGGAGCATCTGTCTACGGCTCTGACGCCGGAGGACCGCGGCAATACGATCGATCGGATCAGACGGCGGCTGGCTGATCCGGATGACGCGGATTGGACGCTTGTGGCGACCTCCTGCGTGGAGGCTGGCGTTGATTTTTCCTTCCGGACGGGATTCCGGGAAATATCCTCGCTGCTGTCGCTCCTGCAGGCTGCGGGCAGGGTCAACCGCCACGGCAGAAACACGGAAGCGGTCATGTGGAGCTTTTCGCTGCAGGATGATTCCATGCTGCCAAAAAATCCGGCGCTGGATGTCTCTGCAGCGGTGCTCAGAAGCTATTTCCAAAAGAGACTTCCAATCACACCGGAACTCAGCACGCGCTCCATGCAGGATGAGCTTGTCCGGGACGACAGCTGCATGAGCGCGATCTGTGACTTTGCAGAGCTGGAAGCGGCACAGCAGTTCAGAACCCTTGCGCAGAAATTCCGGGTAATCGATCAGAAAACGGTTCTCGCGGTTCCTGATGACTCCATGGCATCGGCTATTGCGGAAGGCAGAGCAAGCTGGCAGGAGCTGCAGCGGCATGCGGTCTCCGTTCGGAAAGAGAAGATCGTGCTGTGGCATCTGCGAGAGATCGCCGACGGCATTTATCAATGGACGCTGGGGTACGACAGCTTTTTGGGCTATATGCACGGTGTGCTCCTGACAGAATAGAACGGTTCGGCTGTTGTGGATAATATGATCTGCGATATCCGGTCATGGAGGCGGGTTCGCTCGATTCTCTGCGCGATCTGGATGCCTATCCGCCGTTTCTCTGGAAGTGAGCCTATGCTGGTTCTGATCTCTTATGATGTGAACACACAGGATGCGGCAGGAAGGAGGCGGCTCCGCCTGATTGCAAAGCAATGCGTGAACTATGGGCAGCGCGTCCAGAATTCCGTGTTCGAGTGCATATTGGATGCTGCGCAGTGCAGGCAGCTTCAGCATAAGCTCTGTTCCCTGATGGACAAGGAGAAGGACAGCCTGCGGTTTTATTATCTGGGCAATCGCTATGAAGCCAAGGTGGAACACTTCGGCATCAATGCCGGCTATCAGCCGGAGGGGGTCCTGATGGTATAAGCGTGCGAACGGGGAGCGAGCAGCGATTCTTCGGAAGGTTCGCACCGAAATTTGTGCACGTTTGGCAGAAAAAATGGCCGCATCAAAGCCAGAAAACCGCTCAATACGGCCAGGGTAAATGCACTTTTTGTGCAATATGCGATGTTTTGCACAGTTTTTTTGTGCAAGATCGCTGTCCCGCCCCGCAAGGGGCGGG
>DQIA01000061.1:0-176 GCA_003525905.1 Clostridiales bacterium
TACCATGTGGTTAGTATATACTAACCGTAATAGGAGGCGTCTATGACAACATTCTATGGGATCCTCATCCCGTTTCTCGGCACCACGCTCGGCGCGGCCTGCGTGTTCTTCCTTCGCAAAGCGCTCGGCGACCGGCTGCAGCGCGCCCTGACCGGCTTTGCCGCCGGTGTGATGGT
>DQIA01000061.1:247-14900 GCA_003525905.1 Clostridiales bacterium
GTCTGGAGCCTGCTCATCCCGGCCATTGATCAGTCTGCCGCGCTCGGCCGTCTTTCGTTCCTGCCCGCCGCCGTCGGCTTCTGGATCGGCGTGGCCTTCCTGCTGCTGCTCGACCGCGTCATCCCCCACCTGCACCGCAACGCCGGTCAGGCCGAGGGCCCGCGCACGCAGCTGCAGCGGACGACCATGATGCTGCTCGCGGTCACACTGCACAACATCCCGGAGGGCATGGCCGTCGGCGTCGTCTACGCCGGATACCTGACCGGAACGGCCCAGATCTCCGCCGCCGGAGCGCTGGCGCTCTCGCTCGGCATCGCCATCCAGAATTTTCCGGAGGGCGCCATCATCTCTCTGCCGCTGCGCGCGGAGGGACACAGCCGCATGCGCGCGTTTGCAGGCGGCGTGCTCTCCGGCATCGTCGAGCCGGTCGGCGCGGTGCTGACCGTGCTGGCGGCGCGCTTCGTCGCCCCTGCCCTGCCGTATTTTCTGAGCTTTGCGGCAGGCGCAATGCTCTATGTCGTCGTGGAGGAGCTGATCCCCGAGATGTCCGAGGGCAAGCATTCGAACATCGGCACGATCTTTTTCGCCGTCGGCTTCAGCGTGATGATGATTCTGGACATCGCGCTGGGCTGAATCGTGCCCGTTTTCGCAGCGATTCCATGTAGAGTTTTATACATATGGTCAAAATGCCGAAAAGCGTTTTTCGTGCTGTCCTTAGCAGGACAGCACGTTTTTTATATTGCATATGCAGCATATTGTCCAGAATTTTCCTGTTTTTTCTGTCAAAATCCCGCCGGACACGCTGTGGCTCCCTTTGCTGCAAAAAATGCAGGAAAACGTTGCGACAGCGGCGCTTTGCGCAGTTTTTGCTGTTTTTCACAAAGAGAAAATCAGCTTCCCGTAACAAGACTTCCTTGTCAGTTCTCCCAATTTTTCCCTCAGGTCTCCCCGCTTCCTTTACAATTTCTTTACAAAGTGTTAGAATATTGCCGACGGAACCTGTGATGAATGGTGGATTTTTGTCACGATTTCCAAAACGTGCAGCGCAGCTGCAACTACAAACAAAGGAGTCTTGAAATGAAACACATTGCAAAGCGTCTTCTCTCGCTTCTGCTCGTGGTCTGCCTCGTTCTTTCCGTGGCAGTCATCCCGGCAGGCGCGGCAGAGACCAAGCTGACCTCGGTCTACGCGTCCTACGCAGCCGAAGGCCACACGAATGCCCCGGTCGCGGATGACGTCTTCGAGGCGAAGTCCGATTCGATCACCGTCAGCATCCTGACGACCACCGATATGCACGGCCGTGCATACGACTGGAACTCCTACACGAACAGTGCCCTGAGCAACAACTTCCTGCAGGCGGCGAAGCTCGTCGCAGAGCGCCGCGCCGACGTGGACGACAGCATTCTTATCGATGTTGGCGACATTCTGCAGGGAAGCGCGCTGAGCAGCTACAACATTCTCCAGGAGGGCGGCGAAAACAGCCCCATGGCGACTGCGCTGCGCTACATTGGCTATGATGCCTTTGTGCTGGGCAACCACGAGTTCAACTATGCGCCGCAGATTCAGTGGAACTACTACAATCTGCTGACCTCCACGGACAAGGCCGTCGCCGGTCAGCCCGTCGACGTCATCTGCTCGAACGTCGTGGAGACGGAGACGAACGAATCCGTGTTCTCCCCGTACAAGACCTTCACCTACAAGTTCGAGGACGGCACGACCTTCACCATCGGTCTGCTGGGCTTCGAGAACATGAACAACGCGAACTGGGACGTCGCCAGCCACTATGAGGGCTGCACGTTCGGCCATCCCGACAACACCGAAAAGTCCTATGTCTATGAGTGGGAAAACTACTATGGCAAGGAAATGCAGGAGAAGTGCGACTACATCATCGTCGCCATGCACAGCGGCGAGGGCAATCCTGACATCTACAATCAGGAGAACCAAGGCGGCTACTTTGCAACGCATACCACCGGCGTTGACATGCTGCTGACCGGCCACAACCATCAGAGAAACGCCGTTACCCTGCAGAACAAGAACGGCGAGAACGTCCTCGTTATGAACGGCGGCGGCTCCACCCTCGGTGAGACCGTCCTCACCCTCACGAAGGGCGCCGACGGCAAGGTCACCGTTACCGCAGCCGAGTCCACCATGCATCCTCTGAACTCTGCCCTCGGCAAGGACGAGAACGGCAGGGACATCCGCGTCCCCAGCCCGGATTTCAAGTCCGGCGACCCCAACTACGACGGTCTGAAGGACCTCATCACTCCGCTCTTCGAGCGCTCCGATGCCTTCGTCAACAAGAAGATCGGCACGGTCTCCGGCACCTGGGACACCATCTCCAACTACTACCTCACGCAGAGCGATTCCTATGATCTCGTCCACAAGGCACAGATCTGGGCCGCCTGCACCGACAACAACATCGACCCGACGAAGGAGCACGTCATCTCCATGACGACGCCGGTCGCAAAGCGCGGCTGGAGCGTCAGCTCCCTGCTGGCCGACGGCGCAACCTCCGGCGACATCAGCCTGCGCGACTGCTACTCCCTGTATCAGTACGACAACAACACGCTCTACATGATCCGGATGACCGGCGCCCAGCTCAAGAGCTGGATGCAGCACACGGCACAGAACTACCGTGTCAAAGACGACGGTCAGCTTGGCGGCGGCGGTTTCGGCTGCGACACGTTCTACGGCGTGAACTACGACGTCTATGTCGGCAATCCCGACAACCAGCGCGTGCAGAACATCACCTACGCGGACGGCACGGCCGTGAAGGATGACGACACGATCTACGCCTGCCTCAGCTCCTACCGTCTGAGCGCGACGAAGGACTCCGACGCCTACGGCTGGTTTGCCTCCACCGGCATCACCTCCAGCAGCGACGAGGTTCTGTGGGATGCCACCATCTCCGAGCGCTTCAACAACGTCGGCGGCTCCGTGCCCCTCATCATTGGCGAATACATCAAGGAAATGACCGCCGAGGGCAAGGACATCACCCCGGGCCGTGAAACGAAATGGACCGTCCACGCAGAAGCAAATCCCGTGAAGACCATTGAGGTCTTTGAGACCACCGACGTGCACGGCTACCTTGTCGACACATCCTCCGGCAACGAGTCCACGTTCCAGTACCGCATGGCCTACATCGCCAATGTCGTGAACGAGGCCCGTGCCAATGCCGAAAACGATGCCGTTCTCCTGCTTGACGGCGGCGACATCTATCAGGGCACTCCCGTTTCGAACCTGACCTACGGCAACGCTCTGCGCGCCGCCTTCGACGCCATGGGCTATGACGCAGTCTCGCTCGGCAACCACGAGTTCGACTGGGACGTCAAGGCCTATGCCGCCGATGAGGACGGCACCATGCCCGCCTATGAGATCGGTGAGTTCAAGGGCGACAGCAATATCCCCGTTCTGGCCTATAATCTCTATGATGCAGGTACGACGAACCGCGCCTCCTTTGTCAAGGACTATGTCATCGTTGACAAGGCCGGTGTGAAGGTCGCGCTTGTCGGCTACATCCCCGACTACTCCATGGATATCATGACCGCCAAGATCGCCCCGTATGACATCGACCCGAGCATTGAGAAGCTCAATGCGAAGATCGAGTCCATCGTTGCAGCCGAGAACCCTGACGTCGTCGTCGTTGTGGCGCACGCCAGCCCGCGCGGCCTTGCAAACAGCGTCAACTCCGAGCTTGTCGACCTCGTCGTCGGCGGCCACTCCCACAGCGTTTCCTACGGCGTCGCCGACAACGGCGTGGCCTACATCCAGGGCAACTGCCAGGCGAAGGGCTATGCCAACGCCAAGATCCAGTTCAACACCGAGACGAAGGAAGTCACGGTCGTGAACCCGAGCTATGTGAACACCACCGGCCGCGACAACACCCAGAACCTCTTTGACACCGAGGGCAACACGAAGCTCGACCCGACCGTTCTCGCCATCAGCCATGCCTCCTGGGATGCGGTGAAGGACGACATGTCCGAGGTCCTCGGCGTTGCAGACCAGAGCATCACCCGCCGTGCACCCATCGGCAACAGCAGCAGCACCATCGCGGGCAACTGGCTGGCCGGCCTGATGCTCGAGGCTACGAAGGAGCTCAACACCGTCGTCGCCTTCACGAACAGCGGCGGCATCCGCTGCGACCTTCTGGCCAACGAGGGTGAGACGACCCGCACCGTCACCGTCGGCGATATCTATGCCATCACCCCGTTCGGCAACCGCCTCTACACCTATGACCTCACCGGCGCGGAGCTTGCCGCTACCGTGGAGAATTCCTTCAAGAACAGCAACTATGGCGATCAGTTCTCCGGCATGGTCGTAAAGTACACGGCAGAGCCGGACGGCAAGGATGAAAACGGCCGACCGGTCCGCGGTGCCCGCACCGTCGTGTCCATCGTGCTCGATGACGGCACCGTCGTCGACATCAAGGACAACACGAAGACCTACCGCGTTGCCGTCAACGAGTACTGCGCCACCCTGCCCGGCTCCGTCTTTGAGAACAAGACTCCCGTGCAGAACGTGAACGAGGCTCCCGTTGACAACATCAGCGCCATCGAAGCTCTGCGCGCCATCGGCAAGGCCAACAACGGCAAGCTGCCGCTGGACCTGACCGAGCGCTGCGTGAAGGTCGAGCTTGTGGAAGAGGATCCCTGCGAGCAGTACACCGACCTCGATGCAAACGCCTGGTACGCCGAGAGCGTCCACTTCGCTCTGGTCAACGGCCTGTTCGTCGGCTTCGGCGATGGCACGTTCCGTCCGGAAGCCGCGCTGAGCCGCGCCATGGTCGCCACCGTCCTGTACCGTCAGGCGGGCAGCCCGGCCGTCACCGGCACGAGCACCTTCCCCGACCTCAAGGATGACTGGTATGCTGACGCCGTCGCATGGGCACAGGAGGCCAAGGTTGTCATCGGCGACGACAAGGGCCTGTTCCGTCCGGATGACGACGTCACCCGCGAGGAAATGGTCACGATGCTCTATCGCTTCGCCGCCTCCCAGAACATGGACACGACGACGACCGGCGATCTGAGCAGCTTCACTGATGCCTCCAGCGTGCAGAGCTATGCCACTGAGCCCATGACCTGGGCTGTCGGCAACGGCATCATCCTCGGCATGGGCAACAACGAGCTCGCCCCGCGTGAGAGCGCGACGCGCGCCCAGTTTGCCGCCATCACGGCCCGTCTGGCTGCGCTGAAGTAAGCGCAGGGATACGGCCCTGAACGCATAAAAATGATCCAGCCAGGGTTGGGAGTGATCCCACCTTGGCTGGATTTTTTACGATTTATATTCTCTTACTCCGCGCGGTACACGACCTCGCCGTTCACAAACGTCATCCACGCCTCGCCGCCGATCGTCGTAAGCGGGTCCGCCGTCCAGAGTACGAGGTCCGCATCCTTGCCCGGCTCAAGACTGCCGACACGCGCATCGATGCCGAGGCTGCGGGCCGGGTTGATGGTGATGGCGCGCCACGCCTCCTCCATCGGCAGACCGGCCGAAGCCGCCAGCCCTGCCGCCAGCGGCAGATACTGCAGCGGAATGACCGGCGCATCCGTGATGATGCTGACCGTCAGGCCCGCGCGGTACAGCGTGCCCGCCGTTGTGAAGCTCTTGTTGCGCAGCTCGACCTTCGTCTTGCCGCCGAACGACGGTCCGACGAAGACCGGGACCTGCTCCTTTGCCAGCTCATCGGCGATCAGCTCGCCGTCCGTACAGTGGTCCAGCGTGAGCTTCAGGTCAAACTCGCGCGCGATGCGCACGGCCGTCAGGATATCATCCGCGCGGTGGGCGTGGCACTTGAGCGGGATCTCGCCGTTGACCACGGGCAGCATGGCCTCGAGCTTCATGTCAAACGCCGGATTCTTGCCCGCCGCCTTGTCGTCGCGGTAGCGGAGCGTGCGCAGCAGCAGCTCGCGCAGCAGGGCGGCGACCGCCATGCGCGTCATGGGGCTCTGGCGCTTGTCGTGGCCGTAGCAGCCCTTGGGATTCTCGCCGAAGGCGCACTTCATCGCGGCGGGCGCGCGCAGAATCATCCGGTCGACGCGCTTTCCTGCCAGCTTTACGATGGCGAACGTGCCGCCGACGACGTTTGCGCTGCCGGGTCCGGTGCAGGCCGTCGTCACGCCGCCGCGCAGGGCCAGCCCGAAGGCCTCGTCCTGCGGATTGATGGAGTCGATGGCGCGCAGCTGCGGCGTCAGCGGCTCGACGATCTCATTATAATCCATGCCCTCCCAGCGCATGCCCTCGTTGTCGAGGCCGATATGGCAGTGCGCCTCCACGCAGCCGGGCGTGAGCAGGCGGCCCTGCGCATCGAGAGTCTCAACGCCCTCCGGCGCGTCGACCGTCTGGCCGACGGCGGCGATTTTCCCGTTTTCGAGGAGCAGGCAGCCGTTTTTCAGGTCCGGCCCGGCCATGGTCTTGATATTTGCGTTGCGGATCAGCAGCATCGTTGTTCTCCTTTCGTGCGCGGTGCGCACCTGGTTTCTATTTCCAGTATAACGGCACGGCGTGCTTCTGACAAGTGCTTTTCTTTTTCATTCCAGCCGGCTTCGTGTTAAATCCGCATAAATTTCATGTAAAATCGTCTTTTTTTCATGTTTTTCCGAGCTTTTCTGACGAAAAGACATATTTTCACGCAAACGAAAAAATTTTTCGGCCAAACCTGTGATATAATCAAGTTACGGCAGCAGGGGCGCGGTCCGGATCATCCGCACGAGCCTGCCAACCGCCGCACAAAGGGAGGCCCGCCATGCAAAACCGGATCGTCATCTTCGATCTCGACGGAACCATTTATCAGAACAGCGTCTTTCACCGCGGCTATCTGCGGACGCTTGTTGCCGGGACGTGGGCCGAGCCGCTGGAGGCGGACCTTGTCCGGCTGGCAGAGGCGATCTTCGCCGGGCGTGAGCTGGACATGAACCGTTTCTACCGCCGCGGACATGCAGAGGCCGCCACCGTGCCGGAGCTTGTGCAGGCCCTGCGGAAGCGGGTGCTGCCCGGCATGACCTATGCCGAAGCGCTGCAGGCAGACGATGTGGTCTATCTCGGCGATGCGTGGGCCGTTCTGGCCTACCTTGGCGATGCGCTCGGCTGTCTGGACGGCGACCGCGCCAATGAGGTCTATCGCCTGACCCGCCTGCAGATGGAGCAGGCCGGGATGCACGGTGACCGCGGGCTTTATGAGGCCATCATGCGGCTGGAGCAGCGCTGCCGTGTCGTCCTGCTGAGCAATTCCTACGAAGAGACCGTGCGGGAATTCCTGCGGCAGCTCGGCTTTGCCGGAGCGTTCCGCGAGATCTGCAGCAGTGCGAACAAGCCCTACGGCATGATCGCGAGCCTGCAGGCTCTTGACCCTGCGCTGCTGGCGCGGCCGGAGGCCCTGATCAGCATCGGAGACCACGCCTTCAATGATCTGATGCCCATTTCTGCCATCGGCGGGCAGACGCTCTGGATCGACCCCTATCCGGGCATCCACGAGCCGGAATATACCTGGTGCGTCCACACGCTTGCGGAGCTTGCCGCATTTCTGGACACCATTTCCTGAGCAGTGAGCGTCATCCGACGTTCCGATAAAAACACGAGACAATGGAGGAGAAAACACATGAAAGCACGCATTCTTGCCCTTCTGCTTGCTCTGGTCATGGTCGCGAGCCTGTTCGCGGCATGCAGCGCAGGAAAGACGGACGCTTCGGGCGCCAGTACCGGAGCCTCGCAGACCACCGATGACAGCAAGACCACCGAAGACACGAAGCCCGCAAAGACCGAGAAAACGAAGATCGTCTACTGGCACGCCTACACCGACCAGCACGAAGAGAAGTTCCTCGAGCTTGCAGCCGCCTTCAATGCCTCGCAGGACGAGTACGAGCTCGTCGCCGAGCAGCAGCCGTACAGCGAGATCGACAGCAAGACCATGCAGGCGGTCCGCAACGGCACCGGCCCTGACCTTGTGAACATGTATCCGTCTGACGCCGTCAACTATCTGAACGAGGGCCGCCTTGTCGACCTGTCCGTTTACATCAACGACCCGGAGATCGGCATCCCGAACTTCAAGGACAACGTTCCTGCCGGTCAGTACAGCGAGATCACCCAGTGGGGCGACGGCATCTATGTTTTCCCGTGCACTACGGCGGGCGAGGTCCTGTTCTACAACAAGACCATGTTCGACAAATACGGTCTGGAAGCCCCGAAGACCTGGACAGAGCTCGCAGAATGCAGTAAAATCATTCACGAGAAGGAAGGCATCCCCGGCTTCGGCACCGACTCCCTCGTGGACACCTATCAGTGCCTCATCATGCAGGCCGGCAGCGGCTACATCGACGAGGACGGCAACTATGCCATCGACGAGACCATCGCCAAGGAAAAGCTCAACTGGTTTGCAGACCTTGTGAAGTCCGGCGACTTCCGCCTTGTCGGCGAGGACGTCTTCTTCTCCGGCCCGTTCGGCAGCCAGGCCGTCGCCTCCTACATCGGCTCGAGCGCCGGTGTCAGCTATGTCGAGCTGGCCGTAAACGATGCCTTCGAGATCGGCTGCGTGCCCATCCCGCAGGAAGGCCCCGTCCGCTACATCTCCTCCTGGGGCAACAACTTTGCCTGCCTCAGCACCGATGAGGATCACGCCCGCGGCGCCTATATGTTCCTGAAGTTCCTCACGTCCACCGAGAACATCGTGCAGTGGGCCGAGGCCTTCGGCACCGTCCCCATCTATAAGGAAGCCCGCGAGAGCGCCGAGTTCCAGCAGTTCGCCGAGACGAACATCGCCGTCAAGGCCCTGACCGAGGAAGCCGACGACATCGGCATGCTGGCCAGCGTCCCCGGCGCAGCGGCCATGCGCACCGAGATCGACAAGATGGTCCAGAGCGTTGCCCTCAATGTCAGCGACGCCGACACCGCCTATGCGGCCTTTGAGGCAGCCTGCCGCGAAGCTCTCGCAAAGTAAATACCGCCCATTCCAACAGGCGGACGTCCCGGCGGACGTCCGCCTGTACGCAGACCAGCGCATTCCGGCCGGGCCCACACCCGCCGCCGTTCCAACAGGAAGGAGAACCTATGTCGAAAGTCCTTGTATTCTGTATCGATGCCCTCTGTGCCTCCGACGTCGCGCGCATGCGCCGCATGCCGCACTTCGCGCAGCTTCTGGAGCGCGGTGCGCTCGTCGAAAAGATCGAGCCGGTGCTCCCGGCTCTGACCTACACCTGCCATACCTCGATCCTGACCGGCACCTATGCCGGGCGGCATGGGATCGTGCACAATGAAAAAATGACCCGCGGCGGCCATCTTGACGCGCCGTGGTACTGCATGAAGTCCGATGTCCGCGGCAAAACGCTGCTGGACATCGCCCGCGAGAACGGCCTGACGACCTGCTCTCTGAGCTGGCCCGTTTCCGGCGGCGCGGACTATACCATGAATATGCCGATGATCGTTCCATACAGCTATCAGGGCTACCAGCCCCAGCAATGGCTGGAGCACACGGCCACTGCAAACCTGATGGATCGTTACTTCTATAAACACGGCCGCTACCTGATGGGACCGACGCGCAGCCTTGACCTGTTCACCATGGCGCTGGCGCTCGACATTCTGGAGGACGGCCCGCAGCCGGACATCATGCTTGTGAAGATGTGCGACCTCGACTCCGCCCGGCACACCTACGGCGTGGAAAGTGAGCAGGCCGAGACGCAGCTGCGCATGCACGATGAGCAGCTCGGCGCTATTCTGGAATGCCTGCGCCGCAAGGGCACGCTGGACGAGACGAACATCATCGTCCTCGGCGACCACGGCCAGACCGATATCCGCGATGCCTTCCTGATGAACGTCTACTTCCGCCGTCTCGGCCTTCTGACCGTCGATGCGGACGGAAAGATCACCTCGTTTGACGCCGTCTGTCACTCCACCGGCCTTGCCGCCCTCATCGAGGTGCGCGACCCGGACGATGCTGCACTGATGGCACGCGTGCGCGAGGCGCTCGAGGCCCTGCGGCATGACCCGGACGTACAGCTCAGCATGGTGCTGGACGCCGCCGAGGCGCAGGCGCGCTACGGCCTGTCCGGCCCGTTCGACTTTGTTGTGGAGAGCAGTCTTCCCATTGCGTTCGGCGAGTACCCGGACGGTGACACGCTCTGGCGCAGCTGTCAGCCGGGCGACAAGAAGACCGGCGTGGCGACTCACGGCGGCAGCCCGGCCCGCGAGGAGGTCACAACGTTCTTCGCCGCCGGACCGGATGTGCGGCCCGGCACGGTGCACGGCAGCCGCTCCATGGTCGACGAAGCGCCCACCATGGCCGCCATGCTCGGGCTGACGATGCCCGATGTTGACGGCGCACCCATTTTCGAAATATTGAGGTGATACGGACATGCAGATCAAACTCGAACATCTGACCAAGCGTTTCGGCGACACCGTTGCCGTAAACGACCTTTCCATCACACTGGAAAGCGGCAAGCTCATCGCCCTGCTCGGTCCGAGCGGCTGCGGCAAGACCACAACGCTGAATATGATCTCCGGCATTCTCCCCGTGAGCGGCGGCAGCATTTTCTTTGACGACCGCGACGTGACGAGCCTGCCGCCGGAGAAGCGCGGCATCGGCCTTGTCTTCCAGAACTACGCGCTCTATCCCCACATGACGGTCCTGCAGAACATCTGCTTCCCGATGGAAATTCAGCGCATCCCCAAGAAGGAGCGCATCCGCCGCGCCGAGGAGCTGGCGGAGATGGTGCACATCACCCCGTATCTCAAGCGCAAGCCCGCGGAGCTCTCCGGCGGCCAGCAGCAGCGCGTCGCCATTGCGCGCGCCCTGTCCAAACGGCCGGACGTGCTGCTGCTCGACGAGCCGCTGTCCAACCTCGACGCCAAGCTCCGCGTGGAGATGCGCGAGGAGATCCGCCGCATCCAGCGTGAGGCCGGCATCACGACCGTCTTTGTCACGCACGATCAGGAGGAGGCCAGCAGCATCGCCGACCGCGTCGTCCTGCTGCGTGACGGCGTGCTCCAGCAGGAGGACACCGCCCGCGGTCTCTATGAAAACCCGGTCAACCTCTTTGCTGCGGACTTCCTCGGCACGCCTCCCATCAACCAGCTGCACGGCATTGTGCAGAACGGCCGCCTTGTGCTGGACGGCGGCATTCCCGCTGCGCTGGTGCTGCCGGACGGCCTTGCAGAGGGGCAGGAGATCGTTCTGGCCGTCCGCGCCGAGAGCATCCTGCCGCAGGGTGATACGCCCGCCTTCCGCACGACCGTGCTGGAGCGTTACTCCCTCGGCAAGGACGAGCTTGTCCGCCTGCAGGCCGGCCCCGCCGAACTGCGCGGTCTTGTCCCGGCCGAGCTGGAAATTCTGCCCGGCACGGAGCTGGCCGTCGGCCTGAAAAAGCGCGGCGTGTTCCTGTTTGACGCCAAGACGGGGGTGCGGTACTTATGAGCCGCCGCAAGCTGCGCACGCGCGCAGACGGCGAGCGCGTGACCTTCCGCACCTTTGCGGAGCCGGGGCTGTTCCTGCTCCCGTTTCTCATCGGTCTTCTGGTCTTCACCGTCTATCCGTTCATCAATGTCATTCTGCTGTCGTTCCGGCAGGACTACAGCCTGATGACCGGCGAATTCTCCGGCATCGGTCTCGGGAACTACGCCGAGATCTTTCATGACGCGAATTTCCTCAACGGCCTGCGCAATACGGCGCTGTACGTTCTGTTCGTCGTGCCGATCGTCACGGTGCTGTCTCTGTTCCTCGCCTCGCTGCTCAACTCGTGCACAAAGCTGCAGGGCCTGTTCCAGACGTGCTACTTTCTGCCGATGGTCACGTCCGTCACGGCAGTCGGCCTCGTGTGGAAGTGGATGTTCAACTACGATTATGGCCTGATCAACTATGCGCTGTCACTGTTCGGCGTTTCCCCTGTGAACTGGCTGAACGACCCGCACTACAATCTTGCTGCCCTCATCATCTACGGCATCTGGAGCATGCTGCCGTTCACGATCATTCTGCTGCTCTCCGGCTTCCAGAACATCAACCCGCAGTATTACACGGCCGCGCGCATCGACGGTGCGTCCTCCGGGCGCATTTTCCGCCGCATCACCGTGCCGCTGCTCGCCCCGACGCTGGGCCTGACGATGATCGTGAACGTCATTTCGGCTTCGAAGGTCTTCTCGGAGCTGTTCCCGCTGTTCAATGGCAATCCCGGCTCGGCCTACTCGCTGTATACCGTCGTATACTATCTGTTCGACATGTTCTACAAGCAGTGGCAGCTCGGCCCGGCTGCGGCCAGCGCCGTCGTGCTGTTCGTCATCGTTCTGATCTTCACCATGCTGCAGCTCTTCATCCAGCGCAAGTGGAAGAATTATTGAGGTACCGCCATGAAAACTGCCAAAAAATCCTTTGCCTATCTCGTTCTGATCCTCGGTGCGCTCATCATGGTGCTGCCGTTCTTCTGGATGATCATCTCCTCGCTGAAAACGGCCGCCGAGGTCAACACGACTCCCCCGACGTTCTGGCCGAAGGAGCTTGTATTTGAAAACTATGTCTACGCCTTTGAGAAGGCCCCGTTCCTGCGTTATTTCTGCAACTCCCTGCTCGTGACCATCGTCTGCGTTGCCTGCACCATGTTCACGACCATTCTTGCAGCCTTCGCCTTCTCCCGGCTGAAATTTCCGGGGCGCGACCTGCTGTTCTCCCTGCTGCTTTCGCTGATGATGATCCCGTTCGAGATGCTCATCATCACGAACTACACGACCATCGTGAAGCTCGGGCTGAACGACACGCTCATCGCGCTGATCCTGCCGTTCACCTCCAGCATCTTCTACACCTACATCCTCCGGAATTTCTTCCTGGCCATTCCGGACAGCCTCTATTATTCCGCCCGCGTCGACGGCGCGAGCAACTGGCGCTACCTCTGGCGCGTCATGGTGCCTATGTCCCGACCGGCCCTCGTGACGATCGGTCTGCTTGACGCCATTGCCTGCTGGAACTCCTTCCTGTGGACCGTCATCGCCACGAACACGAAGGAGGTCCGCACGCTGCCGTTCGGCCTTTACGCCTTCATGACCTCCAGCGGCATCCGCTATGAGCGCCTGATGGCCGCCTCGACCATCGTCGTGGTGCCGATGATCCTGCTGTTCATCTTCTGCCGCAAGAGCATCGTCACCGGCGTGTCGCGCGGCGGCCTGAAGGGATGAGCGCCATGGGAGAGATCGTCCTCGACCTGCTCTGCCATGCCGATTTCTCCGGCCGCATCCGTCCCTCCCGCGAGGACATCGGCTTCCCGGCCTTTTCCGCCGAGATCGCAAAGCTGCGCGCGCAGAATCCAGCGGGAACGCTCCTGCTGGATGCGGGCGATGCCTTCAGCACGAACTATTGGCCCGGCCTGCCGCTCGTCGGCGCCATGATCCGCAGCAAAACGGACGTCATGACGCTCGGCAACCACGAATTTGACCGCGGCCCAGCCTTTCTGGACAGCTGCATCAGCGCCTGTCCCTTCCCGGTCCTCTGCGCCAATGTGCGCCGGAAAGCGGATGGTGCGCCCGTCCCCGGCACGAAGCCGTGGGTCCTGCTCGAGCGCTGCGGCATTCGCATCGGCGTGCTCGGCCTCACGACGGAATACACGCCCTACATGGTGGAGAAAAGCGCGTTTGCCCCGTTTGAAATGACCTCCGCCGCCGAAGCAGCCGCGCGCCATATCCCGGCAATGCGCGCCGCGGGCGCGGACGTCGTCGTCGTGCTGACGCACATGCCGTTTTATCAGGCGGCGGACGGCACGCTCACGGGTGAGCTGCCGGAGCTGATCGACACCTCGCCCGCTGCGGACGTCTGGATCGGCGGGCACATCCCCGGCGACTGCGCGCAGGTCCGGAACGGAGCCTGCGTCGTCAAGGCCGGGTTTGGCGGAGCCAGCATTGCGCATGTCCGCCTGACGCTGGACGCCGCATCGCACCGCATTCTGGACCGCAGCTGCGCCGTCGTGCAGACGGACCCGAACGGACAGGCCGATCCGGAGATCACCCGGTATATCCGCTCCGTCACCGACCCGTTCGAGCCGTATTTCCGGGAGCCCCTCGGGTCCCTGAACGAGCGCTGGCGCATGACGCTGGCCCACGAGTCGAAGCTCGGCGATTTTCTGGCCGACTGTCTGCGCTTCGGCGGGCAGACGGAGCTGTCCTACATGAACACGACCAGCGCCTGCGGCGAGCTGCTTCCGGGTGAGATCACGCGCGAGGAGCTGCTCTACTGCGCCGCATTCGACGACGAAATGTTCACCGGGATCATCACAGGCGCGCAGCTCCATGCCCTGCTCGAGGCCGTCTATGAGCCGGAGCGCTTCGGCAATAATGCTGCCATCGCCTTCTCCGGCTTCCACGCCGCAGTGGACCATACCCGCCCCGGCGGGCAGAAGGTTCTCTCTGTCACGCGGCCGGACGGTACGCCCATTGCGCCGGACGAGCGCCTCAGCGTCACGGTCAGCGCCTATATGGCCTCCGGCGGCAATGACACCGGAGCCATTGCCGGGCAGATCGACTGGAAGCCGACCGGCCGCCACTATCACGAAGCCGTCAGCGCCTATGCAAAGTCCCTCGGCGTACTCACGG
This sequence comes from Clostridiales bacterium, assembly GCA_003525905.1. Taxonomy (GTDB): domain Bacteria; phylum Bacillota; class Clostridia; order Oscillospirales; family Oscillospiraceae; genus JAZOXB01. The sequence goes on from DQIA01000061.1 coordinate 14,798, forward strand.
TCGCAGACTACCCGCGCCTGCACGAGACCGGCGAACCGGAAAACAACCACGCGCCCTATTGAGCGCACGGAAAAGGCCATAGATTTGTCATTGCGAGGAGCGA
>DQIA01000061.1:14971-16240 GCA_003525905.1 Clostridiales bacterium
AGCGACGTGGCAATCTCGCAGCAGAGGACCTTCTGTTCCCGGAATGCTCCGGCGAATTCGCAGTGCAGTCCCCGCACACCGGAATGACGCAAAGAGCCGCTGCGGCGCACCGCAGCGGCTCAAATGAAACATATGCATCTTCTTATCGGAAAAGCCGCCCCATCAGCTCCTCGAACGCGAGGATGACCTTGCCGAAAAACTGATTCGGCACGGCGCTGATGAGCGTCTGGTTGGAGGCGTCGACGAGGAACGTCAGGTCCGACATTCGCGCCAGCTTGGAATCCGAGCGGCGCGTGAAGCAGATGGCGGAAAAGCCCTTGCTCTCCGCCTCGCGCACGTCGTTGATGATGGCCTCCGTCTCGCCGCTCTGCGAGATGGCGATGATGAGTGAGGACTCCACGTTGCTCGTGATCTGGCGTTTTGCCTCCTCGCGGAAGAGCATGTAGTCATAGAAGTGGACGTGGTTGAACACCATGAAGCCGCAGATGGCAAGCCGCTTGACGATGTAGTTGGCGACCTCCTCGGCAAAGCCCTCGCCGACGACGAAGATCTTGCGTTCCTTGTACTGCATCAGCATTTTGCAGAACTGCTCGGCCTGCTCCGGCGTATAGCAGTCGATAAGGCCGCACAGCGGGTCCGGATCGCTGGAGCGGTGGCCCTCGCCGCTGGACTGCGCCAGATTGTAATAGAGTTCGCTGTAGCCCGCAAAGCCCAGCCGCTTGCACAGCTTCATGATAAAAGCCGTTGAAACATAGTTTTCGCTTGCGATCTGCTGAATGCCGACCTTGTTCCCGCCAAGCTCGATATGCCGGACGATGCTGGTGATCACCCGGCGCTCATCGTCCGAGAGCAGGTTCGTCAGAATATAGTAGTTACTCACCTCAAGTGCCGCCTTCCTGAAATTTTACTCCGCCCATGCACCCGGCACAGCCGGTGTGCGGAAAGGAATCATTCATGTCATACATCATTTCACCGCCCGAAGATGCGGCACTGCAGGCGCACCTGCATAAGCTCCGCACGCAGCTCCACGAAGACCCGGAGCTTTCGTGGCAGGAGCACCGGACCACCCGGCTCGTCCGCCAGGAGCTGGAGGCTCTCTGCCTCGAGCCGGTCCCGCTCGGTCTGCCGACCGGCACTGCCGCGCTCCTGCGCGGCGCCCTGCCCGGCCCCACCGTCGGCCTGCGCGCCGATCTGGACGCCCTGCCAATCACGGAGCGCACCGGAGCGGAATTTTCCTCCCGCGTTCCCGGCGTCATGCACGCCTGCGGA
>DQIA01000061.1:16306-17553 GCA_003525905.1 Clostridiales bacterium
TCATGCACGCCTGCGGACATGATGTCCATATGGCCGCCCTGCTCGGCGCAGCCCGCCTGCTTGCAGCGCGGCGGGAGCAGCTGGCCGGGAACGTCCTGTTCCTGTTCCAGCCCGCAGAGGAGGCCGCAACGGGCGCCATGCGGGTGCTGGAGCAGGGTCTGTTCCGCCGCGTTCCGATGGCGGGCATGCTGGCGCTGCACGTCTGGCCCGGTCTGGCGCAGGGGCAGCTCGGCATCCGGTCCGGCGCGATCCTCTCCGCCGTGGACAGCTTCGAGATCACCGTCACGGGGCGCGGCGGCCACGGCTCCGCACCAGAGCGGGCCTGCAATCCCATCCCCGCGGGCGCTGCGCTGGCTTCGGCCCTCACAACGCTCCGCGCCAACGACCTGCCACAGGCAGAGCCAGCCGTCACGGCCGTGACATGCATTCAGGCCGGGACCTGCAACAATGTCATTCCGGACCGCTGTATCCTGCTCGGGACGATCCGCACGTTCTCCGCACGGACGCGGGCCCAGGCAAAGGCGCGGCTGGAGGCCCTCACGACCGGTATTGCGGCCGCGTGGGGCTGCACCGCAGCAGTCGGCTGGACGGACGGAACGCCCGCCCTGTGCAACGATGCCGGGCTTGCAGCGGCAATGGAGCGCGCCGCCGTCTCCGTGTTCGGCAAAAACGGCTGCGTGCAGATCGAGCCGCAGATGATCTCCGAGGACTTCGCCTGCTACGGAAGCGAGGTCCCGATCTGCTGCGCCCTGCTCGGCGTCGGCAGCCCGGTGGGCCTGCACAGCGCCGCGTTCTGTCCGGACTCTTCCGTTCTGCTCCCCGCCGCCCGCTTTCTTGCGGAAAGCGCATGGAGCGTGCTGGAGGACGCCCGTGCTTAAGCATGCGTTCTTTTCTATTATAGCGAAGTACGACCATTTTCGCAATTCCTATTCACGAATCAAGCCAGAAAGAAAAATCCTGCCGGTCATCACTGGCAGGATTTGGGCGGATTTATGTTAATAGGCTGTTATAGATGGGGCACGCGAATAGCCTTTGTGAAATATTTTGCTGGCGCAAACTATGAAAGAAACGCTCGCGCGTTTGTGATATTTTCTGCTTCGCAGAAAGTGATATGAAATCCAGCCACCGCCGCAGCGATTTCACACACCGCAGGCGTATATCACACCGCGAAGCGGTATTTCACCCACCCGAAAGGGTGGATTTCGTTGAAAAAAGCACTTGCGAAAGCAAGTGCTTTTTTCTGGTGG
>DQIA01000119.1 GCA_003525905.1 Clostridiales bacterium
GAAGCTCGTGCGGCCCTGCATCAGACGGTTGAAGGCCTCCTGGATCTTGATCTCCGTTCGCGTGTCGATGGAGGACGTCGCCTCGTCGAGGATGAGCATCGGAGGCAGGCAGAGCATGACGCGCGTGATGCACAGCAGCTGCTTCTGCCCCTGGGACAGGCCGCCGCCATCCTCGGTGATCGGCGTGTCATAGCCCTGCGGCAGGCGCCGGATGAAGCCATGCGCATGCGAGGCCTTTGCCGCGGCGATGACCTCCTCGTCCGTTGCGTCCGGCTTGCCCATGACGATATTCTCGCGGATGGTACCGGTCTTGAGCCAGGTGTCCTGCAGCACCATGCCGTAGGACGTGCGCAGGCTGCCGCGCGTCAGCTGGCGGATATCCTCACCGCCCACGCGGATGCAGCCGCTGTCCACATCATAGAAGCGCATGAGCAGATTGATGATCGTCGTCTTGCCGCAGCCGGTCGGGCCGACGATGGCGATGCGCTGGCCGGGCTTCGCGGCAAGATCAAAATGCTCGATCAGGTGCTGCTCCGGGACATAGGAGAACGAGACGTCCTCCAGCGCGACGCTGCCGTCGGGGTCCGTGAGCGTCTTCGCATCGGCGGGCTCCGGGGTCTGCGGCGTTTCCTCGATGAGCTCGAAGATGCGGTCGGCGCAGGCCAGCGCATTCTGCAGCTCCGTTACCACGCCGGAAATTTCGTTGAAGGGCTTCGTATACTGGTTGGCATAGCTGAGGAAGCTTGTCAGCTGGCCGACAGAGATGCCGCCGTGCACGGCGCTGAGCGCGCCCGCCACGCAGACGCCCGCATAGACGAGCGAGTTGACAAAGCGCGTGGACGGATTCGTGATGGACGAGAAGAAAATGGCGCGCAGCGAGCACTTGCGCAGCCGCTCGTTGACCTCGTCAAAGCGGCCCTGTGCGCGTTCCTGATAGCCGAAGGCCTGCACGACCTTCTGATTGCCGACCATCTCATCAATGATGCCGGTCTGCTCGCCGCGGGCGGCGGACTGCTCCTTGAACATGGCGTAGGTCTTGCGGGCGATAAAGCTCGCAACGAACAGCGACACCGGCGTGATGACCACAACGACGAGCGTGATAACAGGATTCATCCACAGCATGAACAGCAGCGTGCCGACGATGGTGAGCACGCCCGTAAAGAACTGCGTGAAGCCCATGAGCAGGCCGTCTGCGAACTGGTCGACGTCCGCGATCATGCGGCTGACGATCTCGCCGTAGCTGTGCGCATCGATGTAGCGCAGGGGAAGGATCTCCAGCCGCGCAAAGGCATCGCTGCGGATATCGCGCACGGTGCGGTAGGTGATGCGGTTGTTGCAGGCGTTCATGATCCACTGCGACAGCGCCGTTGCGCCGATGAGGATGCCCATTTTGAGCAGCAGACGGGCGATGATGGAAAACTCCACCTGCCCCGGCGCGACGATGAGGTCGACGGCCTGCCCGATGAGGATCGGCAGATACAGCGTCATGGCCACGGTCAGCGCGGCAAACAGCAGCGACAGGATCAGCAGCAGCCAGTATTTTTTCAGATAGCGCAGCAGCTTGCGCATGGTATTTTTCTTTTTCATGCGTTCTGCGCCTCCTTCGGGAACTGGGAATAGTAGATCTCCTGATAGACCGGGCACGATTCGAGCAGCTCGGCATGTGTGCCCTGCCCGACGAGCGCGCCGTCATCCAGCACAAGGATCTGATCGGCATACTGGATGGAGGCCGCGCGCTGCGACACCAGAAATACGGTGACGTTCGCATCGTGGGCGCGGATGGCCTTGCGCAGGCGCGCGTCCGTGGCATAGTCCAGCGCGGAGGCGCTGTCGTCCAGGATGAGAATTTCGGGGTCGCGCACGAGCGCACGGGCAATGGTCAGGCGCTGGCGCTGGCCGCCGGAAAGGTTCTTGCCGCCCTGCGCGACCGCGGCGTTCAGACCGCCCTCGCGGGTCGAGACAAATTCCGCCGCCTGCGAGGTCTCGAGCGCGACCTGCAGCTCGGCATCCGTTGCGTCCTCCTTGCCCCAGCGGAGATTCTCCGCGATGGTCCCGGCAAACAGGACGGCCTTCTGCGGCACGATACCGATCTTGCTGCGCAGCTGCCCGGCCGGATAGTCGCGCACATCGACGCCGTCGACAAGGATACGTCCATCCGTCGCGTCATAGAAGCGGGGGATGAGATTGACGAGCGAGGACTTTCCGGAGCCCGTGCCGCCGATGATACCGACGGTCTGGCCGCGCCGCACGCGGAAGCTCAGGCCGGACAGCGACTCTGCGCCCGCGTTGCCATAGCGCAGCGCGACATTTTCAAACACAACAGCGTCCTGCGCGGCAGGGTCGTCCTGCGCAGGCTTTTCCGGGAACGTCATGCTTGAATTCTCGTCAAATACGCTTTCAATACGGCGGGCGCAGGCAGCCGCCTTCGTGATCGTAATGATCAGGTTCGCGAGCTTGATGAGCTCAATCAGGATCTGGGACATGTAGTTGACGAGCGCTACGACCTGGCCCTGCGTCAGCGCACCGCGCTCGACCTGCCACGCGCCCGTCCAGATCAGGGCGACGATCGCGCCGTTGATGAGGACATAGGTCAGGGGGTTCATCAAGGCGGAAATGCGGCCCACAAAGAGCTGCAGACGCGTCAGGCTCTCATTCTCCTCCGCAAACTGTGCCGTCTCCTCAGCCTCCTTATGGAAGGCGCGGATGACGCGCACGCCGCTGAGATTCTCGCGTGTGCGGCGCAGCAGGCGGTCCAGCCCGGCCTGCGCGCGGCGGTAGAGCGGCATGGTCAGCAGCATGATGCCGAACACGACGACGGACAGCAGGGGAATGGCCACCGCAAAGACGAGCGCCGAGCGGACATCGATGGTAAAGGCCATGACCATCGCACCGAACACGATGAACGGCGAGCGCAGGAACAGGCGCAGCACCAGATTCACGCCGGACTGCAGCTGATTGACATCGCTCGTCATGCGCGTGATGAGTGAGGCCGTGCCGAGATGGTCCATCTCGCTGTAGGACAGGCTCTGGATATGGCGGAACAGAGCGGATTTCAGCCCGGCCGCAAAGCCGACGGCGGCCTTCGCCGCGAAATACTGCGCCGTGATGGAGCAGATGAGGCCGATGAGCGCCAGGCCGACCATCAGCAGCACCATACGGACGATGTAATGAACGTCGCCCGTGGCGATGCCGACGTCGATGATCTTCGTGACGACAAGCGGCACGAGCAGCTCGAACGAAGCCTCGAGCAGCTTGAACAGCGGCCCTAGAATGCTCTCTTTTTTATAATCCTTCAAATAGACCAGCAGCTTTTTCATGCTTCACCTCACGCCCCGCAGGGCAAATGTTTTTCCCAAATATTTAGTATAGCATATCCGCCGCAGTTTGAACAGACCCACTTCCGGCATAAGCAGCCTCCCTGCAGGAGGCCATCGACCACATGAAGAAGCTGAAAAAATATCTGGAGTAAAAGAAAGCCGGGCTCCCGGGGAAGGGAAGTCCGGCGTGATTATTTCTTCTTTGACAGATGCCATAACTTCTTCCTTCCCGCAGTAAGAAAAGGAGAAATTGAGAAGGTCTGTTGTCCATTTGTTGTCCAAGGTGAAAACGCCCAGTACAAAACAGACTGAAAAGTATAGAAAAACACTCGATTTCAAGTGAAATCGAGTGTTTTTGGTGGAGATAAGCGGGATCGAACCGCTGACCTCTTGAATGCCATTCAAGCGCTCTCCCAGCTGAGCTATACCCCCATATGAACTTTTCTGACGCTGTGTCGTTTCCCTCAGTGCACGGGTATTATATCAAACCTCCCGCCAAATTGCAAGTACTTTTTTCAAATTTTTTGATTTTTTTCGGCAGGAAAATTTGACGTCAGAATACAGATTCAAAAGTTCATATTAAAACGATATATTTCCTATTTCCCTTGCTGTGATCTTCGCTCGAACAGCAGGCAATTGAGCACGCCGCCATAGAACAGAATGGACATGCACACATAAAGCCACAGCATGGCCATGGCAATGCCGGCAAGGCTGCCGTAAAACACGGAGTAGGAGCCGAAGTGCTGCACATAGACGGAGAACAGCGATGAAAACACCAGCCAGCCGAGCGAGGCACCGGCTGCACCCGGCAGCGCGCGGAGCAGGGGAATGCGGCGGTTCGGGAAAACGCACAGGATCGCCCAGAACAGCAGCGTCAGCAGGGCAAACAGCACAAGGCCCCGGAAGCGAAGCACGCGCGACAGCAGGCGCAGGATCGGCACATGCTTTCCGGCGATCCACGCGGTAAGCTGGCTGCCGAAGACATGCAGCACCAGCGTCAGCAGGAGGGCGGCAAGCAGCAGCACGGTATAAAGCACGCTGACCAGCCGCGTATAGACATAGCCGCGGCTCTCGCGTTCACCGTAGATCGCGTTCAGGCCGGTCTTGATGCAGTAAACACCACGGGAGGACGACCAGATGGCCATAATGGCCGAAACCGGGATAAGCGTGAGGGACGAATTGCTCCCGAGGTCCCGGATGACCCACTCCAGCGCAGGTTCAAACACGGAAGGGATCACGCCGTGCAGGGCAGAGAGCAGGTGCGCCTCCGTCAGGCCGGTGTGCGGCAGCAGCGCCAGAACAAGCAGAATCGCGGGGAAGACGGACAGCACCAGATAAAACGACGCATTTGCGGCATAGAGTGGAACGCGGAACAAAGCGATCCGGCGGATGAAGCGGACGGGAGCCGCGAGCCAATCTGGCATTCTTTTCATTTTATATCTCCCTCCGGCGAAGTTCATTTGACAAAGAAACGGAACGATGGTATACTGAATTGGAAAAAGAGAATGCGGCAAAGGAGGCACGGACATCGTGCATTTCATCAGCAGCGCCATGGCAAGCTTCTGTCTGGAGACCACCGTCGAGGACGCGATGCAGACGGTGCGGGACGCGGGGTTCGACAGCCTCGATTTCCCGCTGAGCGTATACAGCCGCCCGCAGGACGCGCCGCTGCGCGGAGACGACTGGCGCCAGTGGGCGCGTGGGGTGCGCCGCACGGCGGACCGGATCGGGCTGCCCATCACGCAGGCACACGCCTCCTGGGAGCAGGCCATTCCGGACGACCTGCACTACGAATCACCTTATGAAATCTATGAGCGGACGATGGAGGCCTGCGCCATCCTCGGCTGCCGCCAGCTGATCTTCCATCCGGTGCTGTATCTGCACCGCATGCCGGATCGAAGCCTCTGGCCGCGCATCCACGATTGGAACGTCCGCTGGTTCCACGAGCTTCTGCCACTGGCGGAGAAGTTCGACATTGTGATCAATCTGGAAAACACGTTCGACTATCGCCATCTGCAGCAGCCGGGCGACGCGCCCGTGCCCTACACAACGGCGCAGGACATGCTGGAGCTCGTCTACGGCATCGGCTCGAACCGTGTGCAGCTGTGCCTCGACACCGGCCATGCCCACATCAGCGGGCAGGACGTGCCGGAGATGATCCGTGCGTGGCGCGGCAATCTGGCCACGCTGCATCTGAACGACAACTACGGCCTGATCCGGCCGGTCTTTGAGGACCTGCATCTGTTCCCCGGCTACGGAACGCTGGAGTGGAAGCCGATCTTCGACGCCCTGCGGGACGTCCGCTTCCGCGGTGTCCTGAACATTGAGCCGGTCGTGGAGCTGGCGCGTATGCCGCGGGCCGTCCGCATCATCCAGCTGCGGGCCGCAGCCCAGACGCTGCAGGTGCTTGCAGAGCTATAATTATAGTATACCACAAACCGGTGCGGAAGAAAAGCGGTTTGCGCAGAGGGGGCGCGGCGAGTGGAGAAAAATACGCATACGCCGCGTCCGCTGCATCTTGCACAGGCGGAGCCTCTGCTGCGGGAGCGGCTGGAAGCTACCGTCGTGCTGACCGTGACGGGCGGAAGCATGCTGCCGCTTCTGGCCGGCGGCCGTGACCGCGTAACGCTCGGCCCCGTGCCGGAGCGTCTGCGCCGGGGTGAGGTCCTGCTCTACCACCGCGCCGACGGCAGCTATGTGCTGCATCGCCTGACCGGCTTCGGGCAGGACGGCACGCTCGTTTTCTGCGGGGACCGCCAGACCGAGCCGGAGCGGGGGATCCGGCCGGAGCAGGTCATCGCGCGGGCTGTGGCCTTCGAACGAAAAGGACATTTTTTTACGCGCAGGGCGCCCGGCTACCGGGTCTACTGCGCGCTGTGGCCGCGCCTGCGCTGGTGCAGGCAGGCGATCTTCCACCTGCGGGCAGTCCTGCCGGGGAACGGCAGGAAAGGGCAGAAATGAGAGAGAGTCTATGAAACAACGCAAATCCGAAATCAACTGGAAGCTCGTCGTCCGCGTCGCATGCCTGATGCTGCTCGACGTCATGCTGCTGTATCTGGCATGCCTGCTGGCGCTGCTGTCGCGATTCGACCTCAGCATCCACACACTCATGCGCGACAGCGGCTTTTTGCCTGCACTGCATGCGGCTTTCCCGTGGATGGCGATCGGCATGATCACCCTGTTCATCCCACTGAAGCTCTACAGCAGCCTCTGGGAATTTGCCGGAGTGGAGGAGCTGCTGCACATTCTGTGTGCCTGCTTCCTGTTTGCCGCCGCGACGCTGCTGCTGATCCTGTTCGGCGTGCTCGACCTGCCGCGCAGCTTCCCGGTTCTGGCCGGGCTGTATCTGGTGGCGCTGCTCAGTGCATCACGCTTTTCCTATCGTCTCATCCGCACGATCCTGCACCGCTCCGGCAGCGAGAAGCGCAAGAAGCGCACAATGCTCATCGGTGCAGGCAGTGCCGGCATGCTCGTGCTGCGGGAATTCCAGACGAGCGAAAATTCCCAGAACAACGTGGTGTGCGTCATCGACGACGACCGCGACAAGCTCGGCAAGTACATTCGCAACGTCAAGATCGCCGGAACGCGGGACGACATTGTCGCACTGGCACAGTCCCGCCGCATCGAAGAGATCGTGCTTGCCATTCCGACGGCAGCCGTGCGCGAACGGCGAAATATTCTGCAGCTTTGCCAAAAGACAGGCTGCCGCCTGAAGATCCTGCCGGGCATTTATCAGCTGGCAAACGGCGAGGTCAACATCCAGAAGATCCGCAATGTGGACGTGCAGGACCTGCTCGGCCGCGACTGCGTGGAGGTCGACCTCTCCCAGATCGCGGGCTACCTGTCCGGCAAGACGATCCTCGTCACGGGCGGCGGCGGTTCCATCGGCAGTGAGCTCTGCCGCCAGATCGCGCGTCATACGCCGAAGCGCCTTGTGCTGCTGGATATCTATGAAAACAACGCCTATGCCATCGAGCAGGAGCTGCACCGCACGCATCCGGAGCTGGACCTTGCCGTGTGCATCGGCTCCGTGCGCGACGAAATGCGGGTCAGCTCCCTGTTTGCGCAGTACCGGCCGGACATCGTGTTCCACGCTGCGGCGCACAAGCATGTGCCGCTGATGGAGGGAAGCCCGAACGAAGCCATTAAAAATAACGTATTCGGAACGCTCCATGTGGCGCAGGCTGCGGACCGCTACGGCACGGAGACCTTCGTGCTCATCTCGACGGATAAGGCCGTGAACCCGACGAACGTCATGGGTGCGAGCAAGCGCGTCTGTGAGATGATCGTGCAGACCATGGCGGAGCGCTCCAAAACGAAGTTCGTGGCCGTGCGCTTCGGCAATGTCCTCGGCAGCAACGGCAGCGTCATCCCGCTGTTCCGGCGGCAGATCGAGGAGGGCGGCCCCGTAACCGTGACGCACCCGGACATCATCCGCTATTTTATGACGATCCCTGAGGCGGTATCCCTCGTGCTGCAGGCGGGCGCTTATGCCGGCCGCGGCGAGATTTTCGTGCTGGATATGGGCGAGCCGGTCCGCATTGACGATCTGGCCCGCAACCTCATCCGTCTTTCCGGCTTTGAGCCGGACGTGGATATCGAGGTCCGCTATACCGGCCTGCGCCCCGGTGAGAAGCTCTATGAAGAGATGCTCATGCAGGAAGAGGGGCTTCGCTCCACGCCGAACCATCTGATCCATATCGGCCGTCCGCTGGACATCGACGTACCGGCCTTTGAACGGCAGCTCTCGGCGCTGGCAGCGGCCTGCCGGGAAAATTCACCCGCGATCCGGACGCTGCTGGCGCAGGTCGTGCCGACCTATCACCCGGAGGCAGGCGGAAGACCGGCCGCGAACGTGTCATAAGTGCCGGGGGAAACACAACGGTACGAGCGCCGGGATACCCCGGCTTGCATATCATATTCAACATCATAGGGAGGACATTCGGATGAAAGGTATCATTCTCGCCGGCGGCAAGGGCAGCCGCCTGTACCCCATGACCCGCGCCGTTTCCAAACCCCTGATCCCGATCTATGACAAGCCGATGGTCTATTATCCGCTGAGCGTGCTGTTGATGGCAGGCATCCGCGACATCATGCTCATCACGGCTCCGGCGGACTGCGAGTCCTACCGCCGCCTGCTGGGAGACGGCTCCCAGTTTGGCATCCATGTGGAATACGGCGTGCAGCCGGTCGCCCGCGGCATTGCGGACGCTTTCCTCATCGCCGAGGAATTCATCGGCGGCGCGCCGTGCTGCCTTGTGCTGGGCGACAACATGTTTCACGGCGCGCAGCTCGAGCAGCTGCTCCGTGCCGCCGCAGCCCGAACGGAGGGCGCGACGGTCTTCGGCTATCCCGTGAAGAATCCGAGTGCCTACGGCGTCGTGGAATTCGACGCACAGGGTCAGGTCCTCTCCATCGAGGAAAAGCCAGAAAAGCCCAAGTCCCGCTATGCCGTCCCCGGCCTGTATTTCTATGACGGCGACGCGGCAAAGCTGGCGCACACCCTGCAGCCGTCCGCCCGCGGCGAGCTGGAGATCACAGCGCTCAACGAGCTGTATCTGCGGCAGGGGAGGCTCCATGTGGAGCTGATGACGCGCGGCATGGCATGGCTCGACACGGGGACGCCGGAGGGCATGCTCAACGCCGCGCAGTATGTGGAGGCCGTGCAGTCCCGGCAGGGACTTTATATTGCCTGTCCCGAGGAGATCGCCTGGGAGCAGGGATTCATTTCAGATGAGGAGGTCGCAGCACGGGGGCAGGAGCTCCGCATGACGGAGTATGGCCAGTATCTGCTGAGTCTCGTCAAGTAAGGAAGCTTTATGACAGAAAAGTTGGAACGCATTTTGCCCACCGTACAGAAGCCTGCGCGCTATGTGGGCGGGGAATATGGACAGACGATGAAGGACAAGCGCAGCGTTGAGCTGCGCGTTGCCTTCTGCTTTCCGGATACCTATGAGATCGGCATGTCTAATCTCGGCATGCGCATCCTCTATGCGGTCATGAACCGCATGGAGGGCGTGTGGTGTGAGCGCGTCTTTGCCCCGTGGGGTGATATGGAGGATGCCATGCGCGCAAACGGCCTGCCGCTGTATGCGCTTGAGAGCGGCGACCCGGTGTCGGAGTTCGACCTCATTGCCTTTACCATCGGCTATGAGATGAGCTACACGAACGTGCTCAATATGCTGCGCCTGTCCGGCGTGCCGCTGCATGCGGCCGACCGCACGGGACTGGAGCATATGGTCTTTGCGGGCGGCGCATGCGTGTATAACCCGGAGCCGTTGGCGGATTTCATCGATTTCTTCTCCGTCGGCGAGGGCGAGGAGAGCACGCCGGAAATTCTGGAGCTCTATCGCCGCGCCAAACGCGAGGGCTGGAGCAGATCGGAATTTCTCCGCGCCGTGGCGCAGATCGAGGGCGTGTATGTGCCGTCGCTGTACCGCCACGAGTGGAATGCCGACGGCACGCTGGCCTCGGTCACCCCGCTGGACGGCGCGCCTGCGCGCGTGACAAAGCGCATCGTGCAGGATCTGGACACCGCGCTCTATCCGACGGACGGCATCGTCCCGAATACGGAGATCGTCCATGACCGCTCAAATCTCGAGGTCATGCGCGGCTGCATCCGCGGCTGCCGCTTCTGCCAGGCGGGCTATACCTACCGCCCGGTGCGGCCCCGCTCGCCCGAGACGCTGCGCCGTCAGGCCATTGAGTCTCTGGAAAATTCCGGCTGCCATGAGATCACGCTTTCCAGCCTTTCAACTTCCGACTACCGCGGCCTGCCGGAGCTGGCAGATGCCATGCTCGATTACTGCGCGCCGCGCAAGATCAATCTCTCGCTGCCGTCGCTGCGCGCGGACAATTTTTCCCGCGATCTCATGCTGCGGCTGCAGCAGGTGCGCAAGAGCGGCCTGACGTTCGCGCCTGAGGCCGGGACGCAGCGTCTGCGCGACGCCATCAATAAGAATGTCACGGAGCAGGAGATCCTCGATACCTGCGCCATTGCCTTTGAGGGCGGCTGGAACAATGTGAAGCTCTACTTCATGCTCGGCCTGCCCACGGAGACGGACGAGGATGTGCTCGGCATCGCAAAGCTCGTCTATGAGATCCTGAAGACGTGGCGCGAGCACGCCAGCAACAAAAAGCGCGGCGTGCGCATCCATGTGGCAACGGCCTTCTTTGTTCCGAAGCCGTTCACGCCCTTCCAGTGGGAGAAGCAGATCACGCCGGAGGAATATCTCCGCCGGGCGCGCCTGCTCAAGGACAATATGCCGTCGAAGAGCATCGAGTATAACTGGCACGCTGCCGACCTGAGCCGCCTTGAGGCCGTTCTGGCCCGCGGCGACCGCCGCCTCGGCCCCGTGCTGGAGGAGGCCGTGTGCCGCGGCGCGCGGCTGGACGGCTGGGATGAGTATTTCTCCTATCAGACGTGGCTGGACGCATTCGCGGCCTGCGGCGTCGACCCGGATTTCTATACGACGCGCGGCTTCGGTCTGGACGAGCTTCTTCCGTGGGACACGATCTCCGACGGCGTGAGCACGGGCTGCCTGCTGCGCGAGCGCGAGCGTGCCTACCGCTCCGAAACGACACCCGACTGCCGGACGGCCTGCAACGGCTGCGGCGCAAACTGCCTTCTGAAGGGAGGGCGCTGCGATGCATAGGATCCGCTTTGAAAAAACAGGCCGCGCTGTCTGGATGTCGCATCTGGACCTGATGCGGCTCATGCAGCGCGCGTTCCGCCGGGCCGGTGTGGTGCTGCACCATTCGCAGGGCTTCACGCCGCATGCCTATGTGTCCATGCTGCTGCCGCTGAGCGTCGGCATGGAGAGCGTGTGCGAGCTCATGGAATACGAGCTGGACGGCGAGCTTGCCGTCACGCCGGAAGCACTCAACGCCGTCCTGCCGGAGGGCGTGCGGGTGCTGGAGGTCTATGAAAGCACGCGCAAGGCCCGTGAGCTGCGCCGCCTGCGCGCGCTGCTCACGCTGGAATATGACGGTGCCGTGCCGGAGCCTACCGCGATCACAACCCTGCTGGAACGGCCGGAGCTCGTGGTCGAAAAGCGCACGAAGCGCGGCATGGCTGAGACGGACATCCGCCCCATGCTGCATGCCTATCATGTGGAGGCTGCGCCGGGCGCGCTGCTGCTGACGTGCGAGGTCAGCGCGCAGGAGCCGTCGCTCAACCCCATGCTGCTTGCCGCCGCCATCGAGCGCTACCTGCCGGGGGCAAAGCCGGACTTTATCCGCTGCCGCAGGCTCGAAATGCTCGATGAGCAGGGCGAGGTATTCCGTTAATGCTTGGAAAGGGACGAATTTCTTGAAAACCAGTGACTTTTACTATGATCTGCCGCAGGAGCTCATCGCACAGACACCGCTGGAGCGGCGCGACAGCTCCCGCCTGATGGTGCTCCACCGGGAGACCGGCGAGCTGGAGCACCGGCATTTTTATGATATCGTGGACTACCTGCAGCCGGGCGACTGCCTTGTGATGAACGATTCGCGCGTGCTGCCCGCGCGCCTGCTCGGCCACCGCGTGCCGACGGGCGGAGCCGTGGAGCTGCTGCTTCTGCAGGACAAAGGCGGCGGCGTCTGGGAATGCCTTGCCAAGCCGGGCCGAAAGCTGCATCCCGGTGCGGAGCTCTCGTTCGGCGACGGCGCGCTCACCGCGACGGTCACGGCCGAGGAGGAGGGCGGCAACCGCCTGGTGCAGTTCCACTATGAGGGGATCTTCCTCGAGCTGCTCGAGCGCCTCGGCAAGATGCCGCTTCCGCCCTATATCCGCGAGGAGCTTGCCGACGGCGAGCGCTATCAGACGGTCTATTCCCGCGTCACCGGCTCCGCCGCCGCGCCGACGGCCGGACTGCACTTCACTAAGGAGCTGCTGCAGCGCATTGCGGACAAGGGCGTTTCGCTTGCCTATATCACGCTGCATGTGGGACTCGGAACATTCCGCCCCGTCAAGGCAGACGAGATCACGGAGCACCATATGCACAGCGAGTTCTGCATGCTCTCCGCCGAGACGGCCGAGGTGCTCAACCGCACGCGGCAGAACGGCGGCCGCATCATCTGCGTCGGCACGACATCCTGCCGGACGCTGGAATCGCTGGCCGAGCCGGACGGCACGTTCACGGAAAAGAGCGCCTGGACGGATATCTTCATCTATCCAGGCTATCAGTTCCGTGCGATGGACGCGCTCATCACCAATTTCCATCTGCCGGAGAGCACGCTCATCATGCTGGTGTCCGCCTTTGCGGGCTATGATCACGTCATGCATGCCTATCACGAGGCAGTAAAGTCGCGTTACAGATTTTTCAGCTTTGGCGATGCCATGTTCATCGAGTAATTTCACATAATTTCTATATTGTTAAATATAAGCATATGTGCAGGAGTATACCATGTTTCAACTGTTAAAAACCGAAGGGAAGGCGCGGCGGGGCGTATTTACCTGCGCGCACGGCACGGTGCAGACGCCCGTGTTCATGAACGTCGGCACGCAGGGCGCCATCAAGGGCGCACTGAGCGCGGCGGATCTCAAGGCCATCGGCTGTCAGGTCGAGCTTTCCAACACCTACCATCTGCATCTGCGACCCGGTGACCGCCTCGTGCACGATCTGGGCGGCCTGCACCGTTTTATGACGTGGGACGGCCCGATCCTGACGGACTCCGGCGGATTTCAGGTGTTCTCACTGGCAAGCCTGCGCCGGATCAAGGAGGAGGGTGTGTATTTCGCCTCGCACATCGACGGCCACAAGATCTTCATGGGTCCGGAGGAGAGCATGCAGATCCAGTCGAACCTCGGCTCGGATATCTGCATGGCCTTTGACGAGTGCATCGAAAATCCCGCGCCCTATGACTATGTAGCCCGCTCCGTCGACCGCACCTATCGCTGGCTCGTCCGCTGCAAGGCGGAAAACGCCCGCCTGAACGCCCTGCCGGACACGGTGAACCCGCAGCAGATGCTCTGGGGCATCAATCAGGGCGGCACCTATGCCGACCTGCGCATCCGCCACATGCAGCAGATCGCCGAGCTAGACCTGCCGGGCTATGCCATCGGCGGCCTTGCCGTCGGCGAGAGCACGCAGACGATGTACGACATCATCGACGCCGTCGAGCCCTATATGCCGAAGGACAAAACGCGCTATCTCATGGGAGTCGGCACGCCGTCGAACATCATTGAGGGCGTCGCCCGCGGCGTAGACTTCTTCGACTGCGTCATGCCCGCGCGCAATGCGCGACACGCGAAGCTCTTCACCTGGGAGGGTGCCATCAATCTGAAGAACGCGAAATACGAGCGCGACATGCAGCCCATCGACCCGGCCTGTGACTGCCCGGTCTGCCGCCGCTATTCCCGCGCGTACCTGCGCCATCTGTTCAAGGCAGAAGAAATGCTGGCCATGCGGCTTTCCGTCATGCACAATCTGTATTTTTACAACAAGCTGATGGAACGCATCCGTCAGGCTCTGGACGAAGGTCGATTTGAGGAATTCCGCCGGACATACTCCGAGCGGCTCGACCGCCGCATCTGAAAAAAATTCAAAATATTTTCCTTGCATTGAGAGCCGTGTGCCTGTATAATAAAAACAATGTGAAAAACTGGAGGAAAATCCTATGGACTACAGCATGATCCTTATCCTTGTCGTTATGGTCGCGGTGTTCTACTTCATGATCATCCGCCCCGAGAAGAAGAAAAAGAAGGAAGAAGAGAACCTTCGCAATTCTCTGAAGGAAGGCGACAAGATCACGACCATCGGCGGCATCGTCGGTAAGATCGTCGACATCAAGGGCGACAACATCGTCATCGAGACCAGCATGGACCGCGTCCGCATGGAGCTGGCCAAGTGGTCTGTTATGACGAATAACACCGCACAGGAGGCTGCGCAGAAGGCCCGTGCCGAGGCGCAGGCTGCCGCCAAGGAGAAGGCCGCCGCCAAGAAGGCCGAAAAGGAACGCAAAAAGAACGAGAAGAAGAACGGCCTGTAAACGGCAATTCCGATCTCAGGATAAAACGGACCTGCCGCAGCGCATGCAGCAGGTCCTTTCTATATTTGGGGGAAACCAAATGGACTATGCAGAGCTGTATCTCTGGGACATCCCGGTCGTCTGGAGCAAGCCGGAAAGCGGGGACCGCGAGCTGATTTCCCTACGCGACCGCACGCCGCGCATCGCGGCAGAGGGCTGCGACATCGAAGCGCTCATCCACAGCGAGATGGGGCGGCAGATGGTGCTGCAATTTGAAGACTACATCCGCTACGGCGACGAAATGGACCCGGCCTATGTGCAGAAGTGGCACGCGCAGGGTCTGGACAAGCAAGTGATGGAGCGCAATGACTTCTATCACCGCTGGGCGCTGTTCACGCCCATTTCGGCACGAGAAAAAAGCTCCCGCCGCTACCCGCTGCTGTTCGTGCTCCACGGGAGTAGCATGCCGATCAACTGGGAGGAGTGCTCCGGTTTTCTGCCCATCGCAGCGCGCGAGGAGCTGATCGTCTGCATTCCGCAGGATCACTCGCTCCAAAATCTCCTGCGTCTGTATGACATTCTGACGCGGGACTACCCGGTCGACCCCGGCCGCGTGTACTGCACGGGCTATTCGCAGGGGAGCGCGCAGACAAATGCCCTGCTGTTCGCCCGGCCGGAGCTTCTGGCTGCAGCTGCGCCGTGCGGATGCCTTGCCGGGCCGTTTTCCATGGGGATGGAGCCGGAAGAGCGCGTGCAGCATGCGGCGCAGGTGCGTGTTCCGATCCTGACCGTCTGCGGCCAGCAGGAGGGCCTGTATCTTGTGCCTTATTATGAGGATGCGCCGCAGCGCGGCATGTATGGCGCGCGCCGCACGAATCCGCACGGGCGGGAGACGGCGCGCAACCGCCTGCCGGTGCAGGCCCCGAATGCCGCATGCAAGGTCGAATCACTGAATCTTCGCCTGCGTTCGTGCAACTGCCCCGAGGTCACGCTCGAGGAGGTCCTCGCCTGTGCGGAGAGCGAGGATATCGTCTGCCGCCGCATCGGCATGCCGTTCTCCAAAACCGAGGTACGGCGCATTTACGGCTGCGACCACTATATCGGCACGGTGACGGACCGCTACGGAGACGACACGCTGCAGATCGTCTCCGTGGACAATTTCCCGCATTGGCCTGCTCCGTCCATGGCGGAGCTTGTGTGGGAATTCCTGCGCCACTATTCGCGCGATCCGGAGACCGGTGCTCTGCGGGATGACAGGAAGTCCTAACAGAAAGGCATGCTCTATAAAAACCGGGACGGCGGAAATGCGGGTGGTCGTAAGACAGTTTCAGTCCCGGCAGTAATGTCTGCCGGGACTGTTCTTGCACATATTAAAGCCATATGATAGAATTAAAAAAGCAATAAATCGGAATGATAA
>DQIA01000106.1 GCA_003525905.1 Clostridiales bacterium
CTAGATTCAGGTTCTAGTGTCCACTCCGGACGTGCGGGTTCAAGTCCCGCCTCGCGCACCAGAAAAAACCGGTTGTCCAGCGGACAACCGGTTTTTTCAACGAAATAAATCCTGTCGGATTTGTGAAATGCGCTTCGCGCGTGAAATATGGCTTCGCCAAGTGAAATGCCTGCGGGCGTAAGTGGATTTATTTTATTTGATTCCATATATAGTGAGGAGGACCCGCCATGAAGAAACGCCTGCCGCTTCTGCTCCTTCCCGTGCTCGCACTGATCCTGGAGGCCCTGCCCTATGGTGCGGTGCTGCAGTTTGCGCGCCCGGCCGCAGCGCCGCTCCGGGAGCTGTACTCCTATTTTGATCTCACGCCGTTCGGCTATGCGAATTTTGCGCCGCTCTTTACGGCACTTGGCACCTGTGTCCTGCTGGTCCTGCTGGCGCTGTACGCCGGGACCGGAAAGCGGGGACTTGCCGCCGCAGCGTGGATCGCAGCGGGCATCTGCGCCCTCGTCTCGCTCGGTCCGCTCCTGCTGGGCATTCAGAATTATTCCGTTACCGGTGCGCTCATCACGGCCTCCCTGCTGGCGGAATGCCTCTGGCTGTGCCGCGTATGGAGATCAAAGCGGGAAGACTCATAAAACGCCAGACTGTGGACGAATCAAATCAACAGGCTCCCTTTGCCGATGCGGCGAAGGGGGCTTGCTTTGTGCCATGGAGAGAATACAATGAACTTTGTGCCTGTACGCCGCTCCGGACAAAATACGTTGCAAAATCCACGCTTCTGTGGTACGATGAACGCAGAGATCAACAAACGGAGGGACCGATCATGGCAAAGGAGCAGCGCTTTGAGCGCGTTTACACACAGGGAGCATTGCAGATCACCGAGATCTGGGTCGACAAGGAGACAGGCGTGAACTATCTCTTCCACGCCAGCGGCAATGCGGGCGGCCTGACGCCGCTGCTCGACCGCGACGGAAAGCCGGTCGTTTCCCCGCTGCTGAACCGCTGATGCGCTATTTTATCCCGGCGTCAGAGCGGCAGGGGAGCTGCTATTTTGAGTTCCAGCCGGGGCGCTGGCGCGGGCGGTTCTGGCTGCCCGGCTCCATCCTGCTTGCAGACGAGCGGTGGGAGGCACTGCGCCTGACGGAACTGTTCGGCGGCGTCCTGCCGGAGTTTGACTATTTCGGCGTCACGCCCGTCTCCCGCGGGCAGTGGGAGCGCATCGCAGCGCGCAGCCGGGACGAGGCAGACTGGCGGGCCGTCATCGACGAGGCCGCGCCGTGGGCAGAGGCCAGCTTTGCGCGGCACGGCGTCATCAGCATTCTGGGCCTGTGAATGGGGGCGCGGCTGTGAAGTACATTGGCATCGCGCTGCTGATCGCAGCGGGCTTTGTGCTCCTGACGCTCGGGCTGGCGTTTTTGCTGTTCCGGCTGGCGTTCGGCGCGCGGAAAACGACCGAAAAGGAAATGTTCGTCCTGCCGGACACGGACCAGTACCGGCCCTATGCGGCGGAGGCGCGGCGCATGATCCGTGCGGCCCTCGCCCTTCCCTATGAGCCGGTAACGATCCGCTCGGACGACGGACTGACGCTGTTCGGCCGCTGCTATCCCGCAGCCCCGGACGCGCCGTGGCTCCTGCTGTTTCACGGCTACCGCAGCGCGGCGGAGCGCGATTTCTGCGGCGGGCTGCCGTTTGGCATGGGGATGGGCTGCAATGTCCTGCTCGTCGACGAGCGCGCCCACGGGAAAAGCGGCGGGCGCTGCCTCACGCTCGGTATCCGCGAGCGGTATGACTGCCGCCGCTGGGTCGATTATGTGATCGGCCGCGCCGGGCCGGACGCGAAGATCGTGCTCTACGGCATGTCCATGGGCGCGGCGACCGTCCTCATGGCGGCGGGGCCGGAGCTGCCGAAAAACGTCGCCGGCATCGTGGCCGACTGCGGCTACAGCGCGCCGTCCGCCATTTTGAAGAGCGTCATCCGCTCCGCCCATCTGCCGATCTTCCCGGTCTATGCCCTGCTGCGCCTCGGCTGCCGCCTCTTCGGCGGCTTTGACCCGGAGGAGGCCTCCGCCGCCGGGGCTATGGCGCGCTGCGACACGCCCGTCCTCTTCCTCCACGGCGAGGACGACCGCTTCGTCCCCTGCGCCATGGGGCGGGAGAACTACGCCTGCTGCCGCGCCGCAGATAAGACCCTGCTGACCTTTCCCGCCGCCGGGCACGGCATGAGCTATATGGCCGACCGGGAAAGATACCTCGCGGCCGTTACGGATTTCCTGGGAAGGGTACTTGGAGAAGAATATGGAACAAAAACGACTCACACTTTCGGAATATGACGCCATCGTTGCCTTTGACCGGCTGTGCTTTCCCGAGGATCACTGGACGGAGGAGGACTGGCGGGAGCTGCTGGCGGACGAGCGGGCGGTCTATCTGGCCCTGCTGGACGATGGGCGCATCGTTGGCGACGTGTTCGTCTACAACTGGCAGGGCGAGCGGGACTACGGCAAGATCATGAACCTTGCGGTCCACCCGGCGTACCGCGGGCGCAGGCTGGCGGCGGGACTTCTGCGCGCGGCGACGGAGCTGCTGCAGGCGGCCGGGCTGCCGCGGATCTGCGGCGAGACACGTCTCTCGAATGAGGCCATGCGCCGCACATTCGCCGCCTGCGGCTACCGGCTGACCCGCATCGAGGAGGCCTACTACGATCACCCGCCGGAAAGCGCCTGCAAGTATGAAAGACAATTTGAAAAGTAATTCAAAAGATACGCCGCCCCGATTTTCGGAGCGGCGTTTCAGGCTGTCAAAAGACCTGCCCAGCCAAAAGTTTCGGAGGGAAGGATCGTGTGAAAGGAAACCGTCAGGGTTGCCTTTCGCGTTCCATCACCCGCCGCAGCGGCAAAAATGCAAAATCATGCTGCAAAATTTGATTTTGCAATTCGGAAAGCAGCTTGACGAAAAAGCCCAAAGGGACTTTTTTGACAAGCTGCTATGCCTGTTTCCTGCGGTGGACTCAGACGCGCCCGGTCCGCTCCGGGGCGTCGGGCAGGGAGAGGAGCGTCATGGCTTTGCTCCCTTCCCGGCCGGGCGGAGCCGGAGGGCAAGGCACAGCAGCGAGGCCATGAGCAGCAGCACGGACAGCTCCGGCAGGAAGAGGAAGAAGCCCTCATAGTCCGAAAAGTCCATGATGATGTGCACGAGCAGCGGCAGACCCGCCAGCAGCAGGAGAAAAATGCGCGTGTGCAGCACGCCCAGCGCCGTCAGCAGGAAGAAAACGAGCACGGCAAGATAGAGGATGCTGCACAGCACCGTGTGCAGAACGCTGGAAAACGACAGCGCCTTATAGAGAAAGAACACGACGAATCCGGCCACGGGCGCAGTCAGCGGCACGATGGTCCTCCGGCCGAACAGGGCCAGCAGCACAGGATAGAGGGCCGCCGAGAAGACCGGCAGGCCGACGAGCAGGAAGATATCCGCCTGCGAGAGCGTCATGGCCGTCGCGACGGGGTCGGCGAGATAGTACCACAGGCGCGCCGCAGCCGAAAGCAGCATCAGCGCCATGGAGAGCAGGCACAGCGCGGAGCGCGGCTCTGCCGTAAAGCGAAACTTCTGATTCATAGATTTCTCCGATCAGTTAGGGAAGCTCTGATTCAGAGCTTCCCTAGAATAGGAGCGCGGCCCAGACGCCGCAGACCTCCCGCGCCAGCATGAGGCAGTAAAACGCGCGGTCGTGCGTGTACGACGGGACGCCCAGTGCTTCAGCCCCGGCCCTGCGGGCCAGCAGCTCGGCGCGCAGTAGGTGATATTCTCCTGAGATGACGGCGATCTGCGCCGGGCGCGTGCCGGTCTCGGCCTCGATGAGGTCGAGCGAGCAGCGGAGGTTCTCCTCCGTCGTGGTGGCCTTCGTCTCCATCCGCAGGCGGGCGGGCTCGACACCGCGGGCCGTCAGCCAGTCATACATGCACTGTGCCTCCGTGATGGCTTCGCCGTCGCCCTGCGCGCCGGAAAGGACGGCAATGGCCTCAGGATAGCGCGCAAGATAGTCCTGCGTCGCCTCGAGCCGCTCGCGCAGGGCCTGACTCGGGACGGTTCCGTTCACGCCCGCGCCGAGCACCACGACCCACTGCGCCTCCGGGTCGGCCGCGCCGCGCCCGGCGGAGACGACCCAGCCCGCCGTTCCGGCGGCCAGCACAAGGCCGAGACAGACGAGGATCAGGCCGAGGCGCGTCGCCCAGCGCGAAAAGCGGGGAAAGCGCCCGCGCAGTGCGTCCACGATGCCGAAGGCCAGCACGACCCCGGCCGCAAGGAACAGCAGTACGCCCGCGAAGCGGAAGCCGTAGACGGCGAAATAGAATACGAGCCCCAGCGCCAGCAGCGCCGCCGTTGGGATCCAGAAGCGCCTGCGCATCAGAACAGGTAGCCGCGCAGGACGCGCAGCGTGTTGAGCACGCCGTCGCGGTGGCTGCGCTCGTAGCCGTGCGAGGCATAGACGCCCGCGCCGATGAGGCCGTGGCGGATGTCATAGCCCGCACGGAGCGTGGCCTCGACGTCAGAGCCGTAGTAGGGATAGATGTCCACGGCGTAGTCCGCGCCTTCCTTCTGCGCGGCGGCGATGAGCTTCTTCACAACGTCGTAGGAGTACGGGCCGCCGGAGTCCTTCGCGCAGATGGAGACCTGCCGCTCCGTGCACTGCAGGCCTGCGCCGACGCAGCCCATATCTACGGAGATGGCCTCCGTCACTCCCGCCGGGACCGAGGCGGAGCCGCCGTGACCGACCTCTTCATAGACCGTCACATGGGCGTAGACGCGGCGGGCGGGTGTTTTGCCCTCGTCGTGCAGATATTTGGCAAAGCCGAGCAGGATACCGACGGACAGCTTGTCGTCGAGGAAGCGGCTCTTGATATAGCCGCTCTTCGTCACGCGGGTGCGCGGCTCGAAGCAGACAAAGTCGCCGACGGAGATGCCGAGGGCCTTCACGTCGTCCGCGGACTCGACGGCCTCGTCCAGCACGACCTCCACGGTGTCCCAGCTGCGCTTTGTGGAGGCATAATCGCCGTTGACATGGATGGAGGCATTGATAAGCTGCAGCGTGCCCTCGTAGCTGCCGGAGAACTTCGTCACGACGCGGCAGTTCTCGGCCTCGGCGTTGTTGGCGTTCATGCCGCCGACGTTCACGATGCGCAGGCGGCCGTCGCCCTTGATCTCGGCGACCATGCCGCCGAGCGTATCGGCGTGGGCCTCGAGCAGCAGGGCGTCATCTGTGCTTTCGCCGCCGAGATCGATGAGAATGCCGCCCTTGGCCGTCCGCTCCGCCGCAAAGCCGAGCGCGCGGAACTCGCGCAGGACAAATTCCTCCGCCTCGGCAGTGTAGCCCGTTGGACTGTCGATGGCCAGCAGCTCCACCGCCTTCTGCACGGCAAAATCCACATAGTTTTCCATGAAAAGTACCTCCCACCGCCCGCGCCGCGGGCCTTTTTTGCCATTATACCATAGAACGCGCCAAAGGGAAAGAGAAGAAATTGCGGCGGCTGCCGAGGGGACCCTGCAGCGGACTTCCAAGCTTGTCACTGCGCCCCTCCGGATGAGAAAGGCCCCCAAGTTTGTCATTGCGAGGCTCCGCAGGAGCCGTGGCAATCTCGCAGGATGCAGCCGTAACATGGGAAGGCCTCCGGCGAATTCGCAACTGCCTTCCCGAGATTGCCGCGTCGGGCTTGCGCCCTCCTCGCAATGACACGGGAAGAAGGCACTCCCAAGTTTGTCATTGCGAGGCTCCGCAGGAGCCGTGGCAATCTCGCAGCACCGGCCGGAACACGGGAAAGCCCCCGGCGAATTCGCAAGTGCGCAGCCGGGACCGGCGTCCCCGCCGCTTTATATTCCCAGCTGCAAAAAACCAAGGGCAGGCCATTGGCCTGCCCTTGTGCTTTGTTCTGTTACAGCTTCGCGTAGCGCATGAGGATGGTCGCGAACTCTGCGCGGGTGGCATTGCCGGTCGGCTGGAGGCCGCCGTCCTTGCCGTTGATGATGCCCGCACCGACGCACCAGCGCAGCGCGTC
>DQIA01000054.1 GCA_003525905.1 Clostridiales bacterium
TCCCAGAGGGAGAGCCAAGGGCGGCTCCATCACAAAAAAGCTCCGGGGCCCGTATGGGTCCCGGAGAAAGCTTATTCCGCTTCGCCGTCCGTCTCGGGCGGCGTTTTTTTCGGCCGGTCGAAAAACAGAACATACACGATGAGCAGCGCGCAGCCCGTTGTTACGAAGCAGTCAGCAACGTTGAACACGGGGAAATTGACGAATTCCAGCCGGATCATGTCCGTCACTGCGCCGGAGACGACGCGGTCGATGAGGTTGCCGAGCGCGCCGCCCGCGATCATCGCGAGGCACACGAGCTCAAATTTCTTCTGCAGGACCTTTTTCCAGATCAGCACGCCGACAATGGCGAAAAACGCCGCTGTCACCAGCACGAACAGCCACGTCTGCCCCTCGAGCATCGACCACGCCGCACCGGTGTTCTTGATGTGTGTGATGTGGAAAAACCCCGGAATGGCCCTGACGACGGCCGAGCCGTTCGTGCTCGGGATGTGCGTCACCGTCAGCCACTTCGTCCACTGATCCAGCCCGACGATCACGGCCGCAAGGGCGGCCAGAATTCCGTAAAACATGCGTTCTCCCTCCGTTACGCGCGGGCGTGCGCCCGGCTCTGCGCCACGGCAAGCTCGTCGCAGCGGTTGTTTTTGGCGTTGTCGGCGTGGCCCTTCACCCAGTTCCAGCTCACGCGGTGCGTCTCGAGCAGGGGCAGCAGCTCCTGCCACAGGTCGACGTTCAGCGCGGGCTTCTTGTCGGCCTTGACCCAGCCGCGCGCGCGCCAGCCATAGACCCAGCGCTTCTGCACGGCGTCGCAGACGTATTTTGAGTCGGTGTAGAGCGACACCTCGCACGGCTCCTTCAGCGCGCGCAGGGCGGAGATGACGGCGGTCAGTTCCATGCGGTTGTTTGTCGTCTGCGCCTCGCCGCCGGAAAGCTCCTTCTCCGTGCCGTTCCACTCCAAAATTGCGCCCCAGCCGCCGGGGCCGGGGTTGCCGGAGCAGGCCCCGTCGGTATAGATGGTGATGTGCTTCATTCGTCCATTTTCAGAACCGCCATAAACGCCTCGGAGGGCACGGACACCGTGCCGAAGGTGCGCATGCGCTTCTTGCCTTCCTTCTGCTTTTCAAGCAGCTTCTTCTTGCGGGTGATGTCGCCGCCGTAGCACTTGGCCAGCACGTCCTTGCGCAGGGCCTTGATGGTCTCACGGGCGATGATCTTGCCGCTGACGGCCGCCTGCACCGGAATTTCAAACATCTGGCGCGGGATATTCTCCTTGAGTTTTTCGCAAATTTTGCGCGCGCGGGCGTAGGCGTTATCCGCAAACAGGATGAAGGACAGCGCGTCGACGATCTCGCCGTTGAGCAGGATGTCGAGCTTCACAAGGCGCGACGGACGGTAGCCGTCCATCTCGTAGTCCAGCGAGCCGTAGCCGCGCGTGCGGGACTTCAGCGCGTCAAAGAAGTCGTAGATGATCTCGTTGAGCGGCATGAAATAGTGCAGCTCCACGCGGCCCTCGTCGAGGTAGGTCATGTCGCGGTATTCGCCGCGGCGCTGTTGGCAAAGCTCCATGATGTTGCCGACGTATTCCGGCGGCGTCAGGATGCTGGCGCGGACGAACGGCTCCTCGCACTCCTGAATTTCGGCGGGGTCGGGATAATTCAGCGGGGTGTAGACCTCGATGGTCTCTCCGCTCGTCTTGGTGATGCGGTAGACGACGTTCGGCGCGGTCGTGATGAGGTCGAGGTTGTATTCGCGCTCGAGCCGCTCCATGATGATCTCCATATGCAGCAGGCCCAAAAAGCCGCAGCGGAAGCCGAAGCCGAGGGCGATGGAATTTTCCTGCGTATAGGACATGGAGGCGTCGTTGAGCTTCAGCTTCTCCAGCGCGTCGCGCAGGTCGCCGTATTTGCTGCCGTCGGCGGGATAGACACCGGAATAGACCATGGGCTGCACGGCCTTGTAGCCCGGCAGCGGCTCGGCGCACGGATTTTCCACGCCCGTGATCGTGTCGCCGACGCGCGTGTCCGCCACGGTCTTGATGGAGGCCGTGAGATAGCCGACCTCGCCCGCGCCGAGAGCATCGGCAGGGATCATGCCGTTCGGGTGCAGGTAGCCGACCTCGACGATCTTGTATTCCGCACCCGTGGCCATCATGCGGATGTCCATGCCGGGGCGCAGCACGCCGTTCTTCACGCGGAGATAGACGATCACGCCGCGATAGGAGTCGTACTGGCTGTCGAAGATCAGGGCCTGCACGGGGGCCTCACGGTCGCCCTGCGGGGCGGGAATGTTCCGCACGACGTCCTCCAGCACAGCGTGGATGTTGATGCCATTTTTGGCGGAAATTTCCGGCGCTTCCATGGCGGGGATGCCGATGACGTCCTCGATCTCGTGCTTGACCTCCAGCGGGCGGGCGGACGGCAGGTCGATCTTGTTCACCACGGGGATGACCTCCAGCCCGGCGTCAATGGCAAGGTAGGTGTTGGCCAGCGTCTGGGCCTCGATGCCCTGTGACGCGTCCACCACGAGCACCGCGCCCTCGCAGGCGGCCAGCGACCGGGAGACTTCGTAGTTGAAGTCCACATGGCCCGGTGTGTCGATGAGATTGAGCGTATAGGTCTCGCCGTCGTCGGCATGATAGGTCAGCTTGACGGCGCGGGCCTTGATGGTGATGCCGCGCTCGCGCTCCAGCTCCATGGAGTCGAGGATCTGGTCCTCCATCTCACGCTTGTCCACGGTGTTGCACTCCTCGAGCAGGCGGTCTGCCAGTGTGGATTTGCCGTGGTCAATATGGGCGACGATGGAAAAATTCCGGATGTGGTTCAAATCGGTCATGGGGCAACCTCTTACTTCATGAATTTATCAATGGCGGCGCACAGGCTCGCAATGGCCTGATCGTCGCCCTCCTCCACGGCGTCGACGATGCAGTGCTGGATATGGTCCTGCAGGATCACCTTGCCGGTGTTCTCGATGGCGGCGCGTACCGCAGCGATCTGGATGAGCACCTCGGCACAGTCGCAGTCGTCCTCGACCATGCGCTTGACCTTTTCCAGATGGCCGATGGCGCGGGCCAGACGGTTGACGACATTTTTCTTGCTCTCGTGGACGTGCGGGTGGGAGTGGGAATGGGCTTCGGTATGGGAATGCGCGTGCGTCGGCACGCCGAATTCGTTTGGTTCATGCATGGCGGAATTCCTCGCTGCAGAGATTAAATCATTACTACCATATCATATCACATTCCGGCTGGAATGAAAACCCTCCCCGGGGGAATTTTTCGACATCACAAGGGTAAATGCAGGGGAGCGGACAGCCGGGCCCGGCTCCGCACCAGCGCAAGAAACAGGCTGACGATAAAAACGTACAAACCGATTGCGTCTGTAGCGGC
>DQIA01000040.1 GCA_003525905.1 Clostridiales bacterium
GGGCATGCCCCTCCCCTACAATGCCTATACTAAGACGCCAAATGGCCGGGGCTTGCGCCCCGGCCATGGCTTTTATACCCGCAGGGAGGAAGGATGGAAGACCTGCGGTGGGATTCTGCTTACTTTTCGAGCCAGCGCATGAGGATCGTGGCGATCTGTGCGCGGGTCGCGGTAGCCTGCGGCTCGAGGCTGGCCGTGCCGTTGGCATCGGCGACGCCGTTGATCAGGCCGCTGGCGACTGCCCAGTTCAGGGCTTCCTTCGCCCAGTCGGACGTCTTGGCGGCATCCGGGAAGGCGGAGAGCTTATCTTCCTTGGCAGCCTCCGCACCGGCGTAGCGGTAGAGCATTGCGGCGATCTGCTCGCGGGTGATGCTGGCATCCGGCGCGAAGACATTCTTGGCGACGCCGTTGACAATGCCGTTGTTGGCCGCCCAGATGACTGCCTTCGTGTACCAGGTGTCGTCCGCCACATCGGTGAACGGGTTGACCTGCTTGCCGGTGTCGGGCTCGCCCGCTGCGCGGTAGAGCACGGTGACGAGCTGCGCGCGGGTCAGCTGGCCGTCCGGCTCGAACCTGCCGCCGCCGACGCCGTTCATCAGGCTGTTGGTCAGCGCATAGTCAACGCCCTCATGATACCATGCCTTTGCGTCAAGGTCGCTGAAGGCCTTGGACGGGCAGTGGTCGGAGTTCGCGAAGATCGGACGCGTCTCAACATACTTGCAGACGGGGCAGGTACGGCTCTCCTCGCCGTCCTCGAAGCAGGTGGCCTCCTTCGTGACGGTCCAGTCGCCGAAGCTGTGGCCGGTGGCCGGGATGACCTCGGTGGAGATGGTCTCGCCGCAGTCCTCACAGACGACGGTCTTGCTGCCGTCCTCGGTGCAGGTGGCGGGAACGATGTTCTCCTTGACATGCTCGTGCTTGCAGCCCTCGTAGACGATGTTGTCCTCGCCGAGGATGACTGCGTCCTTCGTGATGGTGAGCTTTGCGTCGTGCGGGACAACGAGCTTGCCCTCGATGCAGAGCTTGCCGTCGATGGTAACATTGCCGCTCAGGGTGACGGTCACGCCCTCGGGGATGCAGGAGCCGTCGTTGTAGCCGATGTCGGTCTTGCCGTCCCAGATGACGGTGGGCAGCTCATTCAGATCGGTGAAGCCCGCGACCTTGTTGCGCTGGCTGTTCAGCACGGCGATGACCTTGGCATCCGGGCGGAAGACACGGGCGCCGATGTTGCTGAGGGAGCCGTTCAGATAAATGGTGGTCGGGCCGACCCAATACTTGGAGCTGTAGTCCGCGGTGTACATCTGCGTGCCGAAGGCCGTATCGCCGAGATACTGCAGGTTCTCCGGCAGATGGATGGTCTCGCCGTCCAGATCGCCCGCGAAGGCGGACTTGCCGATGTACTCCAGGCTGTCCGGCAGGTTGATCTTTGCATTCCTGCAGTCATAGAGTGCACTTTCCTCGACCCACTTCAGGGTGCTGGGCAGATTGATCTCCTTGGCCTCCTTGTTGCCGTACAGGGAGTAGTAGCTCAGGTAGGTGATGCCCTCGCCGACGTTGATGGTCTTATAACGGTTGCCCGCAAAGGCGCACTGGTCCATGAATTCGATGCTGCCGGGGATGTCCAGTACGTCGGTCTGCCAGGCCGGGATCAGGCCCTGCTGCTCCAGCCGCATCTCCCAGCCGAGGTAGCCGAAGGACTGATAGCCGACGGACTTCAGGTTGGCGGGCAGCTTGCCGAAGGTACGGACATTGAACATCTGGTCAAAGGTGCGGTCGCCGGTCTTCTCGATGGTATCGGGCAGATCCAGCATGGTCAGAACCGACTGGTTCTGGAACAGGAGGCGGTCCGCCAGCTCGGTGACGGCATAGGTGCGGCCGTCGCCCTCGTTGGTAACGGTGGCCGGGATGGAGAAGGTCTCGGTCTTGGCGTCGTCGCTGATGGCAGTGACACGGACGGTGGTGTCGGAGGTGGGCATATAGCTGATGCCGTCCACGGCGAACTGACCGCCAAAGTAGGAGGTGTAGGGCGCGCCGTTGATCAGGATCTCGTGACCATAGCCGGAGTAACGCAGGAGCTTGGCCTGCTCGGTGGTCTTAGCGTGCATGACACCGGTCTGATCCTCAAACTTGTTGTTCCAGAAGTAGAAGGCGTCCTGACCGATCTCCTTCACGCCGGAGCCGACCACGCAGTTCTCCACGCCGTCGCAGTAGATAAAGGCACGGAATCCAATGGTCCCGACGGAATCCGGAATGATGATTTCCTTGAGCTTCGTGGAGCAGAAGGCCCACGGCTCGATCTCCTGCAGGCCGTCCGGCAGGTTCAGCTTCTCGATGCCGGAGCTGTAGAAGGCAGCGTTTCCGATTTCCCTGACAGAGGACGGGATGTAGATACGCTTCAGGCTGGTGCAGCTCCAGAGCAGGCCGTTCGGGATCTTTTCCATGTTCTGCGGCAGCTCGACATAGGTGACATTGGAGCAGCCATAGAAGATGTTGGGGCCGTAGGTCTCCACCGTGGAGGGCAGGGTGATGCTCGTCAGGCCCGTGCAATTTGAGAAGGCCTTATCGCCGAGGTAGGTCAGCCCCTCCGGGAGATCGCCGTCCACCACGCCGGAGCCGCTGAAGGCGGAGTCGCCGATAAATTCAACGGAGGCCGGGATGGTCAGCGGCGCCTTGGAAACACCGTTGAGCGCCATCGCACCGATGGATCTGATGCTGTCAGGCAGGTTCAGGCTGGTCAAGCCGCTTGCAAAGAAGAACGCCGCATTGCCAATGGTCTCCAGGCCCTCGGGCAGGGTGATGGAGGTGGTCTTGGAGTTGAAGTAGAAGGCCTCGGCGGCGATTGCCGTCACGCGGTAGGTCTTGCCCGCATAGCTGACGGCCGCCGGAACGACGATCTCGGCCATGGAGGAATAGGAGCCGCTGTAGTTCTGGGTCTTGTTGTTCTCCGGCAGGAGCAGGACCGTATCCGGGCCGCTGACTTTCCACCACAGGCCGTCGGCAGTCGTGAAGATCTCGCCAAGGTTCTCGCACTCGCCGAAGTTCCGCTCCGTGGGAACACCCTGACCGACCGTGACCATGCAGTAGGAGGACAGGCGGGAGAAGGCGGTGGCGGTGATGCAGACGGTGCCGTCGGACAGGCCGGTGACCTCACCCTTTTCGTTGACGGTGGCCACGGACTCATCGGAGGAGGTCCAGGTGAAGGCAGTATCCTGCATGGAGGCGGGATAGACCTTGTAGCTCAGCTGCTTCGTCTCGCCGACGGCGATCTCGGCAGGCTCGATCTCCATGCCCTGCGGGCCGATATCGATGAAGGTCGTGGAGGTATTGTTCGCGCAGTCGCCGAGCATGATGCCGACGCGGCCGGGGTTGGCGGCCTTCAGGGACAGCTGCTGAACGAGATCAGAGGCATCGAGGACGACACGGACGGTCTCGCCTTCCTTCATGTCCTTGAATTCCTCGGCGGCTTCCAGATAGTAGTACTGCTGTGCGGAATCGATGACCCAGAGGAACTGGAGATACTTGTTGTCGGAGACGGTGACAGCCAGCTTGAGGTCGCCGTTTTCGTCCTCGAACAGCTCGGCACTCTTCAGCTCCGGTTTCGTGTTATCGACATAGAAGGTGTAGCTCTGATAGTCGTCCACGTCAGAGCCGACGCCGCGGCCGCGGACGGAGAAGGTGTACTCACCCTCGGGCGCCCAGTCGCCGGCATTATAGCTGCCGTCCGCACCGGGCAGGCGGCCGTTCCAGCCCTTCTGCACAAGGGTCGCCGTGGCCTGATAGCCGGTCTGCGTAACGGTGATGTAGGTCTTGCGGACAGCACCGAGGTCGCCGGAATCCCACATGGTCTCGCCCTTGGCGTTCTTGACCGTGATCTGATAGGCCTCGGAATTTCGCAGGAGGCTGGACAGATGCAGCAGCATACGGCCACCGCGCGCCGGGCCGAAGCCCATCCAGCGGCGTGCGAAGGTATCCGTGCGGTTGTTCACGCCGACGTAGTTGCCGCTCAGGGAGGCGTTGACATCGGCCAGAACGGAATAGGTAACGTTCGCGGGGCCTTCATCATAGGTTCCCTGGAAGACCTGCAGGCTGTTCCAGTCGCCATAGAAGCCGAGAATCGGCAGGCTCAGGCTGACGCCCTCGTCGGCGGTCAGGAAGGTGTAGCCCTCAATATAGGAGCCGTTCGGGAAGTTGTCGGCATAGGCCTTCTTGCCGGCGGCGGTCAGCTCGAGCTTCACGGAGAAGGTCGCCGTGCCGTTGGCTGGAGCCGTGATCCTGTTGCCCGCGTCAAGGCCGGTGTAGGTGATCTTCACCTCGTCGGCGGTCAGGTCGCGGTTGGAGTTGGATGCGAAGCTTTCGCCGTTGATGACCTTGATCGTCTCGATCATGGCCGTGGTGTCGACGGTGTAGCTCTTGGCCTCACCGGTCATATTGTGGACGGTCGCGGTGTAGGTGTAGACGCCGTCCTTGCTGGAGCCGACCTCAGCCTTCGGGCGCTTGCTGCCCTCGACGGAGAGGTATGCGCCGGACTCGATGGCGTTGGCAATATTCGCAACGCCTGCGCCCTGGCGGCGGATCGGGTAATAGGTGCCGTCCGGCTCAACGGACGGAACAGCGGTGCTCATGAGCAGGCTGTTGACAAGGTCGCCCAGATCTTCGCCCGTGATGTTCGGATATTTTTTGTTCAGGTACTGACGCAGCAGGGCCGCTTCACCTGCCATGTGCGGGGTAGCCATGGAGGTGCCGGAGTAGACCTCATAGGCATCGGCCGCACCAAGGACGGAGGAGAGGATGTTGCCGCCGGGAGCGGAGATCTCCGGCTTGATGGTCAGGTCCGGAGCCGGGCCCTTGCTGGAGAACGAGCTGACGCCGCCGCCAACGGGGTTGTCCACAAGGCCGTAGTACTCCTTGGAGAAGGAGACCTTCTTCTCGGCAGCCGCAGCCAGCTTTTCGCCGGAAGCCCTCGTAATGGTGATGGTCGGGATGAAATACGTCTCCAGAGCGGCGTTCAGCAGGGAGCCGCTGACGTTGTCGTAGATAATGCACGCGACTGCACCGGCCTTGGAGGCGTTCTCCGCCTTCGTGCCGAAGTTCAGGGTGCCGCGCTGCACGACCGCGATCTTGCCGGTCAGGTCGAGACCCTCAAAGTCCTTCTCCTCGCCGAGGCCGGGAACCATAACGTACTCAAGCGTCTTGCCGTCCATGGTCTCGAGGATATCATAGGGGTTGGAGGTTGCGTTATCCACCGCATTGTTATAAGGGATCTTTTCCTCGCCCAGCATCAGATAGGTAGAGGTAAACTTCACGTTATCCACAGAGGCGACCGACAGGCTGGCCGCGACCGTGGAGGGCGACGCAACGATGCCGTTATCCGGATACTCGGCATACGTCAGGTTACTGTGGGCCGTCACATACATCGTCGAGGCAGTCTCGTTGCCTGCTGCGACCAGGACGTTGACGCCGGCCTTCTCGGCACGGGTATAAACGCCGTAGTACGTCAGGTGCTCTTCCTCGCTCTCGTTTTCATCGCCATAATCCGTAAAGCCGGCGGGAGAGCCGAGGGACATGTTGATGGAGTCCGCGCCGAGCTTGACGGCATCGTCAATGCCCGCGAGGATGATATCGTCGGAGGTGGAGCCGGAGTTGTCGGCGAAGATCTTCATGATCATCAGCTGGGCGTTCGGGGCCACGCCGTGGAAGTCCTTGCCGTTGTTGCCCGCGACGGTGCCTGCAACGTGGACGCCGTGCGCCTGGCCGATGGCCTCGGGATCGGCGTCGCCGTTCGCGTAGTCATAGCCGTAGGGGGCCTTTTCATTGATGTACACGGAATCGGCATCCGTCACCTTGCTTGCAAGAGACTGACTCTGCAGCAGGGAGGCGATGTCGTCCTTGGAATACTTCGTATTCGTCGGCATGACGGAGAAGGCCTCGTGCGCCTTCATGAAGCCGGTGTCGAGGATGGCGACGATGGTGCCGGTGCCGTCATAGCCCATGGCATTGACCTCGGTCGAGCCGACCATGCCGGTAGAGCTGTTCATGGAGATCGTGTCGTCATCGGCACTGAGGTCCTCGGGCAGGCTGTACTGCTCCGCGACCCAGACGTTCTTGACGCCGTTCAGCGAGCGGACCTCGTCGAGCTTGCCGTAGGGGAGCTTCATGGAGAAGCCGTTCAGGACGGTCGTATAGGAATAGGTGAGGTCGCTTGCGCCATTGACGGAAGCGGTCTCGGTCTTGCCGGTCAGTGCCTCGATCTCGGCACGGACGGAAGCCTGCTCGTTCAGGAGATCCTGCTCGAGCTGCAGACCAGCGGGAGAGCTGATAAACGTGTCGAGTTCTCCCATGGCTGCGTCTGCCAGAGGCTCGCTCTCCAGCTCCACGATCACCGTAACGATGTCGGAGGCCTTGAGAGCGTTTTCGTCGTTCGAGAGATCAACTCCGTCCGCAGACGGGATCTCACCCTCGACCTCATGCGGGGTGATCTCCTGATCCGCGGGGGACAGGGAATTCTTATCGGTCCAGCGGGCGGAGATCGCATCGTCGCTCTCTTCGGCCGCGGGTTCGACGGCCATGGCCGGAACAACGCCGAGCGTTGTCAGGCACATTGCCAGAACCAACAGAATCGCCAGAAACCGTTTCATTTTCATGGTCCTTCTTCCTTTCATTTCGATAGATGGCAGTGCTAACTTTCTGCCTTGGCGGTATTCTACCACGTCGCTCAAAGAAAATCAATAGAAATTCTATATTCATCTTATCAAAATTCGATAAACGTTATAAATCGAAATATCAGAAGAAAATTTTATATAATCCGCACTATTTCATCAGATTATCTGGATATTTTCAACATTCTAAGAAGTTTCATCTTCATATTATTCCCATTTGTCCGCAGTGCGCGCACGTTTGTTGTGAATTATCACCGCAATTTCTACATTTTGCACGAGATATTTCGTCAAACTTCGATATCCGTCCGAATCCAGTGCTTGACTTTTCCGCTCATCCGGGATACAATATGCATGAATTACGATAGAAATCGAAAGACCACCTTCAGGAGGACTTCTGACTTGCAGATCCAATATTTTGAGCGCCTCAATCCGGAGATGGAGTGCATCTATCTGCTGGAGCGCCGTTATCAGGCCGGGGAGGATGCCCCGCACAGCATTCCCGCCCTGCGCGATTATCTCTCCGGGAAGTACAATATCCCAATGTTTGAGCTGGAGGCCATGCTGCAGCCGCTCATCGATCTGGAAAACTACGTCGTCTCCAATCTGCAGGTCAGCGAGGAGCAGCTGCGCTTTTTCTTTTCCTCGCGCGGCGGCACGACCTCGGCGCTGGCCCGGCCGCTCTATGCCGTGCTGCACAGCCGCCCGCACTACGGCAGCCTGCCGGAGGCCGAAAAGCTCGGCGCGCTCAAGCGCGTGCTGGCCCGCGTGCTCGGGCTGGAGACGGAGGACCTTGCAGGGATCGACAGCTTCGACGCTCTCATCCGCTTCCTGCTGCAAAGCCCGGCGACTGAGGATGTGAAGTGGATCTGCACAGCGCTGTTCTATTCCATTGATGAATATATGGAGGAGCTGGACATCATCCTGCGCAAGGCCACGGCCCTGTTCCTCGAGCATGTGCCGGACACGGCCGCGTCGCTTTGCCGCAGCGCAATGAAGGACGCAAAGGCCAAGATCGGCGACGATCCCGTGGCTCTGTTCGTCAACCTGAGCCTGCCGCAGCGCCCGGAGCGTCTGACCGTCGTGCCGTCGATGATGGCGTTCCACGGCGTGCAGTGGGACTTTGCGGCGGAAACGCTGTATTACGGCGTGTACTACACCCAGCTCGGCGAGCTGATCGTGAAATATTCCGACCAGTCGGCCTCGCTTGTCCGGCGGCTGAAGTCCATCGGCGACAAGAGCCGCCTGGAGATCCTGCGCGCCGTGAAGGACGGCCCGTGCAACGGGCAGGATATCGCCGAAAAGCTGTCCCTCGCCCCGGCCACGATCTCGCACCACATGAACCTGCTGTGCAACGAGGGGCTTCTCACGGCCACGCGCCGCGGCACGAGCCTGTATTATGAGCCGGACTGCGAAAACCTCAGCCGCTTTCTCCGTGAGCTGGAGCACTATTTGCTGTAAAATTTGTTGTAAAATATGTAGGGGCGGGGACAGCCAGGCCCGGCTCAAAACCGCCGATACGGACAGGCTGCCGTTAAAATGGCACCAGCCCCCGAATTGTCATTGCGAGGAGCGAAGCGACGTGGCAATCTCGGGAAGGCAGTTGCGTTTTCGCCGGGGCTTTCCTGTTATCCACCCCGGTACTGCGAGATTGCCACGGCCCCGTTGGGGCCTCGCAATGACAGCCCCGGAAGCCTCATGCCGTTGAATCCATGCCGCAAATATTGGCAGCCTGCATGGCGCTCGCTACCCGCAAGGGGCACGCCGCATCCGTAAGGCGGCAAAGCCGCCAACGGCTGCGCAGTGAGCGCCGCTACATTTTTCTCTCGCGCAGCCGCCGCCGCTACAGACGCAATCGGTCGGTGCGTTTTTATCGGCACCTTGAACGAACTGGAAGTGCCTTCCCGAGATTGCCACGTCGCTACGCTCCTCGCAATGACAAATCGGGGGACATCCTCATTTTAACGGTGACCTGTACAAATCGGCAGCAATGCGCCGGGCGAGGCACGCCCCGCCTCCGCGATCTCCATTCCATAATAATTATTTCTCGCCGTCCAGCGTCAGCCTCCGGATCTCCGTGCCCTGATAGTAGTGCAGCAGGATCTCATCAAAGCGCCTGCCCGCCTGCGCCATGGCCTCCGCGCCGTATTGACTCAGGCCGACGCGGTGGCCGAAGCCGTGCGTCGTGACCGTCACGCCGTCCTCCTGCGGGGAAAACTCGATGTCCGTCGAGCGCAGGCCGAGCAGGCGGCGCAGCTCCGTACCCGTGAATGACGCGCCGCCCAGCTCCAGCGTCCCGATGCCGCCGCCCGCCGTATAGCGGACGGCCCCGAACCAGGTCTCCGGCGTACCGGAAAGGTCAGCGTCCGGCCGCGCGGGCGTGATGTGGTCCCGAAACTCCTCCGCCGTGAACGTCAGCGTCTCCGTTTCGCGCGGCGCGTCCTCCTCGCCGGGGCTGGGAACGGACTGCAGATATGGAATTTCACCGCCCCAGACGGCCACGTCCGCCTCCGTCCGCCCGCCGGAGCAGGAAAAATACGTCGCGTCGATGAGCTGCCCGTCATAGACGACGGCAAGCCCGTCCGTCTCCGTCACGGCCGCCTCCGCCGCCGCGTGCTCCGGCCACTGCTCCGGGGCGCACCAGCCCTGGCAGCAGGCGGCGCTGGCGCAGACGTCGGCCTCCGCGTGCTTGCCCGCCCCGGCCTGCCGCAGGGCGAATGTCCGCGCGGCACAGGCCTGCGCCTTGAGCGCCTCGGCCGCAAAGCCGGACGGCACCTCCGCCAGCAGCACGCAGACAAGGTAGTCGTGCAGCGTCTGCTCACGCACGGCCCCGTCCACGAGCACGCGCAGCGTTACGGCCCCGTCGAACGGCTCGTCCGCAGGCTCTGCGGGCGCGGTCTCCGCCTCCGTCGCGGCGAGTGTCTCGGCCCTCCCGTGCGGCAGAAGCTGCTTCGGCAGCAGCGGCAGCGCCAGCAGCATCACGGCCGCGCCGAGCACGGCGCAGCCAAGGGCGGCGAAAAATTTCCGGATCATAGCTTGCTCCTTTCCCCGCGCAGGGCGCGGCGTTCGAAAACCCGCACTTGACGTGGAGCGCACGGGCTGGTACAATTAGGGATAAATATACGACTATACGACAGGCAAGGAGGCGATTCCCATGGTCGATGAGCGCTTTGACGAGCTCCTTCACACTCTATGCGCGGATTACCGCGTTCATAACAACCTGAATCTCGAGGCGCGGACGAACAGCAACATCAAGCGCGGCCTGCGCAACGACGACGGCACCGGCGTCATGGTCGGCTGCACGGCCGTCGGCAATGTCCTCGGCTATACGATCGAGGACGGCGAGCGCGTACCCATGCCCGGCCGCCTGATCTATCGCGGCTACGACCTGTCCGACCTGGTGGACGGCTACATCCGCGAGCAGCGCTTCGGCTTTCCGGAGGTCGCGTACCTGCTGCTCTTCGGCCACCTGCCCGACCAGGAGCAGTACGACATGTTCAAGCGCCTGCTGCATGATTTTACGGATCTGCCGCAGAATTTTACAGAGGACATGATCCTGAAAAATCCAAGCCACAACGTCATGAACAAGCTCGGACGGTCCGTCCTTGCCCTGTATTCCTGCGACCCGGACCCGGACAGCCTGAGTGTCGAGAATATGATGCGCCAGTCCATCGAGCTCATTGCGCGCTTCCCGGTCATCGCGGCCTATGCCTATGTTGTAAAGCGGCATTA
The DNA here is from genome assembly GCA_003525905.1 of Clostridiales bacterium. Lineage (GTDB taxonomy): Bacteria > Bacillota > Clostridia > Oscillospirales > Oscillospiraceae > JAZOXB01. Next base: position 10,386 of record DQIA01000040.1, read on the forward strand.
TTTTGACAACGACAGCCTCTATCTCCACCGGCCGGAGCCGGAGCTGTCCACGGCGGAGAACTTCCTGCGCATGATCCGCCCGGACAAGCACTTCACCCAAGAGGAGGCGCGGCTGCTCGACCTGTGTCTTGTGTGCCATGCAGAGCACGGCGGCGGCAATAACTCCACGTTCACCTGCCGTTCCGTCTCGTCCACGGGGACGGACACCTATTCCGCCATCGCCGCGGCCGTCGGTTCGCTGAAGGGTCCGAAGCACGGCGGCGCGAACCGGCAGGTGCTGGCGCAGTTCTCCCTCATCAAGCAGACCGTCCGCGACTGGAAGGACGATGACGCCGTGGCTGACTGCGTCGGCCGCATCCTGCGCCGCGAGCTTGGCGACGGCAGCGGCCTCATTTACGGCATGGGACACGCGGTCTATACCCTGTCCGATCCGCGCACCGTCATCCTGCGGCAGAGCGCCCGCACGCTGGCCGCCCAGCGCGGCATGCTCGACGAGCTGGAGCTGATGGAGGCGGTCGAGCGCGTAACGCCGCGCGTGTTCGCCGAGATCACGGGGCATGAAAAGGTCATGTGCGCCAATGTGGATATGTATTCCGGCCTCATTTATCAGATGCTGGATATCCCGCCTGACCTCTTTACGCCGCTGTTCGCCGTCGCGCGCATCACGGGCTGGTGCGCTCACCGCATGGAGGAGGTCCTCACCGGCGGCCGCCTGTACCGTCCGGCCTACAAATCGCTCACCCGCCACAGGGAGTATATCCCCATGGCTGCCAGAACATACCGGAAAAATCCGCTTCCCGCCGAAAAAAGGGATTGACAAGCCATTGCCGCCGTGCTATAATATGCGAGCAGTCCGAAATTCCGGACGGAATATATCGTATGCGCGAGTGGTGGAATTGGCAGA
>DQIA01000038.1 GCA_003525905.1 Clostridiales bacterium
GTGAGCAGGAGTTCTACGCGGAGAGAGGCTTCCAGAATGAGCCCCAGCGCTGCAAGGCCTGCCGTGACGCTCGCAAGAATGCTGCCCGCAGCCCGAGAGAGTACTTCACTGCTGTCTGCGCCAACTGCGGCGGCGAAGCTCGTGTTCCCTTCGAGCCGAAGACCGATCGCCCGGTCTACTGCAGCGAGTGCTTCGCGAAGATGCGCGAGAACGGCTGATCTTACCGCAAGCCACGACCGGCGTCCCACTGGGGCGCCGGTTTTTCACGCTTCCCTGTCCGCGAGTCGTGGACAGTCCTTGCCTGCGGCAAGGTCGGTTTTGCAGAGCAGAAAGCCGGACTTGCGTTTTTCCGCGCCGTGTGGTATGCTCTGCCTGTCAAAATTGCAAAAATTGGATTTTGCGTCATCATTCTGCATTTTTCCGCCATATCGGGCGGTGAAGCATAAGAGGGAGTCAAGGCGATTCCCTTCCCGGAGGAAACAGCAATGGACCGAAAGAAACAGATTGCCGCCCTGACGGACGACGAAGGAGAGCGCCTGCTGCTGGCACAGGCCTGTGAACGGCTGACAAGGGCGGAGCAGCGCGGCATTTCCGCCGCGACCGTGTTCCTGACGCCGCGGGAGCAGGCCCTGCTGCGGCAGCTCCTGCCGCAGTGCCGCTTCTGGGGCGGCACACCGGACGCGGAGCGAGCCGTGGCCTATTGGCTGCCTGAATATGAGGACGAGGACGACTACCGGGAAAACGGGCCGGTCGCCTGCCTGCGCGCCGCATTTTTTGAGGAAAATGCCGTCGGGCACCGCGACATGCTCGGTGCGCTCATGGGCTGCGGCATCCGCCGCGAGGCCGTCGGCGACCTGTGCCTGCAGCCGCGCCAATGCGATCTGTTTGTCACGGCGGAGCTTGCGCCGTATTTGCTCGACAATCTGACCTCTGCCGGACGGGCCCACCTGACGCTCACGCGCATCGCCCCCTCACAGGCAGAGCGCCCGCCACAGGCTCTGCAGGAGCTGCGCGTGACTGTATCCTCGCCTAGGCTGGACAGCGTGATCTCCGCCGCATTCCATCTGAGCCGCGGCAGTGCGGTCGACGCCGTGGCGGCCGGGCGCGTCAATCTCAACGATCTGCCCTGCCTGAAGCCTGACCACACCGTGCAGGAGAACGATACAGTCTCCGTGCGCGGGCTCGGCAAGCTGCGCGTGCTCGCCCTCGGCGGGCTGACAAAGAAGGGCCGCCTCGCCCTGACACTCGGCAAATATCTATAAAGAAGCACTCGGCAGCGATGCTGCCGAGTGCTAATTTTCGCTAATTTTCGCTTATTTTTCGATCAGAAGCTCCGCGACCTGAATGGTATTCGTCGCAGCGCCCTTGCGGATCTGATCACCGCAGCACCAGAGCGTCAGGCCGTTGTCGTCAGTCAGGTCCGGACGGATGCGGCCGACATAGACAAGATCCTGATCGGACGTGTCGAGCGGCATGGGATACTCGTGGTTGCCGAGGTCGTCGACCAGACGGCAGCCCGGCGCAGCGGCAATGGCATGGCGTGCCTCGCGGACGGACACGGGCTTGTCAAAGCGCAGTGTGACGGAAATGGAGTGGCTGCGCACGACCGGTACACGGACGCAGGTACACGTTACGCGCAGGTCCGGCAGGTGCATGATCTTGCGGCCCTCGTTCTGCATTTTCATTTCCTCGCTCGTATAGCCCTCGTACTGCTCGCCGCCGATCTGCGGGATGAGGTTATAGGCGATCTGATGCGAGAAGACCTTCGGCTGCACGGGCTTGCCGGTGCGCAGTGCCTCGACCTCCTCGGCCAGCTCCACGGGGCCGCCCGCGCCTGCGCCGGAAACAGCCTGATACGTCGAGGCGACCATGGAGCGGATCGGGCTGATGGCGTTGAGCGCGTTCACGGCCGTGACCGTGATGATCGTCGAGCAGTTCGCGCTGGCGATGATGCCGTGGTGCAGCTTCACATCCTCGGGATTGACCTCCGGGATGACAAGCGGCACATCATCGTCCATGCGGTAGGCGGACGAGTTGTCCACAAACACCGCGCCCGCGCGCACGACCTCCGGCGCGTAGAGACGGGCAATATCGCTCTCGGCGGCGCCGAGCACGATATCGAGGCCGCGGAAGTTCTCCTCCGACGGCTCCTGGATCATGACGGGGCGGCCGTTCCACTCCACGACCTTGCCCGCGCTGCGGCTGCTGGCAAACAGCCGCAGCTCCGAGATCGGGAACTGACGCTCCGCAAGGATCTTCATCATTTCGCGGCCGACCGCACCGGTCGCGCCGAGAATACCGACTTTATACAATTTCATGGTAATAACCCCCCAGGCGCTTATTTGACAAACGCATTATATAGTACGCGGATCGCATCCGCATAGTCCTTGTTATCGACACCCAGAATGATGGCCTGCTCGTCCGGTCCCTGCGAGATCATGCGGATGTTGATGCCGGCCTTGCCGAGCGCTGCGAAGATCTTGCCGGACGTGCCGACGCGGAAGGCCATCTTGCGGCCGACGACGGCGATGACGGCAATGTGATCGTTGATCTGGATGCTGTCCGGGCGGATCTCGCTGCGCAGCTCGTCGAGCAGGCTGTACTGGTTCGGCGTGAGCGCCTCCGTCGGCATGGCAAGCGAAATGCAGTCGATGCCGCTCGGCGTGTGCGCCACAGGAATGCTGTTGTTCTCAAAGACCTCCAGAATGGCGCGCAGCGTGCCCACGGCGCCGGAAAGGCCCTTTTTCGACACGGTGACGATGGAAAAATCGCACTTTCCCGCAATGCCGGTCACAAAGCGCTCCGGGTTCGGGGCCTCGACAAAGCTCTCCGTGATGAGCGTGCCGGGATGGTCCGGCTCGTTCGTATTGCGGATGTTGAGCGGGATATTCTTCTCGCGCACCGGGAAGATCGTCATTTCATGCAGCACCTGTGCGCCGCTGTAGGAAAGCTGGCGCAGCTCGCTGTAGGTCGCGCGCTCGATGGAGCGCGGATGATCGACGATGCGGGGATCGGCCATCAGAATGCCGGAGACATCCGTCCAGTTTTCGTAGACATCCGCATCCAGCGCCGCCGCGGCCAGCGCGCCCGTGATATCCGAGCCGCCGCGCGTGAGCGTGCGGAGCTTACCGTCCGGCATCAGGCCATAGAAGCCCGGAATGACGACGCACTTGTCCCTGGCCAGCGCGCGCAGCGCGGCATAGGATTTCTCCTGATCGATGGTGCCGTCATAGTGGAAGAACAGCCACTGCGCGGCGTCCACGAACGTAAAGCCGAGGTAATCGGCCATAAGCAGCGCGGAAAGGTACTCGCCGCGCGAGACGAGCTCATCGCGGGAAATGCCCTGCTCCATCTGACTGCGCAGGCGGTCGAGCACGCCCTCGAGATCGACCCGCAGGCCGAGCTCGCGGTGGATGTCGCCGTAGCGCTCGCGGATCATCTGATAAATGCCGTCGCACGACACGCCGTACTGCAGGTGCGCATAGCACAGATACAGCAGATCGGTGATCTTATTGTCCCCCGCGCTGCGCTTGCCCGCCGCCGAAACGACCACCACGCGCCGCGAGGGATCAGACCGGATGATATCCCGGATCTTTTGATACTGACCGGCGTCCGCCATGGACGACCCGCCGAATTTTGCAACCTTCAGCATGGCTTTCCCCCATCCTTAACGGAGCGACGCCAGGAAGCCGCCGGTTTCCGTCAGTTTTCTCTCTCTGGCCCAGGCGTGGATCTCCGAGACCGCCACGGGCGTTGTTATTATACCGCAGTCGAGCATTTTGTCAATACGCGTTTGCAGCCAGCGGTCCATGCCGTTGACGCGGACATAATACGGCCGCATGATGCTGCTGTTGTCCACGCGCGCCGGGCGGAGCTTGTCCGTGTAGAAGCGCGTCAGGCCGTTGCGGATATCGAGGCAGTCCTGCATGACGTTGTAGGCCGTTGGGAAGCGCCCCGCGCCCTGCCCATAGAAGCTCTGCTTGCCGATGTGCATGCCCGTGATGGAGATCAGGTTGAAATTCTCCGGCACGGCAGCCTCGTGCATGCCCTGCGGCATCATCGCAGGCTCGAGATAGCAGGCCACATCGCCGCTGTCCAGCAGGCGGGCGCTTGCCATCAGCTTGACGACGCGGTGCATCTTCCGCGCCGCGCCGATATCGCAGGCACGGATGCCCGCGATGCCGAACGTTGTGACCTCCGGCTCCTGCACGACGCAGCCAAAAGCGACGTTCGTGGAGATGACAAGCTTGCGCCGCGCATCCGCGCCGTTCAGGTCCTCCGTTGGGTCGACCTCGGCGTAGCCGAGAGCCTGCGCCTGACGCAGGGCATCTTCGAATTTCAGCCCGGACGTCGCCATGGTGTCGAGGATATAATTCGTTGTTCCGTTCATGATCCCGCTGACGCGTAGCACAGGCTCCATATCGAGCGTGCTCTCCAGATTCGTCAGCCAGCGGATGCCGCCGCCGACCGCCGCGGAGCAGCGCAGCGCGACATGATTCTCCCTGGCAAGCTGCACCAGCTCGCCATAACGCTCCGACATAAGCTGCTTGTTCGCCGTGACGACGTTCTTGCCCGCACGCAGCGCGGCGCACATATATTCATAGGCAGGCTGACGGCCACCCATGACCTCGATGGCGGTATCCACCGTCGGATCCGAGACGATCCGGCTGAAGTCTGACGTGACCGGGCAGTTCAGCTCCGGGCGGGGCCTGCGGCTGAGCACATAGGCGATCTCCATATCCGTGCGCTCCTGCACGAATTCATAAACGCCGCCGCCCACCGTACCGCAGCCCAGCAGTGCGATGCGCATCGGTCTGTCCTCTCTCCACAACATGAAATCGATCTCCTCCAGCAGTCCGGCGTTCAAAAAAAGAAGGCAGGGCGGCCTGCAGCAGCTGCTGCTCCGGCGCCTGCCGCACACAGCCCCGCCGCACGGCGCAGGCAAGCGTGACGTTCTCCAGCCGCTCCGTACGCGGCACAGTACAGTCATGAAACTTCCGGAAAAAGCTCTTGCATTTTTCTGCTTTGCAGTATATCATAGCTTTTGCGAAAACGCAAGAATTTCATTGAAATTCCGATTGAGGGAGGCAGTCTCATGCACTTCTGGAAATATTGCGGCGCCGGAAACGACTTTGTGATCCTCGAGAACTTCGACGGCTCCATCGCGCCGGAGCGCTATGCCGTACTGGCCGCGGCGCTGTGCCGGGAACATTTTTCCGTCGGCGCGGACGGGCTGATGGTGCTCGAGCCGCCCGCGCAGGGCGGCGACTGCCGCATGCGCTTTTATAACCGCGACGGCTCCACGGCCGAAATGTGCGGCAACGGCGCGCGCTGCCTCTGCCGCCACTGCCACGACCGCGGCCTTGCATCAGGGCCGGTGCAGCGCATCGAGACGCCCGCCGGGCTTGTCACGGGCAGGCGCATCGCAGCCGACCGCTACCGCATCCGCCTGAACCGCCCGAGCGTCGTTCGCCTGCACGTTGAGGCGGAGGGCGTGCGCTGCGCCTATCTGGAGCTGGGCGAGCCTGGCATCCCGCACGCCGTTGTGCTGACGGAGCTGGACCGTCCGCGCGCCGAGCTGCGTGAGCTGGCCGCGCGCCTGCGCAGCAGCCCCACCTTCCCGCGCGGGGCCAACGTCAACCTCTGTGCCGTGACCGGGGAAAATCGGGTCCGCCTGCTGACGTTTGAGCGCGGTGTTGAAGACTTCACCCTCGCCTGCGGCACCGGAACGGGCGCAACCGTCGCGGCACTGGCCCGGCTCGGCCTTGTCAGCGGCAGCGGCACGCAGGTGCAGACGGACGGCGGCATGCTCAGCGTCGATCTGGACGGCGAGGACATCGATCTCACCGGCCCGGCCGAGCTGACCTTCACCGGCGATCTTCCCGAGCTTCCCGCCTGAACCCCATTTGACAACGCCGCCCATACGCGGTATAATAAGATCAATCATTATAAAAGGAGCGATCCACCATGAACGAGATCTTCCGTTTCCATCACGAGGATGGCGAGCATACGCATCCGCACGAGCACGGCCATTCCCACAGCCACGAGGGCTGCGACCCGCACGACTGTGCCGCCTGCGGCTCCTGTGACCCTATGCAGGAGACCGTTGCCCTGCTGCAGTATATGGTCAACCACAACGCCGCCCACGCCAATGAGCTGGCGCAGCTTGGCCAGAAGCTCACGGAGCTTGGCAACCGCGAGGCAGGCGAGCAGGTGCTCACCGCTGTCTCCGAGTTCGAAAAGGGCAATCTGCGTCTGTCCACTGTGCTCGCTTCTCTGAAATAAAGGAGGAACCGCATATGTGCCTGTCCACAGTCTACAAAAACACCGTCACGCCCGAGACCGTCGCCATGAAGAACGTCATGAAGATCGAGTGCCAGGGCGATATGGTCATCCTGACCGACCTGATGGAGCGCCAGATGGCAATTCATGGCGAGCTGGTGATGGCGAACCTCGTCGAGGGCGTCGCCGTCGTGCGTGAGGCCGCCTGATCGATCATTTTCGCGCAGAAACATTCAAAAATCGCTTCGGCCCATTTCCGACCGAAGCGATTTTTTTGCGGCGCGCCCCTCAGGGCTGGAAGATCCCGAGCGGCGGGGCCGCGAACGTGAACAGGACGAGCGCCGCGCCATAGAGCATGACGGCCAGCAGCGAAGCGCCCGTCAGCCTGCGCGCAGGCCCGCTGCGGCTGAGCCGCGCGGCGAGCAGAAAGCCGCCCGCCATGGTCAGGACATACAGCGTCAGGTCGACGGCAAGCCCCTGCACGCCGAGCGCGCGCAGGCCGTAATAGAGCGCCAGCAGGAAGACCGGCTGCAGCACGATGGCCGGGAAAAAGCCTGCCCAGACGGCAATGCGCCGCGGCCCGCGCGCCAGCACGAGCGCCGCGGCAAGCATGGGCCAGTACAGCAGCTTCAGGTGCTCCCAGACGCTCTCGTTCACCGGTGAAATGAGGGCGAACAGCGGATTCGGCAGCGCCTGCCACAGGAAATGCAGCCCCGCGCCCGCCAGGATCGCGCCGAGCGCCGTCAGGAGCCAATGTCGTTTCATTTCATCCCCTCCCCTGCCAGTCTATGCCGCGTTCCTTGTGATTCTGCACAAAATATTGTCCTGTTTTTCTACTTCGTTTTTGCGACATTCACGTTTTCTTAACAGAAATCGCCGGGTAAATATGATATAATGAGGATGTCAAGACGCGTGCGCCTGCGCGCGGAAAACTGTTTCAAAGAAGGAGATGCCTTTTGAATCTGCTGTTCTTTCTGACCCCGAAGGCGACCTGCTGCTATCTCTATGCCGACTACACGCTCCGGCAGGCCATGGAGCGCATGGAGCACTCCGGCTACTCGGCCCTGCCGATCCTGACCCGTGAGGGTACTTATTGCGGCACGCTGACCGAGGGCGACCTGCTCTGGGCAACGAAGAAGCTCTGCTGTATGGACTTCCGCGATACAGAGGAGCACAGCATCATGGAGATCGCCCACCGGCGCGACAATCTGCCGGTCTCCGTCTCCACGGATATGCAGGACCTGCTCGTAAAGGCAACGGATCAGAACTTTGTCCCCGTCGTGGACGACAAGGGGGACTTTATCGGGATCGTCACCCGCCGCGCCATCATGCGCTATTTTCTGGAGCAGATGCGCGTCCCCGTCGGCGCAGCCGCGGAATCCTGAATTCCATAAAAAATTGTCCTGCACGGCATGGCCGTGCAGGACGTTTTTCTTGTCAGGCCGTCGAGAATTCCGTCCAGCCGAAGGTTTCGGAGGGAAGGATAGTGTGAAAGGAAACCGTCAGGGTTTCCTTTCGCGT
>DQIA01000100.1 GCA_003525905.1 Clostridiales bacterium
GGACTGGGACAGAATTTCATGAACCCGGCTCTTGGTGCACGTTGCTTTCTTCTGATCTGCTTTGCAGGAAAGATGACAAATTTTGTATACGACGGAGTTACAGGACCAACTCCTCTGGCGAATCTGAAAGCCGGTGAATCTGTAGATTCATTTGCAATGCTGATCGGTAATACCAGTGGAACGATCGGGGAAACTTCTGTCATCGCACTGATGATCGGAGCAATGTTCCTGATCCTTATGGGAGTGATCGATCTGCGGATTCCCGGAACTTACATATTAACATTTGTCATTTTTATTTCTTTATTTGGCGGTCATGGATTTGACCCACAGTACATTACTGCACACTTATGCGGTGGCGGACTCATGCTCGGTGCATGGTTTATGGCAACAGATTATGTGACTGCTCCGATTACGAGCAAAGGAAAGATTTTGTATGGCATTTGTATGGGAATCTTAACCGGACTGTTCCGTTTGTTCGGAGCTTCGGCAGAAGGGGTATCTTATGCAATCATCATCAGTAACCTTTTGGTTCCGTTGATCGAGAAGGTTACTCTTCCGAAACCTTTCGGTAAAGGAGGAGAAAAGTAATGAATAAAATTGTTAAAAACACGTTGATTCTGACAGCGATCACTGTTGTTGCGGGTCTCCTTCTCGGAGTTGTATATGGTGTGACAAAAGATCCGATCGCGAAAGCACAGGAGGAGGCAAAACAGGAAGCATTTCGTTCTGTTCTTTCAGATGCAGAGACATTTGAATCGGATACAGAATTTGATGCTGATGCAGCTTCTGCTCGTGTGCTACGGGCAGTTTTCGCTGCAGTTTTTGCCGTTCCTGAGCGGAAAGCTGCAGCTGCTGCTCCCGGCGGCGCTGCTGGGCCTGCAGATGCTGCTGTCGGCCGACGCCCTGTGGCAGGGCGTGCGCGATCTCGTGCACCCGAGCCTCTATACGCCGGGGGCCGTGCTGTGTGTGCTGGCGCTTTTGGACAGCGTGCAGCAGCTCTCCGCCGGAACGCCGGGCTACGCCGCCCCGGCAGCCCTTGTGCTGTTCGGCCTGCTCCACGCCCTGACGCGCGAGCGCGAGGGCCTGACCCGCACGCTGCGCGCCGTCTGCGGCTTTGACCGGCCGCTCGGCGTGCGCCATGTGCCGCAGCTCCTGCCGGACGAGGACGGCCTGCGCTGCGCACCCGGTGATACCCGCGACTTTATGCGTCATCTCTCCGACCCGGACCCCGCCGCGCGCACCTTCCGGATCTACACGCTCCTTGCCCTGCCCGGCACGCTGCTCGCCGCGCTGGCCCTGTCGCGCCTTGGCTCGATGGGCTTTGTGCGCTGCTGGCTCATCCTGCTGCTCGGCGCGACGCCCTGCGCCGCCATGCTGTCGTTCGCGCGGCCGTTTTCCGCGCTGGCGCGGCGGCTGGCCTCGTTCGGCGCGGCCCTGTGCGGCTGGCATGGGGCCCGCGTCCTCGGCGGAAAGCACACCGTCATCCTCCGCGACGAGGATGTGTTCCCCGCGAACAACATCACCTCCAGCGGTATGAAGCTCTACGGCACGCTGCCCGCCGGGCAGGTGCTGTCCTACGCGCTTGCCGCGCTCGAGGCGGCGCAGGATCCCCTCGCCGCCCTGTTCGACCGGCTGCTGCAGGCCCAGTTCGGCCGCCGCTGCCGCGCGGACGCCTATCGCTGCTATGACGGCGGCGGCATCGGCGCGCAGATCGGGCAGGACGTCGTCCTTGTCGGCTCGCTGCCGTTCATGCGCAGCATGGGCGTGCACATGTCCGACGGCGCGCGTGTGCGGCAGGCCGTTTATGTGTCCGTCAACGGTGAGCTGGCCGGAATTTTTGCCGTGAAATACAAGCCGAGCGCTTCGACCCGCGCCGGGCTGCGCGCCCTGCTGGCCAATCCCGGCAACTCCGTCATCCTCGCCACGCGGGACTTCCTCATCACGCCGGAGCTGCTCGCGGCACGCTATGAGCTGGCCGTCGGCGGCATCGCCTTCCCCGTCTACTCCGAGCGGCTGCGCCTGTCTGAGGCCGTCGGCGGCGAGGCGGACGCGCAGGGCGCGCTCATCGCCAAGGAGACGTTCGGGGCCTTTGCCTCGGCCGTTGCCGCCGCGCAGACGCTGCGCAGCACAACGCGCTTCTCCACGGTTCTGAGCCTGCTGTCCGGCATTCTGGGCCTCGGGCTGTGTGCCCTGCTGCTCTACTGGGGCTCGGCGGCCGCCGTTTCGCCGTTCCACATTGCCGCGTTCCAGCTCATCTGGGCACTTGTGGCCGGTTTTCTGTCCGGTATTCTGCAAAGACTCTGAATTTTTGGCTCGTTTGCACAAAAGCAAGTAATATTATTCGTGCACTTTTCACAATTCTGTAATTATAATTGAAAAACGCTGGGAAATCGTGTATAATAAATTCAATTGTGGCACGGAATCGATATGCCGCCCGCAGCGGGAGGGCATCTTGGCCTCTGCGCTGTTTAGAAAGGAGTTTTCAACTATGTACACTGCGAAGGATATCCGCAACCTTGCTCTGCTGGGCCACGGCGGCGACGGCAAGTCCGCCCTGTGCGAGAGCATGCTTTATGTGACCAAAGCGATCACCCGTCTCGGCAAGCGCGCCGACGGCACGACCGTTTCTGACTTTGATGACGAAGAGAAGAAGAGACAATACTCTATCAAGACGTCTGTCATCCCCGTCGAATTCGGCGGCTGCAAGCTCAACGTACTGGACAACCCCGGCTACTTTGACTTTGCTGCAGAGATCGTACAGTCCCTGCGCGTTGCGGATGCCGGCCTGATCTGCCTGACCGCGAAGTCCGGCATCGCCGTCGGCACCGAGAAGGGCTGGAAATCCCTGGCCGACGCCGGTCTGCCCGCAATGTTCTATGTTTCGAAGCTCGACGAGGAGCATGCGAACTTCTTCAATACGTTCGACTCCCTGCGCGATATCTTCGGCGCCTCCGTCATCCCCTTCACGTTCCCGATCCTGCACGGCGAAGAGGCCGTCGGCGTTGTCGATCTCGTCTCCAAGAAGGCCTACGACGTCTCCGGCAAGGAGATCGCTCTGCCCGCCGAGGCGGAAGAGAAGATCGAAGAGTACATGGCCGAGCTGAATGAGCAGGTCGCCGAGACCGACGAAGCCCTCATGGAGAAGTTCTTCATGGAGGAGCCGTTCACCGAAGAAGAGCTGCTCAAGGGCATCAAGGAAGGCATCCGTCAGCGCTCCGTCACGCCGGTCTTCTGCGGCTGCGCGATGAACGGCCTCGGCACCGCCGCCCTGCTGGACAACCTCGTCCGCTTTGCTCCGTCCCCGCTGGAGGGCAAGCCCGCCGTCCGCGTCGACGAGGAAGGCAAGGAGTCCGAGTTCCCGCTGAATCCCGACGGCCCCGCAACCGCGTTCGTGTTCAACACCGTCGCCGACCAGTACGGCAAGAACTCCTACTTCAAGGTCCTCTCCGGCAACATCGAAGACACCATGACCGTTGTTAACGCCCGCACCGGCGACAATGAAAAGCTCGGCAACACGTTCTTCCCGAAGGGCAAGGACAACGCCAAGACCGCGAAGGTCTGCTGCGGCGACATCGGCGTGTTCACGAAGCTCGCCTCCGTCCGCACCGGCGACACGCTCTGCCAGCCCGGCAAGCTCGTCACCATCAAGCCCATGACCTATGCAGAGCCCTGCTACCGCATGGCCATCTACGCCAAGACGAAGGGGCAGGAAGACAAGGTCGCCGCCGGTCTCGTCAAGCTGAACGAGGAAGACGCCTCCTTCACCTACGGCAACGATCCGGAGACGAAAGAAATGATCATCGCCGGTGTCTGCGACATCCACCTGAGCGTCATCATTGCCAAGCTCCTGAGCAAGTATAAGGTCGAGGCCGAGCTCCGCCCGGCAAAGATTGCCTACCGCGAGACCATCAAGAAGAAGGTCGAGATCCACGGCCGTCACAAGAAGCAGTCCGGCGGCCACGGCCAGTTCGGCGACGTTTACATCCGCTTCGAGCCGCAGAGCGAGTCCGAGGACATGATCTTCGCCGATGAGACCGTCGGCGGCTGCGTGCCGAAGAACTTCATCCCGTCCGTCGAAAAGGGCCTGCGCAACTGCATCGGCAAGGGCGTTCTGGCCGGTTATCCGGTCGTGTTCCTGAAGTCCACGCTGTACTTCGGCTCCTATCACCCCGTTGATTCCTCCGATATGGCGTTCCAGACCGCTGCCGGCATCGCCTACAAGGAAGGCCTGCCCACCGCCGGTCCGACCCTGCTCGAGCCGATCGGCGAGCTGAAGGTCTTCATCCCGGACGCCAACATGGGCGATATCATCGGCGACCTCAACAAGCGCCGCGGCCGCGTGATGGGCATGAACCCCGATCCCGACAACCGCGGTTGGCAGATCGTCGAGGCCGAGGTACCCATGGGCGAAATGAGCAGCTACGCCATCGACCTGCGCTCCATGTCGCAGGGCCGCGGCTCCTACAGCCTCAAGTTCGTCCGCTACGAGGAGGTCCCGCAGATCAATCAGGCGAAGATCATCGAGGACGCCAAGAAGGCAGACGAGGAATAATCCAGAAATCACAATGGCCGGTGCGAGAATTCGCACCGGCCATTTATTATCGCTTCTTTTCACATTGCTGCAGCATGGCACGGAAGCCGCACTGCAGCAGCGGCAGGTCCTCCTGCGCTTCGTAATAGGCGTGCCCGGAGTGCGGGAGCATCGTGACGACAGCCTGCGGGACATCCGCAAACTCCCGCGCGCTCCGCACGGAGACAAGCTCGTCCCGTTCCGAAAAATACGCCCGGCAGGGCACGGCGAGCTGCCGCACGAGCGGCCGCGTCCGGCGGATCTCACCGAACAGCTCGAAAAAGCGCGGCGGCCAGCCGGCATAGTGCAGCACATTGCGGTCCCGCTCCACGCCATAGGCCGCAACCGCCGCCTGCCCCCACGGGTCCCTCGGCGTGCCGCCGAAATTCAGCCACGCATTGCGCAGCGCGCGGGGACGGACGTGCACATGGAGCGGCACATTCAGCAGGAACAGGCCCTCGACCGGCGAACGCACGGCCTCCTGCACGGCAAACAGCGTCCCCATGGAATGCGCCGCGATCACGACCGTCTCATGCTGTGCGCGCAGCTCGGCAAATGCCTGCCGGGTCTGCTCCCGCCAGACCGCCATGGAGGCCGCAGAGAAATCCCGCGCACCACCGCCATGCCCCTGCAGAAGCAGATTGCAGAAGGACCAATCCTGCGGCACGAGCGGCAGGAAGGGGGCAAACTGCGCGGGCGACCCGAGGATGCCGTGCACGAACAGCACCGCGCAGGCTGCGCCAGGCAAAAGGCGCTTTTCCGTCTCGCGTATCATGGTGGCTCCTCCGTTCAAGTTCATTTTCGCTCAGACTTGTTCTCCATTCGCTCAGCAAGCTCGTCGAACGTGACAAATCGATAGCCGAGTGTACGGAGCAGACTGATGATAGCCTCGACCCTCCGGCGGTAGGTCAGCAGGCCGTGGTGGAGATAATAGCGGTCATAGAGCTTCAGTCCCGCAAGCTCCGGCTGATGCTGCCGCGAAAGCTCAAACGGATGCAGATAAAACACATAGTAATCCTGTTCGCGCAGATAGCTGCGCAGGAGCGGCAGGACAAAGCTCCAGTTGCTCAGGCGCATATAGCCGCCGCCGGAGATCGGGTAATTCTGCCCGAACAGGCGCTGGCACGACAGGCTGAACTCGTAAAAATCGCCCTTGCGGAAGATGCCGGGGCGCAGCTCGCGGTAGCTCGTCATGTCCAGATGCTTCACATGGCGCGCGGCCGGGAAGTCCATCCGGCTCGAATCGTAGCGGAAGCCAAGCTGCCGCACAATATCGAGCTTTTCCTCGTCCAGTCCGAAGCACGGCGCGCGATAGCCGCTGACCTGCGTGTGAAAGGCCGCCTCAAGCTGCTGCTTGCCCGCGAGCGTCGCGCGGCGGAAGTGCTCGTCGTCCATGCCGCACGGCGGCACATGCTCCAGCCCGTGCAGCGCGAGGCGGTGGCCCCGGTCGACATAGCGCTGCACCCGCTCCTGCTCTCGCAGAGCCGTCCGGCAGACGGCGAACATCGTCGCGCGAATTTGATATTGTTCCAGCAGGCGGATATAGATATCCAGCCCGTCCAGCATGTGCCGCCTCACCCGCTGCCCGGACTTTGCCACGCACTCCGTGTCGGCAAAATCCTCGACATCGATCGTGAAAACGGCGTATTTCTCTCTCTTCATTTCCCTGCTCGCAGTATTCCGGATTGGCAGGCGTTACCCGCCGGGAGTCTCTATTGTAATGCATGTGCGGGTGGAAGTCAACCGGCAGGACCACAGGCCGCACGAAAAGCAGACGAACCCGGCAGAAATCCCGCCGGGTTCGTCTGAAATGTGTGATTTGATCGTTTCTGCGCGAAAATAATCGATTTTTGGGATCGTCCGCACCGAACTTGGGAAATATTATTTCCCCGCCCGTCTGTTTCGACAGATTATCCTGCCGGAATATGATACCTTTAATCGCGGGATGCACGCGGCGCGAGCGCGACCGCCACAGCCGTCATGTCATCCTCTGCCGGAAGGCCTGCGATGAGCAGCGCAGCAAGCTCCCGCGGCGAATCTCCCGCAAAGCCCGCCACGGCGCTCTCTGCATCTCCCGCGCCATCGCTGACCAGAACGAGCATCTCTCCTCCCCGAAGGGACAGCCGGTACCGCTCCGGCGCGTGATCTCCTCCCACCCCCACGCCCGGCGGAAGCGAGGCTGTCCCCAGTTTTTTGACCGTATCCCCGCAGCGCAGGTACGACGGCGCTGCGCCCCACTTCAGCAGCTCCGCCTCCCCGCTGGTCAGATCGATGTGCAGCAGGTCCACGGTGGAAAAGCAGCCGTCCCCGCGCAGCAGGTAGGTCCCGTTCAGGATGCGCAGCGCATCGAGCGACGCAACACCTGCGCGCAGCAGGTCACCGAGCAGATGCACGCAGTCCGCGCTCAGTCCGGCGGCAGGCTCCCCCGTGCCCATGCCGTCGCACAGCAGCACATAGTAATCGTTCCGCGGGCCGGGGAAGCAGGCGCCCCGGTCGCCGTTCGCGGCGGCCCCGTGCCGCCCGGCCGTACAGATGCCCGTCACGGCGCGGTAGCGCGGCGCATCGGGCTGCGGCGCGCCAAGCTCGGCCTGCATCCGGCGCAGATATTCCGCCACGCAGCCGAATTCCTCAGACAGCAGCGCGCGGCTCTCCTGCAGCTGCACGCGGTAGCGGCGGCGGTAGAGCATGCTCTCCAGCTCCTGATCGAGCGCCGCAAGGAAGCCGTCAAAATGGCAGCAGCCCTCGCGGAACTCCGCCGGGAAGTCCGCAGCCTCCGCCTTGCCGCGCTGCAGCAGCCGCCCGGCAGCCTGCTCGAGCGCATCATAGGTCTGGCGGGCATTGTGCTGCCAGCAGCGGTGGAAGCGCGCACAGCAGCGGCAGATGCGCTCCGCCGCCCCGTCATAGACGCTGTCCGCCTCGCTCAGGCCTCGCTCCTGCACCGGGAGCTGAGCCTGCAGCAGCTCGAGCACCTGCGCCGCATCCCCCATGCGGCGCGCGGCCAGCTCCTCCGCCGCGGCGGGGCCAGAGGCCCGGAGCGCACCGGTCCGCCGCAGCCACAGTCCGAGCGGTATGCCGATGCCGACGGCGGCAAATGCGGCGGGCGTCCCCACACCGCCCAGCCACAAAACGCCGCAGCACAGCGCGCCGCCGAGGAGTACGCGGGCGAGATCACTGCGCACGACCCGCGCTGTCACGGCAGGCAGCAGCAGAGCCGCCGTCACGCTCCAGCCGAGATTTCCCGTCAGGCCGAGCGCCGCAGCGGCAGCGCACACGGCCGACAGCTCCGGCGCACCGTAGACCATGGCGCAGCCCCCGATGAGCCCCGGATCGACGGGCAGACCGAGCGCCGTCAGGCCGCTCAGCCCGCTCAGCAGCGCCGCAAAATACAGCGGCCGCCCCCGCTCTCCCGCTCCGGTCCCGCAGCGCAGGACGGCCGTTCCCACACCGGCCGCCGCGCTGACCGTGAGCCACTGCAGGGCGGGCCGCCACCCGCCGTTCCCGCCGAAGACCTGCAGGCTGCCGAGCACAAGGGCCGTTCCGGCCGCCATGGCAGGCAGAAACCACCGCGTCGCCGGGAGCGCCGTGCCCTGAAACACCACGATCGCCGCCAGCAGCAGGGCCGTCAGCGCGATGCGCTCGGCCGCCATGGCAGGCTCGCACAGCAGGGCATAGCCCGCCGCCGCGCCGAGCGCCGCCGACAGAGACCGCCTCCCAAATGGGAGTGAGGCCGTCAGGCAGGCCCCGAGCGGCAGGGCCAGCCCGCCGATCTGCGCCCCGGCCGTCAGGAAGCCGCTCCCGAGCAGCAGCAGGCACTCCCCGAGCCCGTGCAGCCGGACGGACGCACGCGGCAGCCGCTGTTTCGCCAGAAGCTGCTGAGAACCGGACTTTTTCATGAGCTCCTCCCCTCTCCGGTGCGCGGAGAAGGCCGAGCCGCCGCGCTGCCGAACGATTTGTCCCGATTTTAGCACGCATGGCGCAAGAGTTTTGTCGGGAAATCGGAGCGGAAATTTTTCCGGGAAAAACTTGTGCAGCTTCCGGAAACCGTGTATAATATTGCCATTGAGGTGATAAATATGGGTAAGGAACTGGAATTCAAGCTGGCCGCTGCAAACGATGCCGTTCTGGACTGTCTGCTGGGCGACCCCGAAATGGCCGCGCGGATGGAGGGCCCCATCGTGTGCACGCCGATGGAAACGACCTATTTTGACACGGAGACGAATGCGTTCCGCACAAATCACTGGACGCTCCGCCGCCGTCAGGAGGGCAGCCGCAGCGTCGTCTGCGTCAAGACGCCCCAGCCGGAGCCATTTGCCCGCGGTGAATGGGAGGTCGAGGCCCGGGCGGTGGACGACGCCGCCATCGAATGGCTGCTGGACTTCGGCGCGCCGCGGCAGCTGCTGCAGCTCTACGGCGAAGCGCCGCTGCGCCCCGTGTGCGGCGCGCGGTTCCTGCGCCGCAGCGTCATGCTCCGTCTGGCAGACGGCAGCCGCGCCGAGCTGGCGTGCGACTGCGGCGTGCTGCACGGCAAAACGGAGGAGCTTCCGTTTGCCGAGGTCGAGCTGGAGAGCAAGGAGGGCGCGCCGGACGCCGCAAAGGCCCTTGCCGGCCGGCTGGCGAAGCAGTATAACCTGCGCTGGGAGCCGCTGAGCAAATTTGCCCGTGCCAATGCGCTGAAATGACAAAAATGCCGGGAGCTTTCGCTCCCGGTCAGCTTGTCGAAAGAATCCCTTCGGGATTTTTCGCCAACCTGCCTTCAAAATTGCAAATGAAATTTTTGTAGAATTATTTTGCAATTTTGCCGCTGCGGCGGGTTATTGAACGCGAAAGGGAACCCTGACGGTTCCCTTGTATTATAGAGTAGTAGTTTTTATAGCCCCTATCCAAGGGCTGTGCTACACTGTAAGGGATGCTGTGGATTGGTTTCGGTTCCCTACCGCTAGACGGTTTTTGAAAGGCTCCAACCACAGCCCTTTACAGTATTGTTAATTAGTTAGATACCGCTAGACGGTTTATGTGGAACAAGGC
>DQIA01000030.1:0-24967 GCA_003525905.1 Clostridiales bacterium
GGCATGGCCGGACCGGCCATGCCGCTGCTGGTATTTTCTGTTATCCGTTCTGCTGCTCCTTGGCGGCCAGCAGCGCCTTGGCGAGCTGGTCCGGGCAGGACGTGGGCTTCGAGCCGCAGCGGATGCCCTGCAGGCGGGAGATCAGCTCATCGACATCCATACCCTCGGCCAGCCGGGCGACGCCCTGCGTGTTGCCGCTGCAGCCGCCGATAAAACGGACGTTCGAGACCTTATTGCCGTCCAGCTCCAGCAGGATCTGGCGCGAGCAGACGCCGTGCGGCGTATAAGTAAATTCCATGGTGATTGCTCCTTTGCTTCATTTTAGACTAGTATAACATTTTTTCGTGTTTTTTCAAGCACTTTGAATGATTTGCCTCCCGTTCCACCATACTAAGGAGCAGAAAAAACAGGGAGGAACGGCATGGACGAAACACAGAGCAGGGCGCAGGAGCGGCTGGAGGAGCTTGGTGCGGGGCTGACGCAGACGAAGCGCGGCAATATCTATACCCTGACGATCATCGGGCAGATCGAGGGCCATCAGGCACAGCCCGAGACGATCAAAACAACAAAATACGAGCATGTGCTGCCGCTGCTGGCCACGATCGAGGAGAGCGAGGACATCGACGGCCTGCTGCTCCTGCTCAACACCGTGGGCGGCGACATCGAGGCGGGACTTGCCATTGCGGAGCTGATCGCCGGGATGCGGAAGCCATCCGTGTCGCTCGTGCTGGGCGGCGGGCACTCCATCGGCATCCCGTTGGCCGTTTCGGCCAAGAAGAGCATGATCGTCCCGACGGCCAGCATGATGATCCACCCTGTGCGCATGAGCGGCGTCGTGGTCGGCGCACCGGCGACCTATCACTATTTTCAGCGCATTCAGGAGCAGATCACGGACTTTGTCACGGCGAATTCCCGCATCACGCGCGAGCAGTTCTCGAACTATATGATGGCGACCGGGCAGATCGCCACGGACGTCGGTACGATCGTCTATGGGCGTGAGGCCGTAGAAAGCGGCCTCATTGACCGTCTGGGCGGCCTGCACGACGCCCTGGAGTGTCTGCACCGGATGATCTCCCGAAAACAGGGAAACAAGGGATAGCAATTTTAACATTCCTGTGCTATAATAATCTTCAAAGCAAAATTACAGGAGATTCTTGGTTTGAAGATTTGGGAAGCATTGATCTATGGCCTTGTCGCGGGGCTGACCGGCCTGCTGCCGGTCTCGTTCAGCGGGCATGCGGCCGTGCTGCAGGACGCATTCGCGCTCTCGCCGCTCACGCAGGGCGGGGGACTGTACGTCCGGGCGGCCATCACGCTCGGGCTCAGCGCTGCGCTCGTGCTGGCTTTCCCCGGAGAGCTGCAGCTGACCTGCGGGGAGCTTGCGCGCCGCCCGCAGCGCGGAAAACGCGCCCGGCAGCCGTCTCCACGCCGCCGCGCCGTCCTGATGGGCCTGCTTGCTCTCCCGATCGGTCTGCTGAGCCTGATCTGGTGCGCAGCGGCAGAGCGCATCACGCGCCTGTCGCTCATCGCCGCGTTCTTCTGCCTGAACGGCCTTATCCTGTTTGCTGCGGGACGGCCCGGCGGACAGAAGGATGCCCGCGCGCTCATGCTCCCGGATGCGCTGCTGGCAGGCGCGACCCGTCTGGCCGCCGTGCTGCCCGGCCTGTCGCCGCTCGGCCTGACGCTGGCTGTCTGCCGTCTGCGAGACCTGCGGACGGATTTCGCCCTGCGCTTTACGGCGATGCTGACGCTCGGCTTTTCGCTGTGTGAATTCGTCTACCGCCTGCTGCGTGCAGTCATTGTGGGGACGTTTTCTGCGTCGCTGTGGCTGCCGATGCTCGTCGCGCTCGTCGCCTCGACCGTGGCCGGATATTTTGCCCTGCAGTATCTCAAATATCTGCTGCACCGGGAAAAGCTGCGTGTTTTTTCCTATTATTGTTGGGATGCAGCCGTTATCGCGCTGATCCTGGCGCTTATCAATGCCTGAACGGAGGGGAATCATGGCAAGGAAATCGCAACCCGTTAAAAAGCCGACTGCAAAGCAGACCGCCGCGCAGAAGCGCCAGACGCAGAACCGCCGCGAGATCTGGGCGCTCGTCTGCATTTTTCTGGCGATCTTCTCCATCATCTGCTGTTTCAATACCACGGCCTTTCTGATCAGGCCGTTCGCGTCGCTCATCGCGGGCCTGTTCGGGCAGGCGGGACGCTACATACTGCCGCTGGCCCTCATCGCCACGGTCGTCATCCTGTTTACGAGCCGCGGCAAGCCGGTGCGCCTGCGCATCGTCAGCGTGTTCACGCTCATTCTGACCGTCTCGGCAGTGTATCATCTCATTCAGGGTGAGGCTCTTGCGTGGGAGTGGAAGGTCGTGCCCGCACTGTTCAAGGGCGGCATTGCCGGAACGACGGGCGGCCTGCTGGGCGGTCTGCTGGCCATGCTGCTGAAGACGGGAATCACCGTCGTCGGCGCGTATATCGTCCTGATCCTCGTGATGCTCGTGCAGATCATCACCATCATGAATATGACGGTCAACAGCATCATTACGGCCATCAAAAACCGCCCGCGCCTGCAGAAGCCCGACGAGGAGCCGGAGCCCGAGCAGGATACGGCCGAACGCATCGTCAACCATGTGGCCAACCGCCATATCGCCCGCGTGGAAAAGCGCCGTGCGGCGGAATTTGACCTGCCCGTGGACGATCCCCCGCTGGAAAAGGCGGAAAAGCGGAAGAAAAAGTCCCGCGTTCCCTCGCCGGATGAATATTTGGAAAAGCAGCAGGAGGAGCGCCCGGCTGCGAGACCGGTCTCTGTGACCTGTGACGATGTCCCGGAGGAGCCGCTTCACGCGGCAGAGCATCCCGTGACGGTCGTACCGGAGGCTGCGCTCCCGGAGAAGCCTGCTCCTGAGCCTGCTTTTGAGCCGGTCCCGGTGCAGGAGCTTCCGGAGGAGCCGGAGGACCGGCCGGAGCCCGCCGCGGAGCAGGAGCCTGCCGCGCCGTGGGACGAAGCGCCCGCGCCGCAGTACGATGAGCCGGCGGTCCGTCCTGCGCCTGCAAAGCAGGAGGACGCAGAGGAACTTGTCATCCCGCAGCCGGAGCAGTCCGGGCAGGCCGAGTATGTTTTCCCGCCGGTCTCCCTGCTGACGCCGCGCCGTGAGGGCAGCGTGGACGCCACGTCCGAGATGCGCGAGAATTCCCAGCGCCTTGCCGACACGCTCAAGAGCTTCGGCATCGAGCCGCACATCGTCGACGTCATCCGCGGCCCGTCCGTCACGCGCTACGAGCTGGAGCTGGACCGCGGCGTAAAGCTCTCGAAGATCACGAATCTGGCCGACGACATCGCGCTGGCGCTTGGAGCAGCCGGTGTGCGCATTTCGGCCATTCCCGATAAGGTCTCCGTCGTTGGCATTGAGGTGCCGAACAAGATCGTCAACACCGTCTACGCCCGTGAGGTCATCGATTCTCCGGCCTTCCGCAGCAGCAAGTCCAAAATTTCGTTCGCCGTCGGCAAGGACATCAGCGGCAACTGCATCGTCGGCGACATCGCCAAGCTGCCGCACATGCTCATCGCCGGTACGACCGGCTCCGGCAAGTCCGTGTGCATGAACACGCTCATCGTCTCGCTGCTGTATAAGGCCAAGCCGGATGAGGTGCGCCTCATCATGGTCGACCCGAAAATGGTCGAGCTCGGCGTGTATAACGGCATTCCGCAGCTGCTCATCCCGGTCGTCACCGATCCGAAGAAGGCCGCAGGCGCCCTGCAGTGGACCGTAACGGAAATGATGCGCCGCTACCGCCTGATGTCCGAGGAGGGCGTGCGCGACCTCGACTCCTATAACAAGGCAATCGCAGGCGACCCGGAGCGGCAGAAGCTGCCGCAGATCGTCGTTGTGATCGACGAGCTGGCCGACCTCATGCTCGTGGCCGCCAAGGAGGTCGAGGAGTCGATCTGCCGTATCGCGCAGATGGGCCGCGCCTCCGGCATCCACCTCGTCATTGCCACCCAGCGTCCGTCCGCGGACGTCATCACCGGCCTGATGAAGGCCAATATCCCGTCGCGCATTGCCTTTGCGGTCTCGTCCGCCATGGAATCGCGCATCATTCTCGACACGCCGGGTGCGGAAAAGCTCGTCGGCAAGGGCGATATGCTCTTTGCTCCGCTCGGACAGGGCAAGCCGAAGCGCGTGCAGGGCTGCTTCATCTCGGATGAAGAGGTGCAGGCCGTCGTGAATGCGGTCAAGGCCCAGTCGCAGAGCGACTACTCCGCCGAGGTCATGGAGCAGATCGAACGGCGCGCCGAGCAGAGCGGCAAGCCCGACAGCGGCGCAGCCGCGCAGGACACCGGCGAGGGCGACGAGCTGCTCCCAGCGGCGGTCGACGTTATTCTGGAGACGGGGCAGGCCTCCGTTTCGTTCCTGCAGCGCAGGCTGAAGCTCGGCTATGCCCGTGCGGCCCGCATCGTGGACGAGATGGAGGAACGCGGCATCATCGGCCCGTATGAGGGCGCAAAGCCGCGCCAGCTCCTCATCACCCGCGAGCAGTGGGAGCAGATGCAGAACGGCACCTATGCCCCGCCCGCGCCGCCCGTCGAGGACGAGCTTCCCTGATCTGCTTGTATGCCGGGCCGTGGCAAGGCGCGCCCCGGCTGCAAAATAAATGTTTGCGTTGCATCCGGGTCGTCCGGAGCGACAGCAGGAGGTATTCCCTTGAATCATCAGAAAATCAACCGTATGGTCGGCATTGCCGTCCTGGCCGCGCTCGTCGTGGTGCTGCAGCTTCTCAGCAGTGTCATCAAGATCGGCACGGTCTCCATCACGCTGACGCTGATCCCCATCGTGGTCGGCGCAGCCTTCTACGGCCCGGGAGCGGGCGCGATCCTCGGCACGGTGTTCGGCCTTGTTGTCTACATCAACTCCGCTACCGGTGCGGATTACGGCGGAAACATGGTTTTCCTTGCCAATCCGTTTCTCTGCGCCGTCGTCTGCATCGGCAAGGGCACGCTGTCCGGCTGGTGCGCCGGCCTTGTCTACCGGCTCGTCGCCCGGAAGGATGCCGCGCTTGGCCGCAATGCCGTCGCCGTTTTGCTGGCTGCCATCACCGCGCCGGTCGTGAACACGGGTGTGTTCCTGCTCGGCATGGTGCTGTTCTTCCAGGAGACGCTCCGTGCATGGGCCGCAGGCTCCGCGCTGCTGACGTATGTGCTCTTCACCCTGACGGGTGTGAACTTCCTCGTCGAGCTCGGCCTCAATCTTGTGCTGAGCCCGGCCGTTTCGACGCTCATCCGCGCCATCCGCAAGACGCACAATTAAGTTAGAAACCTCTGAATAAATCGGCTTCGGTGGATGCCGGATCTTTTTCGCTGATCCATCTGTTCGGGAAACTTGAAATACACAAAGTATTCCTGCGTTTCCCAAACATCGGCTTAGCAAAAAATCTCTCACCATCCACTCTTGCAGATTTCATTCAGATGTTTCTCAGCTCCGATCATCGGTTCTTCCTTGCACGAACCTTGCCGCCCCGGTTTTCCGGGGCGGCTTATTTTTTGTCCTACCATCTGCACCGGACGCATAGAGTAAGGGCAGGAGGGGACGAGCATGACGGAAGAAGTGAGACAGGCCCTGCGCATCTGCCCGCCCGGGCTGCGGCAGGCCATTGACCGGCTGCCGGATGCCGGGGCCATGGAGGAGCTGCGCCTGCGCTGCGGGCAGCCGCCTGCCTGCCGGATCGCGGGAAAGGAGCGGGCGCTGCCGCTTGCCCCTGTCACGCCGGAGCTGCTGCGCGGCATTCTGGAGCAGGCAACGCAGCGCTCGGCCTATGCCATGCAGGAAATGACCCGCTGCGGCTTTGTCACGCTGCCGGGCGGGCACCGGCTTGGCATCTGCGGAACGGCCGTCGTGCAGAACGGCACGATCACGGCCCTGCGCGAGCCGTCTTCCCTGAACCTGCGCATCGCCCGCCAGCCGGACGGCATTGCCGACCGCCTGCGTGATGCGCTCTGGGCGCGGCCACAGTCCGTGCTCCTGTGCGGCGCGCCGGGCAGCGGCAAGACGACGCTGCTGCGCGACCTCATCCGGCAGCTCTCCGACCGGTTCGGCTGGCGCATCTGCGTTGTGGACGAGCGGCTGGAGCTGGCGGCCTGTGCCTCCGGCGTGCCGCAATTCCGCCTTGGCGCGCACACGGACGTGCTGTCCGGTGCACCGAAGGCGGCGGGCATCGAGCTGCTGCTGCGCACGATGAATCCGGAGTGGATCGCCGTGGACGAGATCACGGCCGAGGCGGACATTGCTGCGATCCGGCGCGCGTCCTACTGCGGCGTGCGCTTTCTTGCCACGGCGCATGCGGCCGACCGGCGCGAGCTGGAGAGCCGCCCGCTGTACCGCGCGCTGCTGCAGGACGGCTTTTTCCGCATGGCGGCCTTTCTGCTGCCGGATCGTTCCGTGCGCATCGAAAGGGGGCTGGATCATGCTTAGACTGCTCGGGGGCGCGCTGGTGCTGCTGGCAAGCGGCAGCTTCGGCATCACGGCCGGGGTGCGGTATTACCGCGCGGCGCGCCATCTGCAGGCCTTCTGCCGCGCCGTAGAGCTGCTGCGCTGCGAGATCAATTATTCCCTGCAGCCGCTGCCGGAGGTCTGCGCCCTCGTGGCGGACAGGCTGACGGGGCCGCCCGCCGCGTTTTTCCGCTGCTTTGCCGCGCAGCTCCGCGAGCCCGTCAGCCGGGACCGGGCCGCAGCCGCAGCCCTGGAGGCCGCGCGGGGCCTGCAGCTGCCGCAGGATGCGGTCATGGCGGTGCTGGAGCTGTGCAGCGCCCTCGGGCGCTATGATCTCGACGGGGAGAACCGTATGCTGGACCTGACGGCAAAGCGCCTGCAGGCGGCGCTGGCCCGCTGCGAGGCCGAAAAGCGCCCGCGCGCGAAGTGCTATGCCGCGCTGGGCCTCTGCACGGGGCTGGCGCTCCTGATCCTGGCGGTGTAGCCTATGGATGTGCAGCTGATATTCAAGATCGCCGCCGTCGGCATCATCGTGACCATTCTGAATCAGGTCCTCGTGCGCTCGGGGCGCGAGGAGCAGGCGACCATGACGACGCTGGCCGGGCTCGTCGTGGTGCTGATGATCGTGGCGCAGAAGATCGCGCAGCTGTTCGACCTCGTGCAGTCGCTGTTCCGGTTTTAGATGGACACGCTGCTGCAGGTGGCCGGGCTCGGGCTGATCGCCGTGCTGCTCGGGCTGGTCCTGAAAAAGGGGAACGGCGTACTGGCGCTGCTGCTGACGCTGGCCGCCTGCGCCGCCATGACTGTGAGCATCGTGCGTCTGGCAGAGCCGGTCGTATCGTTTCTGTCGGAGCTTCGCCAGCTGGCAGGACTGGAGCCTGCACTGCTGCAGCCGTTGCTGCGTACGGTCGGCATCGGCCTTCTGACGCAGCTGACGGCTTCGGTCTGCGCCGATGCGGGCGAGAGCGCCGTGGCGCGGCTCATTGAGCTGTGCGGGAGCGTGCTCGGCATTTACACGGCCCTGCCGCTGCTGGAGGCCGTGCTGTCGCTGCTGCGGACTATGCTGGAGGGATGATGTGAAAAAAATCGCCGTTTTTCTGGCCGTTCTGCTCCTGCTGACGGCTCCCGTTCTGGCAGCGGAGCCAACGGAGGCGCTGAGCGACGTGCTCGGCGCGGACGAGCTGACGCAGAGCCTCCCCGACGAGGCCGCAGAGGTGCTGGACGGGCTTTCGCCGGACGGTACGCCGGACTTCCGCAGCGGAGTACGGAGCATCCTGCGCGCGGCGGCCGGCGGGAGCGGCGGCGCGCTGCGCAGTGGCCTTCGCCTGTGCGCGGTGCTGCTGGCCATGGTTACGCTGTGCGCCGTCGTGCGCATGAGCACGCAGAAGGACCCTGTGAACGCCGTCTCGGCCGTCGGTGCGCTGGGCATCTGTGCGGCCTGCCTCGGTGGGATGCAGTCCATGATCTCGCTGGCCTCGGAGACGGTCACGCGTCTTTCGGACTACAGCGCCTGCCTGCTGCCGGTCATGGCGTCCGCCATGGCCATGAGCGGGGGAACGGTATCAGCCGGGACGCTTTACGCCGGAACGGCCCTGTTCTCCGGCCTGCTGTCGCGCCTGATCGCGCGGCTGCTCCTGCCGGGCGTGAGCGTCTATCTTGTCGTTGCGGCGGCAGAGGCTGCGCTTGCGGACAGCCTGCTCTCCGAGCTGCGGGAATTCGTGGGCTGGCTGATCTCCAAGAGCCTGCGTGTCGTGCTGTTCGTGTTCACGGGCTATCTGACCGTGACGGGCGTCATCTCCGGCAGTGCGGATGCCGCCGCCGTGCGCGCGACGAAGGCGGCCGTGTCCGGCATGGTGCCCGTGGTCGGCAGCATTCTGTCCGATGCGTCCGAAACGCTGCTGGCAAGCGCCTCAGCCCTGAAAAGCTCCATGGGCGTATTCGGTATGCTGGCAGTCCTCGCCATCTGCCTGGCACCGTTTCTGAAGATCGGTGCGCAGTATCTGCTCCTGAAGGGGACGGCGGCCGTCAGCGGGACGATCGGCATGCCGCAGCAGGTGAAGCTCGTGAAGCACGCCGCGACGGCCATGGGCTATCTGCTCGCCATGACGGGGGCCTGCGCGCTCATGCTGCTTATCTCCGTTGTGTGCTTTCTGAAGGTGGTGGGATGATGGAGGCGATCCGCAGCTATCTGACCGCCGTTGTGGCAGTGAGCATGATCGCCGTGCTGGCCTCCGCGCTGGCCCACGGCAGCCGGATGGAGCGCGTCGTGCGCTTTGCGGCGGGTCTTCTGGCCCTGCTCGTCTGCGTTACGCCGCTGCTGCGGCTCGATGTGCGGACGCTCACGGACGTGCTGGAGCAGGCCGAGCGTGCGCTCGACTATGATGCATCTAAAACGGACCGGACGCGGCAGGATATGCTCCGCGACCTCATCCGGGAGAACACGGAGCGGACCATTGAAAAGCAGGCGGAGGCGCTGGGTATGCTCGTCCGGGCCGACGTCACGCTGACGGAGGAGGAATATCCACAGCCGTGGTCCGCCACGCTGACGGGGACGCTCGACCCGGAGCAGGTCCGGGCACTGTCGGAATTTCTGTCGCAATCGCTCGGCATCCCGACTGAACGGCAGACGTGGAAGACCTATGGGTGAGCAGGAGGAATGGCTTTGGGGAAGATCGATCCGAAAAAGCTCTGGCAGGGGCTGAAAAAATACCGCTATGCCGCGCTGGTCCTGCTGCTCGGTCTGGCGCTTCTGCTGCTGCCGGGCGGGAAAAAGACGACGCAGAAGTCCAACGCGGCTGCTTCGGCGGCGCAGACGGACTATGCGGCGGAGACGGAGCGGCGGCTGACGCAGATGCTGCAGCAGATCTCGGGTGCGGGGCAGGTCAGTGTGATGCTGACGCTGGAGACCGGGGAGCGCGTGGAATACCAGACGGACGTGCAGGCAAGCTCGGACGGGGCGCAGAGCTCCGAGTCCCGGAAAACCGTCATTTTGTCCGAGGGAAGCTCATATGATAAAGCGGCTGTAGCCGCGACGACCTATCCGCGTTTTCAGGGCGCGCTCATCGTCTGCGAGGGGGCGGACAGCGCTGCGGTGCGGCTTCGGCTGCTCGAAGCGGTCTCCGCCGTCACCGGGCTGAGCACGGACCGGATCACCGTCGTGAAAATGAGATCATAATGGAGGAATGGCAATGAAAAAGACTTGGAAACGCAATCTGATCGCCGCCGGCGTGCTGCTTGTGGTATGCGCCGGGATCTATCTGAACTGGTATGCCGGGCACAGCGCCGCGGACCTGACGGAAACGCTTGACGCAGGCAAGATCCTCGACGACACGACGCTCGTTCTGCAGCAGGAGCAGGGCGACGCGCTGGCGACGCCGGTGCAGCAGACCGGGACGCAGGCGGAGTATTTCGCCCAGATGCGGCTCTCCCGTCAGACGGCGCGGGACGAGGCCGTGGAGCTGCTGCAGGAGACCATTGCCTATGCCGACGGCGATGCCGCCAGCAGCGCCAAGCTCGAGGGCATCATCTCGGACGCGCTGGCCGAATCCCAGATCGAGAGCCTCATTGTGGCCAAGGGCTATCAGGACTGCGTGGCCTATATCAGTGAGGACGGCATCTCCGTCGCCGTTGCCGCGCCGGAGGAGGGACTGACGCAGTCGGACGTCGCCCTGCTGTCGGATATCGTGCTCTCGCAGACGAGCTGCAAGCTTTCGGACATCCGTGTCATCGGCGTTGAGCCGGAAAAGGGGCAGTGAGCCTGAGTGCCCGGCTTTCCGCATTTGACGATCCGATTTTCGCAACGCCGCTATTGTATTTTCCGTAAAATGTGATAAAATAGATAGGACAATCGCGGAGCCTGCCCTGCGGCGGCTTCGGAGAAAGGGTGGTCAATACCATGGCAGAAAGCAAAAATTACATCGTTCAGCCCCAGGAGGGCGGGAACATTCTGATTTCGGAGGACGTCATCGCCTCCATCGCCTCGCTGGCTGTGCGCGAGGTCGAGGGTGTCTATGGCCTGAGCGCCACGCAGACGCTTGATCTAACGGCGATCCTCGGCAAGAAGAACCTGAGCAGCGGCATCCGCGTGACGCTGCAGGACAACGTCATTGACATTGCCTGCAACCTTGTCGTCCGGATGGGCCAGCCCGTGATGACCGTTGCCAAGAACGTGCAGGAGGGCATCGCCAACGCCGTGGAGTCCATGGCAGGCGTCCGCCCGGCTCACGTCAATGTCAACGTCTGCGGCGTTGCCGCGCCGAAGGCGGAGCAGGCCTGAGGCTATGCCGCTCTGCAGCCCCCCGCCGCAGAGCGGCAGTCCTTCACTTTCACTTTACATACCAAGGAGACATGACATGACACGCTCAAACGCCAGAGAGGTCGCCGTGCATCTCATTTATGAGATCGACTATACCGGCGAAGACCCTGCCCAGGCCATCGAGACCCGCATGGACCGCAGCTATTACAGCGGCCTTTCTGCGGAGAACGACGTCTATGCAGAGCGCCCCAGCAAAAAGCAGATGGACTATATCCGCACCTGCGTGACGGGTGTCTGCGAGCACGCAGAGGAGCTGGACGCCCTGATCGCCCAGTATGCCGTGCGCTGGAATCTGCACCGGATCTCCCGCCTGACGAGGGCGGCGATGCGGCTTGCCATTTATGAAATGCGCTATGTCGACGATGTGCCGAACGGCGTTGCCATCAACGAGTGCGTGGAGCTGACGCGGAAATATGAGAACGCGCAGGTCGTTTCCTTTGTGAACGGCATCCTCGGCTCCGTGGCGCGCGGCGCAAAGCCGAACACCGAGGCCCCTGCGGACCCGCAGCCGGAGGAAGCACAGCCGGAGGAAGCACGGCCGGAGGAGACTCCGTCCGAAGAGACGCAGCCCGCTCCGGAGGAGGCGCAGCAGCCATGAGGGTGCTCGCCTTCGACACCAGCAACTATACGACCTCGGTCGCGTCCTTCGACGGCACGGCCGGTCACAATATCTCGCGCCTGCTCGATGTGGAGCAGGGCGCGCTCGGACTGCGCCAGAGTGATGCGCTGTTCGCCCATGTAAAACGCCTGCCGGAGCTTGCCGACAGGCTGTTTTCGGATATCGGCACGGACGCAGGCTTTGAAGCAGTCGGTGTCAGCACGCGGCCGCGCGCCGTAGAGGGGTCGTACATGCCCTGCTTCCTCGCGGGCGAATCGCAGGCACGCGTGCTCGGTGCGGCGCTCGGCGTGCCCGTCCTGCCGTTTTCGCACCAGCAGGGGCACATCGCAGCCTCGCTGTGGGGCTCTGGCCATATGGAGCTGATGGACGAGCCGCATCTGGCCTGGCATCTTTCCGGCGGTACGACGGAGCTTCTGCGCGTCACGCCGGAGAAGAAGGGCAGCGTGCATGCCGAGAAGATCGGCGGTACGACGGATATCTCCGCCGGTCAGCTCATCGACCGGACCGGCAAGCTGCTCGGCCTGCCGTTTCCGTCCGGCAAGCACATCGACGCCCTGAGCCGGTCCGCGCAGGACCGGCAGGTCTTCCGCGTCAAGGTGCAGGGGACCACATTTTCCCTTTCCGGCGTGCAGAACAAGGTCGAGCAGTACCATGCGGCGGGAAATTCCCCGGAGGAGACGGCGGGCTATGCGCTGCGCTGCCTCGTCGGCGCCATTGTCCGCGCAACGGAGAACGCGCTGCTGGAATATCCCGGCAGCTGCGTCGTGTTTGCAGGCGGTGTTGCATCGAACACGCTGCTGCGCAGCAGCTGCGCGGCACTTCCGGCCGTTTTCTGTCCGCCGCAGTTCGCCACGGACAACGCCCTCGGCGTTGCCGTTCTGACCTGGAGGGCGCTGCATGGCTGAGATCTTTGAGGTATCGCAGATCAACGAGTATCTGCGACAGCGCTTTGAAGCAGACGAATTTCTCGGCTCGCTGCTCATCCGCGGTGAGCTGAGCAACTATAAAATTTACCCCTCCGGCCATCACTATTTCACGCTGAAGGACAGCCAGAGCGCCATCCGCTGCGTCATGTTCAAGGGCAGCGCCATGCGCCTGCGTTTCCGGCCGGAGACGGGTATGAAGGTCATTGCGGGCGGGCGCATTGCCGTGTTCCCGCGTGACGGAGCCTACCAGCTCTACTGCACGTCGCTCACGCCGGAGGGCGTCGGCGATCTGCATGTCGCCTTTGAGCAGCTCAAGCTGAAGCTGCAGGCTGAGGGCCTGTTCGCCCGCGAGCGCAAGCAGGCCCTGCCGCGCTTCCCGCACCGCATCGCCATCATCACGTCCTCCGCGGGCGCGGCTCTGCACGACATGCTGCGCATCCTGCGCAAGCGCTACCCGCTGACGGAGGTCAAGCTGCTCGGCGTCCGCGTGCAGGGGGCCGAGGCTCCGGCGGAGATCGCCGGGGCGATCCGTTACGCCAACCGCTGGGAGCTGGCCGACCTCATCATCACCGGACGCGGCGGCGGCTCCATGGAGGACCTTTGGGCCTTCAACGACGAACGCGTGGCCCGCGCCATTGCCGATTCGCATATTCCGGTCATCTCGGCCGTCGGCCATGAGCCGGATGTGACGATCTCGGACTTCGTAGCCGATCTGCGCGCAGCGACGCCGTCGAACGCAGCCGAGTTGGCCGTGCCGGACCAGACGGAGCTGCGCCAGCATCTGGCCGCCCAGCGCGCCATGCTGCTCACGCTGATGACGCGCCGCCTGAAGCAGGAACGCCAGCGTGTGGCCCAGTTGGCCGGAGCGCGCGCCCTGCGCGACCCGAAAAACTATATCGACGACCGCCGCATGCAGCTCGACTATACGCAGCGCCGCCTGATCGCCGCCTTGCAGCGGCTCGTGGCGCAGCAGCGCGAGCGCTTTGTCCGGTTGACGTCGAAGCTCGACGCGATGAGCCCGCTGAAGGTCCTCTCGCGCGGCTATTCTATGACATTTGACGCGCAGGGCCATGTGGTACGGAGCGTCCGCACGCTGTCCTGCGGCGACCGGATCACCGTCCGGCTCGCGGACGGCCGCGCCTCTGCCGAGGTGCAGGAAATACAGGAGGATGCAACATGAGCACGGAATCGATCACATTTGAACAATCTCTGCAGCGGCTCGATGAGATCGTCCGCCGCATGGAAAAGGGCGACGTCCCGCTGGAGGAGGCCCTCTCGCTGTTTGAGGAGGGCACGCGGCTGGCAGGCTCCTGCAGCCGCCTGCTGGACGAAGCGGAGCTGAAGGTCGTTCAGCTCACCAAGGGCGCAGACGGCGCCCCGCAGGAAACGGAGCTTGCCGATGCTGGAATTTGAAGCGCTGCTGCGCAGCTATGCCGACCGCGTGGAGGGCTATCTCCACTCCTGCTTTACGGATGCGGACGAGCCGCAGCAGGTCCTGTTTGACGCCATGCGCTACAGCCTGCTTGCCGGGGGAAAGCGCCTTCGCCCTGTGCTGGCGCAGGCCTTCTGCGAGCTGTGCGGCGGCAGCGCTATGGACGCCCTGCCGTTTGCTGCCGCCGTGGAGATGGTGCATACCTACAGCCTCATCCACGACGATCTGCCGTGCATGGACAATGACGATTACCGCCGCGGCCGCCTGACGAACCACAAGGTCTACGGCGAGGCGACGGCCGTTCTGGCGGGCGACGCCCTGCTGACGGCCGCATTCGGCCATCTTGCCGCAGCCCCGCTGCCCGCGTCCCGCGTCGTCAAGGCCACGCGGGTGCTCTCGCTGTGCGCGGGCGAGCTCGGTATGGTCGGCGGGCAGGTGCTGGACATGGAGGCCGAGCACCGCGTCTGCACGGAGGAGGAGGTCCTCGCCATCCAGTCGCGCAAAACGGGCGCGCTCATCTCGGCTGCCTGCCAGCTCGGCGTCATCGCAGCCGGCGGCAGCCCGGCCCAGCAGCAGGCAGCGGCGGATTACGCTGCAAGTCTCGGGCTGGCCTTCCAGATCGAGGATGATATTCTGGATGTGGTCGGCGATGCCGCGAAGCTCGGCAAAGCGACCGGTATGGACCAGAACAAGAACACCTTCGTCCGGCTGCACGGTGTGGAAGCCTGCCGCGCCCGCATCACGGAAGAAACGCAGCGTGCGGTCGCCGCACTCGCACCGTTCGGTCAGGCGGAGTTCCTGACGGAGCTGGCGCAGCGCCTGACGAGCCGCGATCACTGAGGAGGAAAACCATGAAAGCACTGCTTCACAGCCTTCTGGAGGCTGCCGCGCTTGGCAGGTCTGTCGTCCTCTGCACCGTCGTGCATTCCGGCGGCTCCGCACCGCGCAGCGCCGGCGCGCATATGGCCGTGTTCGCCGACGGCAGTACCCGCGGCACGGTCGGCGGCGGCCGCCTGGAGCTGCTCGCCGCAAAGGAGGGCCTGTCGCTTCTGCAGCGGCAGACCTCGGCCCTGAGGGCCTATGACCTCTCGGAGCGCGAGGGCGGCATCGGCATGGCCTGCGGCGGCAATGTCATCGTGTCGTATCTCTATCTCGGCCCGGAGCAGGCGGAGCTCGTCCGCGCCATGGCGGCTGCGTTCGACGCCGCGGCGCCCTGCTGGCTGAAGCTCGTCATTGCCGGGGACGGCAGAACGGACGTTTCGCTTTCGAACGGGGCGGACCGTTCCCTGTGCGCGGCCCGGCCGGTCTGGATGCCGGGAACGCCCAGCGTCTACACCGAGCCGCTCACGCAGCCGGGGCGCGTCTACCTCTTCGGTGCGGGGCATGTCGGGCAGGCGCTCGTGCCGGTGCTGGAATATGTCGGCTTTGCCGTGACGGTCTATGACCCGCGGCAGGAGCTGGCCGAGAGATTCTCCGATGTGATCTGCGCGCCGTATGCCGAGCTGGAGGACCATATCACGCTCACGCCGTATGACAGCGTCGTCGTCATGACGCCGGGCCACATGGCGGACTTTGAGGTCCTGCACCGCATCCTGCGCCATCCGCTGTCCTACATCGGCTGCATCGGCAGCCGGAACAAGGCGGCCAAGACGCGCGACCTGCTGCGGCAGGAGGGCTTCTCCGAAGAGGCCATTGCGTCTGTCCATCTGCCCATCGGCCTGCCGATCCTGGCGCAGACCCCGGCGGAGATCGCCATCAGCATTGCGGGCGAAATGATCCGCTGCCGCGCCGAGGCGGCGCAGAAACGCTAAAAAACGGAGCGCCTTCCAGCCGGAAAGCGCTCCGAAATTTTTCTGCCTTACAGTGTTTTGATGGCGTCGATCAGCGCGTCGACATCCTCCTGCGTTGTGGACCAGCTCGTTGCGAAGCGGGCGACGCTGTGCTCCTCGTCGACCTTGCCCCAGGTGTGGAAGGCGATCTTCTGCTGCAGGGCACGGACGGCCTTGTTCTCCATGATGAGGAACTGTAGGTTCGTCGGCGAATGAAGATAGAACTGCAGGCCACGCGCATCGAAGGCATCGCGGATCTGCATGGCCATGTTGATGGCGTGCTTGCTGATGCGGAAATACAGGTCGTCCGTAAACAGCGTGTCGAACTGCAGGCCGAGCAGGCGGCCCTTGGCCAGCAGCGCGCCGTGCTGTTTGGCAATGGTGGAGAAATATCGCGGCATGTTGTGCTTTGTAAAGACTGCGGCCTCGCCGAACAGCGCGCCGACCTTCGTGCCGCCGATGTAGAACACGTCGCACAGCTGGGCCAGCTCCGGCAGGGTAATGTCGCACTTCGGGCTCATCAGACCGTAGCCGAGGCGTGCGCCGTCGATGTAGAGTGGGATATTGTACCAGCGGCAGACGCTGGCCAGCTCGACGAGCTCACGCTTGGTGTAGAGCGTGCCGAACTCCGTCGGGTAGGAGATGTAGACCATGCCGGGATAGACAAAATGCTGGTGACTCGCATCCTGCCAGTAGTCCTTCATATACATCCAGACATCCTCGGCGCGGAGCTTGCCGTCGTAGACGGGCAGGGCGATGACCTTGTGGCCCGTGAATTCGATGGCGCCGGCCTCGTGGTCGCTGATGTGGCCGGTCTGCGCGGCGATCACGCCGCCGTAGGACGGCAGCATGGAGTCAATGACGACGGCGTTCGTCTGCGTGCCGCCGACCATGAAGAAAATGTCGGCGCCGGGACAGTCACAGGCCGCGCGGATCTTTTCCTTTGCGCTCTCGCAGTATTTGTCGCTGCCGTAGCCGGGGAGCTGCTCCAGATTCGTCTCGTTCAGACGGCGCAGGATCTCCACCCGCGCGCCCGCAGTATAATCGCTCTCAAAAGAATGCATAGCTGTCACTCCTGCGGCAATCAGCCTGTCATTACAGCGCGGGCATTCTTTGCCCGTTTGTCCGCTGTGCAACTACAAGTTTAGCACGGCAGAGCGGCCTTGTCAAGCGCTGTTTCGCCTTTCTGCGGGCCGATCCGCCGTATATCACGCCCGGTCGGCTGCGCAGGATCGGCCCGGCGGAACAGGAACGGATGGAACTATTTCGGCGGGCTGAATATTCATTATTTTGAAATATTTCCGATATTTTCGCTTGCTAATGAGGAAAACATTGGAAAAACCATTGTACCGGTAGAAAATCGCGGGATATTTTTTGGAAAAACCGACAAAGGATACTTGTATATTTCCCGTCGTTATGGTATGATGTTATTGGTGGCGCAGTATCCTAGTCAAAGCGCGCCGGTTTCGAAGAAGGGCCTAAAAATCCTTTTAAGGGCATATCGATGAAGTCCCTGGTGCTTGCTTTTTTCGCCCAGATCAGGGTGGGTGCTGGGGGTTAAGGTCTCCGGGCGAGGTGTAACGGCATATACCGACCGACCCGGTTTCCGTGGAGACCTGCTCTTGTGCGACAGCCGTTCCGTATCTGCGGGTACCCGGACTGCGTACGAAGCAGGATTGAACCTGCATTGCGGTGCACAGAATCGTGTGCTGTGTGTAGCGTAGCCTGCCTTGCGTGGGTATGTGGGAATAGGGGAGCGACGCGTCAGCCGCCGTGGCCGCGGCGCTTGGCGATATTGCCCCTTGAAACCATGCCTGCAAAAGAGGATAGAGCCGGTGCGTAATGCTGTGGAAAACACCTAGGCTGACTGTTCATTCAGGGCATGCAGAGGATTACAGTGCGGACTAAGTGGCAATCGGGTACCGGATGCGGCAACGCTCCGGCTTTGGCTTTAAATGGAAACAGCCGTCCGGCGACGGGCGGCAGCGATTGGGGAAATCCAACCCGACCTAAGCCGCAGGCTTTACTCTGTCTGCTGCCACCATTCTTTAGAAATTCTTGGCTTGTGGGCCCGGCCCACAGACTTCAGTGTTTCCGGAGGAGATATTTTTGAGCGCAAACCATACGGAGCCTCCCTCAAAAGGGAAGCGGAAAAAGAAAAACAGTCATATTCGCTGGATCGTCACAGTCTTTTTTGTGGCAGTCGTAATTTCCTCGACGATCTCGTTCTTTTCCTCCACAGTGCTGGAGGGGGCAGGGCTTGTCGAGGCATTTCTTGTACTTTTGCTGATCGTGGCGCTAGGCATCGTGTTCGATATCATCGGCGTGGCCGTGATGTCGGCGGAGGAGAAGCCCTTCCATGCCATGGCGGCCAAAAAGGTCCCCGGTGCTGCCGAGGCTCTGCACCTGCTGCGCAATGCGGAAAAGGTCTCGAGCTTCTGCAATGACGTCGTGGGCGATATCTGCGGCGTCGTTTCCGGCTCGGCTTCCGCCGTTGTGGCCGTGCGCGCTCTTACCATGCTCAATTCCGAAACGGTGGCACAGCTGATCATGTCCGCGCTGGTGTCCGGTGTAACGATCGCCGGCAAGGCCTGCGGCAAGAATATCGCCACCGGCAAGGCGACACAGATCGTGCATACGACCTCCAAGCTGATCTACTACATCAAGTCACTCTTTACCGGCAAGCTCCCGAAGAAAAAGAAAAAGTGACAGTCTGAGGGTGTGTCATTTTTGACTTTATTAGATACCATCAATTCCCGCGAGGCGCTGTGCGCGCTGAATGACGCGCAGCTGCGCCAGCTTTGCGACGAGATTCGACAGTTTCTGGTGCTGAATGTCGCCCGGACGGGCGGTCATCTGGCCTCGAACCTCGGCGTTGTCGAGCTGAGTGTTGCGCTGGAGCGGGTATTCGATACGAGCCGTGACCGGCTCCTGTTCGACGTGGGGCATCAGTCCTATGTCCACAAGATCCTGACCGGCCGGCGGGACGAATTCCGCACACTGCGTATGTTCGGCGGCCTTGCGGGCTTCCCAAAGCCGTCGGAGAGCGTGACGGACCCGTTTGTGGCCGGTCACGCCTCCAGCTCCGTCTCCACCGCCCTCGGCATGGCGCGTGCCCGCACGCTGCAGCATGAGGACTATCACGTCGTGGCCCTGATGGGCGACGGCGCAATGACCGGCGGCCTGGCCTATGAGGCCATGAACGATGCCGGGGAGAGCAGCGAGCAGCTCATCGTGATCCTGAACGACAACGGCATGTCCATCACGCCGAACGTCGGCGGCATTGCCCAGCATCTTGCGCTCATCCGCACGCGGCCGGGCTATTACCGCATCAAAAAGGCCTATCGCGCCGTCACGGCAAAGGTGCCCGGCGGAAAGTGCCTCTACCGCCTGACGCACCGGCTCAAGGAGCACTGGAAGCGTATGCTCTTCGGCACGACGTTCTTTGAGGAGATGGGCTTTGAATATTATGGCCCCGTAGATGGGCATGATCTGAAACGGCTGGAATATATGCTTCGGCTCGTCAAGGACCGCCGGCATCCGGTCCTGCTGCACGTCATCACGCAGAAGGGCAAGGGCTACGCGCCTGCTGAGGAGAACCCCGATGTGTTCCACGGCATCGGCCATTTCGACCCCGAAAAGGGGATGGAGCCGCGCTGCGGCCATCTTCCGACATTTTCCGACACATTCAGCGAAACGATTGACGCGCTCGGCGCGCAGGAGCCGCGCATCTGCGCCATTACAGCCGCCATGCTGCGCGGGACCGGCCTCGATGCCTTTGCAGCTCACTATCCGGAGCGCTGCTTCGATGTCGGCATTGCAGAGGGACACGCCGTCTCTATGGCGGGCGGCCTTGCCAAGCAGGGAATGATCCCCGTTGTTGCGATCTATTCCACATTCCTGCAGCGCGCTTATGACATGCTGCTGCAGGATGTTGCCATGCTCGGACTGCATGTCGTATTTGCCGTAGACCGCGCCGGACTGGTCGGCGGAGACGGCGAGACGCACCACGGCGTGTTCGACGTGAATTATCTGCGCTCCGTGCCCGGCATGCAGGTCCTGTGCCCCGCCAGTCAGGCAGAGCTTGACCGGATGCTTCGCCGCGCTGTGCTGGAGATGACCGGCCCGGTCGCCGTGCGCTATCCCCGCGGGTGTGACGGCGCGTTTACCGGCATCGCAGAGCAGCCGTGCCTGCGCGAGGGGAGCGACATTACCCTCGTCACCTACGGGACGCTCGTCAACGAGGTGCTTGCCGCGGCAAAGATGCTGCAGGCGCGCGGCATTTCCGCCGAGGTCCTGAAGCTGCCCTCCATCAAGCCGCTCGATGTCCGCACCGTCGCCGCCTCCATGCGGAAGACGGGCCGCCTGCTCGTGGCAGAGGAGTCCGTGTGCATCGGCTGCGTCGGCAAGGAGCTGTTGGCGTCGCTCCGTGCTCGCGGAGTGGGCGGGCCTGTGCGGCTGTGCAATCTCGGCGACCGCTTTATTCCCCACGGCGCGGTGCCGGAGCTGTACCGCCTGGCGGGGTTGGACGCAAAATCTCTTGCTGACGCTGCCTGGGAGGTATGTCAGAATGAAGCATAAGGAACGATTGGATGTCGTTCTCGTGGAGCGCGGCCTGTGCGACAGCCGAAGCAAGGCGCAGGCGCTCATCATGTCCGGCGAGGTCTATGTCAACGGGCAGAAATCGGACAAGGCCGGTACGCCGGTCGAGGACGAGGCCGTTGTAGAGCTGCGGGGCAATCCCTGCCCCTACGTCAGCCGCGGCGGCCTGAAGCTTGAAAAGGCGCTGCGCGACTTCGGCGTCGATCCGACCGGCTTCGTCTGCAGCGACTCGGGCGCCTCGACGGGCGGCTTTACGGACTGCCTGCTGCAGAAGGGCGCGAAAAAGG
The DNA here is from genome assembly GCA_003525905.1 of Clostridiales bacterium. Classification (GTDB taxonomy): domain Bacteria; phylum Bacillota; class Clostridia; order Oscillospirales; family Oscillospiraceae; genus JAZOXB01. Next base: position 20,496 of record DQIA01000030.1, read on the forward strand.
TCTTCGCCATCGACGTTGGCTATGGGCAGCTTGCCTGGAGCATCCGGCAGGACCCGCGCGTGGTGTGCATGGAGCGGACGAACATCCGCTATGTCACGCCGGAGCAGCTCGGCGAGCCTCTGGACCTGTCCGTTGTGGACGTCTCATTCATCTCCCTGCGGATCGTTCTGCCCGCCATCCGTGCACTGCTGAAGCCGACGGGGCAGATCCTCTGCCTCATCAAGCCACAGTTCGAGGCCGGCCGGGAGAAGGTCGGTAAGAAGGGCGTCGTCCGCGACCCGGCCGTCCATGAGGAGGTCCTGCAGAATTTTCTGGCGCTGGCTGCGGAGCTGGAGCTGACCGTCCGCAACCTGACGTTTTCCCCGGTGCGCGGCCCCGAGGGCAACATTGAATTTCTCGGCCATCTGAGCATGGAGCCGCAGGGCGGCATCACGCCGGATGTTCCTGCGCTCGTTGCACAGGCGCACGCAGAACTCAGGGGATAAGCTATGAAAAAGATCGTCTTGACGCCGAATCCCTACCGGGACCGGAACTTCAAATATGTCACGCTCGCCGATAAGCTCCTGCGCGAGGCTGGGCTGGAAACGCGCATCTGCCTCGCCTTCGATGTGGACCGCAGCTTCGAGCTGCCGGACAATGTTGTTCTGACGGAGCTGAACCATGAGCTGCGCGATGCCGATCTACTCGTCTGCTTCGGCGGCGACGGCACGATCCTCCATGCCTCCAAGGCTGCAACAAAGGCCGGGATCCCGGTCCTCGGCGTGAACATCGGCACCATGGGCTTCATGGCGGAGCTGGAGAGCAGCGAGCTCAAGGAGCTGCGCCGCCTTGCGGACGACGATTTCTCCGTCGAGCCGCGCATGATGCTCCACGTCCGCGCGGAGCACGAGGGACGCGTCATTCTGGAGGAGGACGCGCTGAATGACGCCGTCATCACGAAGGGCGCGGTCGCCCGCGTGGTGCAGATGTCCGTGCAGGGCGACGGCGTGGATATGATGTCCTTCAGCGGCGACGGACTGATCGTCTGCACGCCGACCGGTTCCACGGCCTATTCCATGTCGGCTGGCGGCCCGCTGGTCGAGCCTGCTGCACAGAATATTGTGCTCACGCCGATCTGCGCCCACGATATGCAGACACGTGCCATCGTTACGTCTGCAGACCGCGAGATCACGGTGCAGCTTGCCCGCACCGGCCGCAAAAACGCCTTTCTTTCCGTGGACGGCGGCAAAGCTGTCCGCCTGAGCAGCGGCGATCGCATTACCATACGCCGCTCTGAGCATGTCACACGGCTGCTCCGCCTGACCGGACGCAGCTTTTTCGAGATCATACAAAATAAATTCAGGTAGGTGGGAACCATGAAAAACGATCGTCAGAAAAAAATCATCGAGCTTGTGGAGAACCGGTGCATCGAGACGCAGGAGCAGCTGCTCGATCAGCTCCGCCAGTGCGGCTTCCACAGCACCCAGGCCACCGTTTCCCGCGATATCAAGGAGCTGCAGATCGTAAAATCCCTCGACGGCATGGGAGGCTATCGCTATTGCCTGCCGCACCGCGTGGAGGGCGAGAGGTTTGGCGCGCGCTTCCGCGTGATCTTCCGCGAATGCGTCACGAACATCGACTACGCCCAGAATATCATCGTCATCAAGACCATGCCTGGCCTCGGCGCAGCTGCGGGCGCGAACATCGACTCGCTGAAGATGCCGAATATGGTCGGCTCGCTGTCCGGAGACGATACGACGCTTGTCATCATGCGCGACAAGGAATCTGCCGCGGAGTTCTGCCGCGAGCTGCACCGCATGCTCGAGTAAGGAGCCGCCATGCTTCGCCTGCTGCACATTGAAAATATCGCCGTGATCGAGCAGGCGGATATCCTGTTTGAGCGCGGCTTTAACGTCATGACCGGCGAGACCGGCGCGGGCAAATCCATCGTCATCGACGCGATCTCCGCCATTCTCGGCGAGCGCGCCTACCGCGATATGATCCGCACCGGCGCGGCGCGCGCCGCCGTTCGCGCCATTTTTGACGATGTGCCGGAGCTTGCGTGGTTTGCCGAGAACAGTGTGCCCTATGACACGGAGGTCGTCGTACAGCGTGAGATCTATCTGGACGGAAAGAATCTCTGCCGCGTGAACGGCGTGGCCGTCACGGTCGGCATTCTGCGGAGGCTCGGCCTGCAGCTCATCAACATCCACGGCCAGCACGACTCCGCAGCGCTGTTTGATGAGAACTACCATCTGACATTTCTGGACAGCTTCGCTGCCGATGCGCCGCTGTTGGAGCAGTACCGCGCGCAGTTTTCCGTCATGCAGAGCCTGCAGCGCGAAATGTCGCACCTGCGCATGGACGAGAGCGAGAAGCTTCGCCGCACGGAGACGCTGCGCTATCAGATCGATGAGATCGAGCGTGCGGCTCTGAAGCCGGATGAGGATACGCAGCTGGAGGCCCGCCGCCGCCTGCTGCAAAATGCCGAAAAGCTCTCGGACGGTCTGCGCGATGCCGCCGCCTGCCTGGACGGCGGAGACGAGGCGCAGGGCGCAGCCGCACTCTTAACGCAGGCGGAGCGTGATCTGGCGCACAGCGCACGCTTCGATGAGTCGCTGCAGCCGCTGCACGACACGATCGCGGACCTGATGTATCAGGCGCAGGACGCCGCCGAGCAGCTTCGCGACCGTCTGTACCGCCTGTCGTACTCCGCAGACGAGCTGGAGCAGCTTGAGGAGCGCCTCGACCTGCTGCACCGCCTGCGCCGGAAATACGGCGCGGACTGCGCGGCCATTCTGGACTACCTTGCCAGGGCAAAAGCGGAGCTGGAGGAGATCGAGTTCTCCGACGAGCGCCTGCAGCAGCTGGAAAAGCAGGTCGCCGCGGCGGAAGAGAAAGCACGGGAAACGGCCCTTCGCCTGCGCGAATGCCGAAAAGCGGCCTCAGAGGCCCTGACGGCGCGCGTGCTGGACGAGCTGTCCCAGCTGGATATGAAGAAAGTACAATTTGCCTGCCGCTTCACGGAGACGGATCTGACGCAGGACGGCATGGACGCCGTTTCGTTCTACATGTCCGCCAACCTCGGCGAGGCGCTCAAGCCGCTGAGCAAGGTCGCCTCGGGCGGCGAGCTGGCGCGCATCATGCTGGCGCTGAAAAACGTGCTGGCCGAGAGAGACCATGTGCCGACGCTGATCTTCGACGAGGTCGACACCGGTGTCTCCGGCCGGGCCGCTCAGCGTGTGGCGGAAAAGCTCCGCGCCCTGTCCCGCACGAAGCAGATCCTGTGCGTAACGCATCTGCCGCAGATCGCTGCGCTGGCGGACACGCATTTCCGCATCGCCAAGGCAGAGCACGACGGCCGCACGTTCACGAGCGTGACGCCGCTCGACTTTGAGGGGCGCAAGGCTGAGCTGGCCCGCATCATCGGCGGCGCGAGCATCACGCCGACCACGCTGCAGAGCGCGGCGGAAATGTTGGAAAGTCGGACTTGACAAAGCACCGGTTTTCTGTTAGGATACCCATAGTAAAACGCTGTGATGGAATGAAGTACCCCCGTACTCCACGCGCAGAGAGCCGCCGGTCGGTGTAAGGCGGCAGGGAAGCGGGGCGAAATACCTTCCGGAGCGGCCGACCTGAACCTGCAGTAGGGCCGGACGGGTGCGCCCGATATCGCGCAGGAGTGTGGCTGCACTCCCCGAGCCCGCCGCTGTGAAGCGCCGGGGATGACGAGGTGGTACCGCGTAGTTTTACGCCCTCTGTCCATTGGACAGAGGGCGTTTTTTATGACAAAAACAGGAGGTAATTATGAAACTTTATGACGAGCTTGTCGCCCGCGGCTTGATCGCGCAGGTGACGAATGAAGAAGCGATCCGCGAAATGATCGACAACGGCAAGGCCACGTTCTATATCGGCTTTGACTGCACGGCAGACTCCCTGCATGTCGGCCATTTCATGGCCCTATGCCTGATGAAGCGCCTGCAGATGGCGGGCAATAAGCCCATCGCCCTCATCGGCGACGGCACGACGATGATCGGCGACCCGTCGGGCCGCACCGACATGCGCCAGATGCTCACTGAGGAGACTATTGCGTATAATGCGGAGTGCTTCAAGCGTCAGATGGAGAAATTCATCGACTTCTCCGACGGCAAGGCGATCATGCTACGCAACTCTGCCTGGCTGAAGCCGCTGAACTATATCGAGCTGCTGCGCGAGGTCGGCGCCTGCTTCTCCGTCAACAACATGCTGCGCGCCGAGTGCTACAAGCAGCGCATGGAGAAGGGCCTGAGCTTCCTGGAATTCAACTACATGATCATGCAGAGCTACGACTTCTACTACATGTTCCAGCACTACGGCTGCAACATGGAATTCGGCGGCAACGATCAGTGGAGCAACATGCTTGGCGGCACGGAGCTCATCCGCCGCAAGCTCGGCAAGGACGCCCACGCCATGACCATCACGCTGCTGCTCAACTCCGAGGGCAAGAAGATGGG
>DQIA01000030.1:25025-26091 GCA_003525905.1 Clostridiales bacterium
AGGGCAAGAAGATGGGCAAGACAGCCAAGGGCGCAGTCTGGCTCGATCCGAACAAGACGACGCCTTTCGACTTTTTCCAGTACTGGCGCAATATCGACGATGCCGACGTCATGAAGTGCCTGCGCATGCTGACCTTCCTCCCGCTCGAGGAGATCAACGCCATGGAGGGCTGGGAAGGCAGCCAGCTCAACAAGGCCAAGGAAATTCTCGCCTATGAGCTGACGAAGCTCGTCCACGGCGAGGAAGAGGCCAATAAGGCCCGTGATGCGGCGAAGGCTCTGTTCCTCAGCGGCGCGAACGATGCCGATATGCCGACAACGGAGCTGACGGAGAGCCAGCTCACGGATGGCCGGATCGGTATCCTGGACCTGATGCTCGCCTGCAAGCTCGCGCCCACGAAGTCTGAGGCGCGCCGTCTCGTCCAGCAGGGCGGCGTGTTCGCCGATGACGAGAAGGTCGCATCCATCGACGTTGTCTTCACGGCAGAGCAGCTCAAGAACGGCGTCAAGCTCCGCAAGGGCAAGAAGGTCTTCCACAAGGCTGTTCTTGCATGCTGACGTTTCGCACTGCGGCGGAGCCCGACTTTGAGCATGTGAACCGGCTGGCCCGGCAGGTGCACGAGCTGCACGTCTCGCTGCACCCCGATCTCTATCGCTCCGTCAAGCATCCCATCTCCTGTGAGGAATTCCGGGAGATGGTGGAGCGGGATCAGCTCGTGGTGGCCTGCCGCGGGGAGCACATCGTGGCCTATGCCGCCTTTGCCGTGCGGGACTTTGACGGCGCGTCGATCCTGCCGCGCCGCGTGATGATGCTCGACGCGCTGTGTGTCGACGGCCCGTGCCGCAGGCAGGGCATCGCACATGCCATGCTCGAGGAGCTGTGCCGCTGTGGCCGCGCGCTGGGCTGTACGGACCTGCAGCTGGCCTGTGACAGCCGCAATACGTCGGCGCTGGCGTTTTATGAAGCGCAGGGCATGCAGCGCAAGCTCATCCAGTTCCGCAAAAAGCTCTGACACGAAAAATCAGGGCGCATCATGCGCCCTGAAAAGCCTCGCAGAGTTCGCCGC
>DQIA01000082.1:0-15455 GCA_003525905.1 Clostridiales bacterium
CCCAGAGGGAGAGCCAAGGGCGTTTCGCGCCTCGCAATGACAATTCGGGAGCGGTTACCATTTTAACGGAGGCCTGTTTCGCTCGGCAGTGCGCAGCCGGGCCCGGCTGTCCCCGCCCCTACAGCGCGCTATCGATGTCCGCGCAAAAATTTATAAATTACAGCGCTTCCTTAAAATATGCCGCCAGATCCTGCATCCGGTTCTCGTCAAACGGCGAGGTCAGGCTCCCGTCCTGCAGCATGGCGAGGAACGTCGACTCCGGCGCGGCATACAGCAGGTCGCTGAAGGCTTTCAGACCCGCGCCGGGCGTTTCCTGCTCCAGCTGGTAAATTTGAAGGGCAGCGTCGTTCGAGACGCAGTAGCTGATGACATAGTACGGCGCGGAGAAAAAGTGCTGCACGTCGATCCAGCTGCGCGCGGCCTGCTCCGCCGACGCCTCGTCAAACAGGCCGAAGTCCACGCAGCATTCCGCAAACAGCTCATTGAGCTTCCCGACCGTCAGCTCGCTGTCCGGCAGGGCATAGGCCTTGCACTCAAAGGCATAGTAGCATGCCTGCGTGAGGAAGGTCTCGAGCGAGTCATAGAGCTTGTACTGCCGCAGCTCTGCCGCGCGGGCGAAGCCCAGCGACGTGCTGCCGAGCGTCAGGTACTCCAGCGCCTGCGAGAAGACCTCGGAGCAGTCGATGGAGAACGTCTGGTTGCAGTTCACATAGCCGTCGACAAAGTGGCCGTATTCGTGCGCGGCCGTCAGCAGGTCCGCCAGCGTCCCCTCGGGCGAGATATAGATGTAGGGCATCTCGTAGGACTCAAGGTACGTTGTGTATGAGCCGGGCATTTTATTCGCGGAGCTCGTGATGTCATAAAGCTCGTAGGCATCAAGGAAGCCCATGGCCGTCTGCACCTCGCCGCCGAGCGTGTCGGCCGCCTCATGCAGGTGCTGCATCGTCTCGTCGGCGGAAAGGGCGGAAAGCTGCATCGGCTCGGCCGCCTCCGTGTAGACGGGGGCCAGCTCCGTGCGCACGCGCTCGATATAGCGCTCGGCCTGCGCCGGGGTGTAGTCGCGGTAATAGAGCGCGTCATAGGCATAGTCGGCGTAGCTGCCGTAGCCCAGCCGCCCGGCAAGCTCCCGGCGCGTCTGGATGAGCTTGATGTAGATCTCGCCCGCCTGCGCGCCGTAGGCGTCGTAATACGCACCGAGGACCTCGTAATAGAGGTCGGCCGTCACGGCGTTTTCCAGCAGCTCCGAGACGGAGCGTGTGCTGCCGTTCCACTCGATCGACGGGTCATTCTGCAGGGCGACATACTGCGCCTGCAGCTCGGCCTCCTGCTGCAGGAGGGCGACGGTCCGGGCGTCGGAATACACGCCGTCCGAGTCGTAGGACGCAAAGAAGTCCTCGCCGAAATACTGCTCCTCGAGCGCGCTGCGCAGGCTGCTTTTGGCCATGGTCGTGTAGCAGTCCTCCATGGCCTTTTCCACACGCGTCGTCTGGTCCGTGCACCAGGTGTACTCCGCCTCGTAGTAGCTGTCGCTCAGGTCGCGGGTGTAGCGCAGGTAGGCAAGCTCGCCCATGGTGTTGAAGAGCACATAGTCGTCATAGGCCGCGTCGAACTGGTTGATGATGTCGGCCGCAGCGGCCTTGCCGCCGGTCGCGGATGCGCCGATGGACTTGAGCGTGCTGCAAAGGCTGTCGACGTCCGGGCGGACGTATTCGATGTCCGGCTCGGCCGTGTATTTCACGCGGGGCTGATACGGCCGCTGGAACTCGCGGTACGAGATCGCACCGTCCGAATAATCCGGGCGGGTATATTCGCCGCGCGCGGCGGAATAGAGGTCAAACAGGGGGCTGCAGCCCGTCAGCAGCAGCGACAGGGCCAGCAGCAGAGCAAAGCAGCGCTTTTTCATGCGTCGCCTCCTTCCCGGATGCGGCGGGCAATGGCCAGCAGCTCCGGATGATTCACGGCGTTGCCCATGGCGACGGAGCCGCGCTGCGTCAGGGCCAGCGGGCTGCCGTCGAGCTGAGTGGCGATGCCGCCCGCCTCCGTGACGATCAGGCCTCCCGCGGCATAGTCCCACGGGCACAGTCTGCACTCAAAAAACAGGTCCGCCCGGCCTGCGGCCACATAGCAGCAGTCCAGCGCGGCCGAGCCGCCGCGGCGGAAATCAAGGCAGTTCGGCAGAAGGGCTTCGACGAAGCGGAGCGTCTCGGCGATGGTGTCGCGGTAGTAGATCGCGCTGCCGAACAGCACGAGGCTGTCGTGGACGGCGTGCTGCGTGACATGCAGGCGCTGGCCGTTGAGCCACGCGCCCTTGCCGCGCTGGGCGGAGAACATCTCGTCGTAATAGGGGTTGTAGACCACGGCGTGCGTCACGACGCCGTCGACCGCCAGCGCGACGGAAATGGCGCTGTGGTGCAGGCCGCGGATAAAGTTCATCGTGCCGTCGATGGGGTCGACGATGAACAGCTGGCGCCTGCCTGCAATGTCATGCGTCGCGTCCTCCTCCCCGAGGAAGCCGGCCTCCGGCAGCAGCGTCATCAGGCGGCTGCGCAGGAATTCCTGCACCATGGGGTCATACAGCGTGACGAGGTCGACATGCGAGGATTTTTCGCGGATGCCCATGGCGGCATCCTGCGCCGAACGGACCGTCGTGCCCGCCGAGCGGACGATGTCCTTCAAACGTTCCAGAAGATGGATGTCCATAGTTTTTTCGCTCCTGATCCAGATTCTAAGGCGGCAGCGCACCCTCGGCCTTCACCGAAGGCTCTCACGGCATTGTGCGGTGCTGCCCTGATTCCAATTTATCATAATTTATCATACCATATTTCCCGGGAAAAGGGAAGAATCGGGCGGAAAAGTTCCCGCATTCCTTTCCAAATGCCGGGCCGGGCAGCCGGGAAGGGGCGGCGGCCGCATTTCCCGGAACAACAGAATTGCCGGAACGCCAAAAAACATCCCCCGCTTGTGTTGGGGAACTTCATTCTACCATACGGGAAGCCACTATGGATTTCTTTTTCTCAGGTATCCAACTTCATTTTACACCCGGTCACTATTTTCATAGTTTGGCAACCAATCATTTATATTTTTCATGATTCTTCACTGTTTTGATCAAATTATGCAGTTCCGTTATTTCGTCCCGGCTGCAGCTTATTCAAAAGACAAATACAGGCTCCTGTTCCGTGAAAGCAGAGTACCTGCGTTTTTTCCCGTTTCATTGCTAGGGGTGAGTCCGACGCAGGAATCTCCATCCGTGGCAATCTCAGGGAGGCTGTCAAGAATTCGCCGGGGACTTTCCTGTTGCTGCGGGCTGGTACTGCGAGATTGCAACAAGGGCACTTCCTCGCGCTGCGCGCTCAGGGCGCCACGCCTTGCGGCGCAATGCGCAAAACCCCCATGTGCCGGAGGATGGCACACGGGGGTTTGAAGACCTTCAGGAGGACCGGACTTCCGTTTTCTTTTGCCGGGGCGCTTCTGCGGCGCCGGCCGCGCGGCACACGCGGAAGGCTTACGGATGGATCACGACCTTGATCGAGTTCTCCTTCTTATGCTCGAAGATATCAACAGCCTTTTCATATTCCTCAAGCGGGAAGGTATGTGTGATCAGCTTTTCGCCCTGGATCGCGCCGGTCGAGAAGAAGTTCAGCACTTCCTCGGAGACGTTCGGGTTTGCCTTGGAGCCGACAATGCGGATCTCGTTGAAGTTGACCGTGTTGACCGGGATCAAGACGTCCGGATCATGGTAGGTCGCAATCAGTGCGACGCTGCCGGTCTTGCGCACGAGCTTGCAGGCCTTCATGGGAGAGTCGGCAGCGCCGGAGCACTCCATGACTTCGTCCGCGCCGACGCCGCCGGTCAGCTCCAGAACGCGCTGAACAGGATCCTCTTTTTCGAAGTCGATGCAGACGTCTGCGCCGAGCTCGCGTGCCTTTTCCAGCTTCTTGCCGCGGCCGATCATGATCACGCGGCCGGAGCCGAGCGCCTTGCACTCCTGCATGGCGCAAAGGCCGATGGGGCCGGGCCCGAACACCACGCTGGTGCCGCCGGGCGTAACGCCCGCGAGCTGCACACCGTGGAAGGCAACGCCCGCGCAGTCGCACATGGAGGCAACATCGTAGCTCACGTTGTCGGGAATCCGGTGCAGTGCGCTGGTCTTATAGACATTATATTCGGCATTGGCGCCCTGCCAATAGAAGCCGTAATGACGATGGCCGAGATCCAGGCCGCCGTCGTGGCCATCATGACCATAGTTCAGGCAAACGGTGTAATGGCCGCGCTTGCAGTTATCGCACTTGCCGCAGCCGACATGCGCCTCACCCGCGACGCGGTCGCCGATCTTGAAATCCTCAACGCCCTCGCCGAGTGCAACAATCTGACCGGCCCATTCGTGACCCATGATAAACGGGTAATAGGGGGGCCAGTTGGTGAACGCATAGCCGCCATGGATCATCTTGGGATCCGAGCCGCAGATCGCGACAGACTTAATCCTGCAAAGGACCTCGCCGGGGCCGGGCTGGGGAACCGGAACACTTGCAAGCTTGAGGTGGTCATAGGCAGTCAGGGTCATTGCTTTCATCATTTTGGGGATACTCACCGGAAAAACACTCCTCTCGAAATCTGTGCTGCTCCCGCAGCGGTTGAAGCATGGAATCGTCGTATACGAATGAATGCGGTTACGGATGACGTTGAACCCATATTAACACAATATTCCACACAAGTCAATAATAATCGCAAAATAATTTTGTGTAATTTAGTGAATTAAATGGATTACAGTGTGAAATTCAGGAAAATTCGTTTCTGTTCTCAACAGAAATCCAATTTCACGATTGACTTTTTCAGCATATCACGATAAAATGAGCAGGAATACAGCTCTGCAGTGCGCGGAGCAGGAGGAGTGAAAACGATGCTGCGACATATTGTTTGCTGGAAGCTGAAGGGAACGGCGGAGGAGCAGGAGCGCGTGGTCTGCCGGTTCCGCGAGATGATGGATGACCTGCAGAAGATCCTTCCGGAAATTCTCAGCTGCTCCATCGGCGTAAACCTGCATGAGGGCGAGGAAGCATTCGATCTCTGCGTCGACGAAACCTTTGCCGATCAGCCGACGCTGGAGTACTATCTTTATTATCCGGATCATGTGGCGATACGCGATTATATGAGCGCCTCTTCCTATGATAAGATGGTGTTCGATTTCCTCTACTGATCCAACACGGCAGAAACAAAAGCGGGAGCCGGGCGTATGCATACGCCCGGCTCCTTTTTCATGATTCCTGTTTTTATTCTGCCTGCTGCTCCTCTGCAGGGGACGCAAGCGGGGCGGCAGTGTCCAACTCGTCATAGGCATAGGTAGTCAGGCCGGATTTGGAAAGGAAGGTACGCCATTCTTCCGACGGGATATGATCGGTGATCAGACCGGTCAGTGCATCGAAATTACAGATGCTGACAAAGGAATTCGCACCGAATTTGGACGAATCCACGCAGAGATAGGCCCGGTCCGACTGATCGATGATCATCCGACGGATATCAGAGGTCTTTTCATTGGAATCCATTACGCCGGATTTATAGTTAATCGAACGGCAGGAGAAGAACGCCTTGTCCACATGGTACGATCTGACAAATTCCAAAGCCCGCGTTCCATAGAAGGACTGACTTTTCTTATCGAAGTTGCCGCCGACCATAATCAGGGAGATCCCGGAAAAGGAGGCCAGCGTATTGATGATCTGAATGGAATTGGTCAGGACCGTCAGACGGTAGTTGGTCAGCTTTTCGGCAATATAATTCGCCGTGGTGGAGGAATCCAGGAAGATGGAATCGCCATTCTGGATGATTCTTTCACAGACCGCGGCGATCTGCTGCTTCTGCGCCGAGTGCGTCGTGCGGCGCAGGGAAATATTAATCTCATTGGTTGTTCCGCCCTCGATATATGCTCCGCCATGAACGCGGCTCACGAAGCCCTCCTCCTCAAGTGCCAGAAGGTCACGCCGTATGGTCTCGTTCGTCACATTGAAATACTCCATTAATTCCAGAACGGTCACGCTCTTTTGTTCGCGGAGAATTGCCTTGATCTTTTCGCGGCGCTGCATTGGAAGCATAGAAATCTCTCCTTTATCGTTTGGTACCTGTGGATTTTTGTGCAGCAGGCAAACCGGTTCGTTTCTGCAAAGGGGCTTGGATATGTGGATATTCTCGCTGTTTCTGTTGCTATAGTATCAGATACTTGCAGAAAAAGCAAGCAGAAATCGAGGTCTTTTCTCACAATAAATGTCGTAAAAAATGACGAAGCCTCTTCTGTGACCCCTGATTTTCGCCGGATATAGAGAGGATTTCTGCCTCAGGAATGCGGCTTTTCGTGGATATCAACAAAAATTCCGCGATCTTTTTGTTTAATCCAACGAAATCCACCCTTAAATCCCTAATATTCCAATTTCCAAGTTGACAACGTTGGAAATCCATGCTATTGTTGAGAAAGTCAAAGGGAAATGTGAGTTTCCCCAAACAAATACGGATGACCCAAAGCGTTAACCCAAAGCACTGTGCAGACCCAATCAGACCCAAAAACAAAAAGGAGTATTGAACGACCATGAAAAAGATTACTGCAATGATCCTGTTACTGTCGATGGTCCTTGCACTGGCTGCCTGCTCAGGCGGCACCAATGCAGACGACAAGAACACAGATTCCAGCGAAGACACCTATACCATCGGCGTTCTTTATCTGGACCAGGAGGTTCTGCTGAGCGAGGCCACGGCCGGCTGCCAGGCCTATGCTGCAGAGCATTCCAATGTCAAGCTGATCGAGTACAACGCAAATAAGGACGTCAGCACCCAGCTCAAGCAGTGCGAAAACCTGATCTCGCAGAACGTTGACGCAATCGCCCTGACCCCGGTCGACGGCGCAGGCTGCGACCAGATCATCAACGCCTGCAAGGATGCGGGCATCCCGCTGATCTGCTTCCATGCCAAGGTCAACGGCGCTCCCATCACCAACATTCTGTTTGACAACGTCGGCTTCGGCAAAATGCAGGTCGACTACGCCATGGAGATCTTCGAGAAGAACGGCGGCGACATGAATGGCACGATCAACGTCGGCATCGTCACCGGCAAGCTGGACAACCAGAACGCCGTGGAGCGCTGCCAGGGCTACGAGGAGCAGCTGAAGAACTACGCAAACGCAACAATCGTTGACGAGCAGGTCGGCAGCTGGAACCGCGACGACGCCATGGCCATCGCAGAGAACTGGATCACCTCCGGCCGCGATATCGACATCATCCTCTCCAACAACGACGCCATGGCTATCGGCATCTCTCTTGCCTACGCCAACGCGAACGTTGAGCGCCCGATCATCATCGGCGTCGGCGGCACCGAGGAAGGTCTGACCGCGATCCTGAACGGCGACTTCGACGGTACGGTCTTCCAACCCGCATATCAGAACGGCTATGATGCAATCGACTTCACCGTCAAGTATCTGAACGGCGAAACGCTGGAGGAGAGCTATGTGACGGAGGGCGTTCTGGTCACGCCCGAGACCGCACAGGCTACGCTGGACGATCTGAAAGCAATGCTGAACAGCTGATACGGCTTCGCTGCACTACCGCGGGGAGGAAGGGAAAGTCCTCCCCGCGGAAGAAAATAAGGGAGAAATCGTATGAGTGAATATATCTTAGAGATGGATAACATCTGCAAAAGTTTTTCCGGTGTACAGGTTTTGCATCATGTTAATCTGAAGGTCAGGAAGGGAACGCTGCACGCACTGATGGGAGAAAACGGCGCCGGGAAATCGACACTGATGAAGATCCTGATCGGCGCGCATCGCGCAGACTCCGGAACGATCCGGTTCAACGGAGAAGACCTTGAGCCATCCACGCTGACGGTCCATCAGGCACTGGGAAAGGGCATCTCCATGATCTTTCAGGAGCTGTGCCTTGTGCCAGACATGAGCGTGGCTGAAAACATTTTTATCGGGCGTGAGCCGAAGATCGGCAAGACCGGAATCGTCGATCGCAAGAAGCTGATCAGGCAGACGCAGGAGCTGCTGGACAGCTTTGAGATCACCTTCCTTCGCCCCACGGATTCGCTGCGGGGCATGAGCACTGCAAAAATGCAGATGATTGAAATCTGCAAGGCGCTGTCCTATCACTCGAAGCTGATTATTATGGATGAGCCTACCTCCTCCCTGACGGAGGACGAGTGCAAGACGCTGTTCCGCATCGTGGAGCGGCTCAAGCGCAACGGCATCACCTTTATTTTCATTTCCCACAAGATGGATGAGATCTACACCGTGGCTGATGAGATGACCGTCCTGCGTGACGGCATGACGATCGACTGCAAGCCGGTCAACGAAATGCCGATGCAGGAGCTGATCTCCAAAATGGTGGGACGTGAAATATCCACGTTTTTCCCGCCGCGGGATTCCCAGTGCGGCGAAAAGCTGCTGGAGGTCCGCGGCCTGACGAAGGCCGGAAAATTTCAGGACATCAGTTTCTCAGTCCACCGGGGTGAGATTCTGGGCTTTGCCGGACTGGTCGGCGCGGGACGCACCGAGATCATGGAAGCGCTGTTTGGCTATAATCCGGCCGACAGCGGCGATATCTGGCTGAAGGGTGAGCAGGTAAAGATCACCCGCCCCAGAGATGCCATTAACCGCGGCATGGTCATGGTCACGGAGGACCGCAAGCTGACCGGCCTGTTCCTCGGTCTGAGCATCAGTCACAATATGGTGATCCCGAACCTGAAGTCCTATCTCAAAGGGATTGCCGTGAGCAATGCAAAGATCAACCGCACCTGCAAGGAGGGTGCGGATAAGTTCCAGGTTAAAATGGCCTCTCTGAATCAAGAGGTCTGCCATCTGTCCGGCGGCAATCAGCAGAAGGTGGTCCTGGCGCGCTGGATGATGCTCGATCCCGATATCATCATTCTGGATGAGCCGACACGCGGTATCGATATCGGTGCAAAAACGCAAATCTACCACCTGATGCGCGAGCTTGCCAAGCAGGGCAAGGCAATCATCATGATTTCCTCGGAGCTTCCGGAGGTCATCGGCATGAGCGACAACATCGTCGTCATGTTCGAGGGTAAGATCACCGGGACCTTATCCGGGGACGGAGCAACACAGGACGAGATCATGCGATATGCGGAGAACGTCGGATGAAAGGGGAAAGAACAGTGGAAAAGCGGCGAGAGCGGAACACCAAAAAAACGCTGCTGGATATTTACAGCAAGTATGGTATCATTCTGATTCTGATTCTGATCATGGCCTTCCTGACCATTCGGACCGGAGGAACATTCATCGGAAAAAATAATCTGCTCAACATTCTGAAGCAGATCGCCTGTATCGGCGTGCTGGCCTGCGGCCAGACGGCGGTCATCATTGCCGGCGGCATGGATCTGTCGGTCGGCTCAATCGTCAGCCTCGTTTCCGTCCTGGTGGCATCGACGGCACACCCGGGCGACTTCCCGCTGATCGTGCCGATCATGGTCGGCCTTCTGACCGGTCTGGTCTGCGGCCTGATCAACGGCCTGGCAGTCGCCAAGCTGAAGATTCCGCCGTTCATCGTTACCATGTCTACCATGACGATTTTCGCAGGCATCGCTCTTCTGATCACGAAGGGCACCCCAATCAACCACTTCAGCGATGCGTTCAACTTCATCGGCGGCGGCAAGCTGCTTGGCATCCCTGCCCCGATTTTTGTGCTGCTGCTCGTGGTCCTGCTCAGCTGGTTCCTGATGCGCAAGACGACTCTGGGCTACCACATCATTTCGGTCGGCGGCAATGAGAACGCCGCCAAGATGGCCGGCATCAACACCGTCTTTACCAAGATCGTTGCCTATTCCTTCTGCGGCCTGATGTCCGGCGTGGGCGGCATTCTGCTTACCTCCCGCGTGCAGTCCGGTCTTGCAAACCTGGGCGACGGCCTGCAGATGGAAGCCATCGCAGCTGCGGTCATCGGCGGAACGAGCCTTTCCGGTGGCAAGGGCAACGTGCTATATACCATCGTCGGCGCCTGCATCATCGGCGTGATCAACAACGGCATGGATCTGCTGCGCGTGAATATGTACTGGCAGGATATTGTCAGCGGCGTCGTGATCATGCTGGCCGTGTTCCTGGATATCCAGAAGAACAGAGGTAATCAGTAATATGATCGAGGAGCTTGTCCTCCGCCAGCATCATGTCGCCGTGTTTGTGGGTGACATGGAACGGAGTATCCGATTTTATCAGCGCTGCTTTGGCTTCCGGCTTTGCCTCACCGGCTATGTGGAAGCGGCGCATGAGCGGGTCGCCATGCTGAAGCTGAAGGACATCGTGCTTGAGCTGCTGTCCGTGGACGAATGGCCCACCGAACGTCTGCGGACGGCATGCCTGAACACAAACACCCACTTTTCTCTCATGGTAAGCGACGTCGCCGAAGCGCGGCGGCGTCTGGAGCAGGATCCGGAGCTTACCTTTGAGGAGGCAGATATCCGCCGAGTCCCAAACGTCGGCCCGATGGATCTGCTTGTTGCCTTCCTGCGCGGCCCGGACGGCGAACGGATCGAGCTGCTGCAGGATCGGAACAACACAGTCCTCTGATCTGAGAAAAGCAAGTTGATTTAAATTTCTATATTGAATGGAGAAAACAAAATGAGCATTACAATCACCCCGCTGAATTCCGGTATGTGCACGTCGAATCCCAAGACCTACCACTACCATCCTTCAACCCACAAGTACTACACCAACGTGAGCAACGAGGATAAGGCCCTGCCCGTGTTCTGCTACCTGCTGAATACCGGCGACGAGCTGATCCTGATTGATACCGGCATGTCCGACACCGACCGTGCAAACACGTACCATCATCCCGGCTCTGTCCAGCTTCCGGACGAGGCCATGCCGCGTGCGGTGATGAAGGCGGGCTACAAACCCGATGATGTGACGAAAATCATCTTCACGCATCTGCACTGGGACCATACCTTCTATATGAAGGACTTCAAGAACGCCAAGTACTATGCTCAGCGCAAGGAATATGAGTTCGCCATGAACCCCATCCCCCTGTACTACAAGTCCTATGAGTACAAGGACCTCGGCATCGAGGCTCCGTTTATCGGCGTCAAGTTCGAGCTGATTGACGGCGAAGCCGAGATCGTTCCGGGCGTCCGCGTCTACCCGACGCCGGGTCATTCCCCCGGACATCAGGCCGTTGAGGTCGACACCAAAGACGGCACCTATCACTGCGTCGGCGATGCGATTTTCCTGCTCGACAACCTGAAGCCGGTTCCCCAGATCCACTATGACCTGACGCCGACCGCCCGCTTCGCCAACATCGTCGAGTGGTGGGAGAGCGTGCGCGAAATCAAGCGCCGCTGCCCGGATATCAAGATGGTGCTTCCTGCGCATGAACCGACGCTGATCGAGCGCTTCAAGGAAACCCCGGTTCTGGGTCTCTAAGGTCAATACTTTGTCAAACGGCGCAGATCTCTGCGCCGTTTGGCCGGAAAGAAGGCATGAATTATGGCAGTGATTGCTGTGATCGCGACGCTGGACACCAAGGGTGCAGAGGCCGCATTCTTAAAGCAGACGATTGAGAAGATGGGCTGCTCCGTACTGCTGATCGACTCCGGTATGGGCGCCGCCCCGACCATCACGCCGGATCTTGCACGGGATGCCGTGTTTGCAGAGGCAGGCGTCAGCGACTGCCGCGCCTATCTGGCGGAGCAGGGAAAGGCCGCAACACAGGACAAGATGCGCGAGGGTCTGCAGAAAACGCTTCGCAGGCTGCATGACGAAGGGCGGATTCAGGGCATTCTGTCCGTCGGCGGCGCACAGGGCACTGCAATCTCCACGGCCGCCATGCAGGGCCTGCCGATCGGCTTTCCGAAGGTCATGGTATCTACCGTAGCCTGCGGAAGCGCGCAGTTCGACGACTATGTCGGAAACCGCGACATTGCGATGATTCCCTCCATTGCAGATATCTGCGGCCTGAATTCCATTACCATTCCAGTGTTCGCCTCCGGCTGCGGCGCTGTCGTCGGCATGGCGCAGGCGCAGGCATCCGTGCAGGTGCCGAAGGGAAAGCCGGTCGTAGCCCTGACGATGGCCGGCGTTACAACGCCCTGTGTGATGGGGGTCAAGCAGCAGCTCGACGCGGAAGGGTATGAGACAATCGTGTGCCATACCAATGTAATCGGCTCCGAGGTCGTAGACGAGCTCGCGCAGGAGGGGAAAATTCAGGCCGTGCTGGATATCACGACCCATGAATGGGGCGGCTTCCTGTTTGACGGCCTGATGAAGTGCGGCCCTGAGCGCTTTTCCCACATTTACAACAGTGAGATTCCCCTGATCTCGCTGCCCGGCTGCATCGATGTCATGCTGAAGGGGCCGTATAAGGATCTGCCCGCCGCGCTTCAGAGCCGCGCGCACTATGCCCACACACCCTTCCACACCCATCTGCGCACGACCGAGGCAGAAATGTATGCGGCAGGAAAGCTGATTGCAGAGAAGCACAACCTGTGCCGCGGGAAAAATGCGATCATCATTCCGCAGGGCGGCTACAGTATGCAAAATCGCGTGGGGCACGTCCTGTATGACGCGCAGGCCAATGCAGGATTCGAGAAGGGCGTCCGGAATACCGCAGCGGAGACGGTCGAATGTATCACGACACCGGCTCATATCAATGATCCGGCCTGTATCGATCTGATCGTGCAGGTATTAAATCGCTACATGAAAGGAACTTTTTGATGAATACCTATGAGATGCTGGAAGAGGCTGCTCACCGTGCCTATACACGCGGGATCCAGACGGGAAACGGCGGCAATCTCTCCGCAAGAGCGGACTTCGGCATGATCGTAAAATCCAGCGGCGGCTCCTTTGCCGACTGTCTGGCAGACGGCACCGGCTTCGTAGAGACGGATCTGGACGGCAGCGTTCTTTCCCCGTCCGGCAAGCCCACAAGAGAGGTCGTTCTGCACGGCCTGATGTATAAGCTCTGCCCGGAATGCGGCGGCGTAATGCATTGCCACAGCCCGTGGTCCGTGGCCTGGGCCTATTCGCACGACGTTCTTCCGATGACGACGCTCCATGTGCAGCTGAAGATCGGATATGACATTCCCGTATTCGACATTCCGAGCGCCAACGTGCGCCCGATCGACGCGCCTCTGCTCGAGGCTGCTTTCCGGGCCAATCCGAAGCTGCGTGCCTTTATTCTGCGCGGGCACGGCATTGTCGCTCTGGGCAAGGATGTTCTGGAAGCGGAGCACACCGCCGAGCTGATTGAAGAGACGGCACAGATCGCGACGCTGAAGGCCATGCAGGAGCAGCTCGTACAGCCGGTCCACGGATAATTTCCTGAACCGGAAGAATTCTGTCATTGCCGCGGCTCAAACGGGCCCGCTTCGGAATGCGTAACTTCCGAAATTTCATACTAGAATCTGATAAAAAGCTTTAAAAGCTTTTTATAGCGCCGAGAGCGCGTCAGATTCTGCATGAGACGGCGCAGCGTGCGTCAGCACGATGCGAGTGTGCGTAGCACACGGGATTTCTGATTGAATGTTTTAATCAGGAATCAGTATCAGAAATAGAATTCTCTTCTGCCGTACATAAGAATCGTGCCGAAGAGCAATCTCCGACACGACTTGCAATTATTTGTTTTTTTGCCTCCACCCCAACTATTGAACATAGAGCCGAAAAAATCCGGGGCTGCGATTTGCAGTCCCGGAGATTTTTTGCGGTTTTTCGATCAGGCCTTACCGGCGCAGCCGAGGACGTCCTTGAGCTTATGCTCGACGAGGGCCTTGATGTTGGCGCGGGCGGGCTTGAGGTACTGGCGCGGGTCGAAGTGATCCGGATGCTCGTTGAAGTAGGCGCGGATCGTGCCGGTCATGGCCAGACGCAGGTCGGAATCGATGTTGATCTTGCAGACGGACAGCTGAGCGGCATGGCGCAGCTCCTCTTCCGGCACGCCGATGGCGTTGGGCATGTTGCCGCCGTTCTCGTTGATCATCTTCACATACTCCTGGGGCACGGAGGAAGAGCCGTGCAGGACGATCGGGAAGCCCGGCAGACGGCGGGAGACCTCTTCGAGGATGTCGAAGCGGAGGGGAGGCGGCACGAGAATGCCGTCGGCATTGCGGGTGCACTGCTCCGGCTTGAACTTATAAGCGCCGTGGCTGGTGCCGATGGCGATGGCCAGAGAGTCGACGCCGGTCTTGGTGACGAATTCCTCGACCTCTTCCGGACGGGTGTAGGAGCCGACTGCGTGGCTGACCTCGTCCTCGATGCCGGCCAGGGTGCCGAGCTCGCCTTCGACGACGACGCCGTGGTCATGGGCATACTCGACGACCTTGCGGGTCAGGGCGATGTTGTCCTCGAAGCTGTGGGAGGAGCCGTCGATCATGACGGAGGTGAAGCCGCCGTCGATGCAGCTCTTGCAGGTCTCGAAGTCGGGGCCGTGATCCAGATGCAGGACGATGGGGATATCCGGGTTCTCGATGACGGCAGCCTCGACCAGCTTCACCAGATAGGTGTGGTTGGCATAGGCGCGCGCGCCCTTGGAAACCTGCAGGATGACGGGGGCCTTCAGCTCGCCGCAGGCCTCGGTGATGCCCTGCACGATCTCCATGTTGTTGACGTTGAAGGCGCCGATGGCATAGCCGCCGGCATAGGCCTTCTTGAACATCTCGGTACTGGTAACGAGAGCCATTGTGAAAACACTCCTTTTTTGTATTTTCGGCAGTGCGGGCAGTGGAAGGGCCGCATGCCGCTATCGTTGCGGGGCACGGTGTTTTCTTCCCGAAAATGCGCCGCCGCAGAGTTTTACCGCTAACATTATAGCACAGGTGAAAGAGAAATCAAGTGGGGAAAATCACTGCATTTTGTTCGAAAAACACCACTGAATTCAGCGAGATTAGCCGATGGAGATGGAGCGAATGTTGGGGAGGGGACAGCCCGGCCCGGCACTGCCGATTTGTACCGGCCACCGTTAAAACGGTACCGGCCAATGTAGGGGAGCGGCATGCCGCTCCCGGCGACGCACTTGCAGTCCGTACAAACCGCCGTCAAAATGGCAACAGCCTCCGATTTGTCATTGCGAGGAGGCCGCAGGCCGACGTGGCAATCTCGGGAAGGCAGTTACGTTTTCGCCGAAAGTGTCCTGTTATCCACCCCGGTTCTGCGAGATTGCACCCCAAGGGCACTTCCTCGCGCTTCGCGCTCAGGGCGCCACGTCGCTTCGCTCCTCGAAATGACACATCAGGGTGGTGCCGTGGTGCACCAGCGCCCTTGCGCGGTTTAATGCTCCTCCACAAGGCGGTCACTGACCGCCATGCAGGCTGGCAGTGCTGCGGTATAGATTCCATGGCGCGAGGCTCCCTGAATTGTCATTGCGAGGAGGCCGCAGGCCGACGTGGCAATCTCGGGAAGGCAGTTACGTTTTCGCCGAAAGTGTCCTGTTATCCACCCCGGTTCTGCGAGATTGCCACGGGCGCAAAGCGCCCTCGCA
>DQIA01000082.1:15466-18146 GCA_003525905.1 Clostridiales bacterium
AGGGGACAGCCCGGCCCCTACAGTGGTGCACACCATTTAACGACAGCCGGTACGGGCTGCAAATGCCTTCCCGAGATTGCCACGGGCGCAAAGCGCCCTCGCAATGACAAGTCGGGAGACTTTACCGTTTTAACGATAGCCGGTACGGGTCGGAAGTGCGCAGCCGGGAGGGGACAGCCCGGCCCCTACAACGCATTACCGCTTCTTGGCCAGCGGGGTGGATTTTTCCTGTGCATCCTGCAGCGCGAGGATGATGCGGTTCGAGACGAGCCAGCCGCGCGGGGTCAGGTACCAGCGCGAGCCGCTCTGCGCGGCAAGGCCGTGCCCGGCAAAGCGCTCGAGCAGCTGCTGCAGCGGCGCGAAGGGCAGCAGATAGCTGCGCTCGTACTCCTGCGCGTCCAGCCCGGAGACGATGCGCGAGCGGAGCATGACGTACTCCCCAGCGCGCTCGCGCGGGGGGATGGTCTCGCACTCCGAGAGGACGGAGCCGTGGTGGGCGATGCCCTCGACATAGGTGCGCAGGTCCGGCTCGATGGTGAAGCGCTTGCCCGCAAAGTCCGAGGCGGCACAGGGGCCGAAGCCGAGGTACTCGCCGCCCGTCCAGTACTTCAGATTGTGGCGGGAGCGGAAGCCGGGCTTGGCAAAATTGGAGATCTCGTAGTGCTCGTAGCCGTGGTCCTGCAGAATTTCCGAGGCGGCAAGGTACATATCGGCCTGCACGTCGTCATTCGGAAGGTTGGCGCAGTCGCGGTACTCCCACAGGGGCGTGTTCGGCTCGACCTTGAGGGCGTAGCAGGACATGTGCTCCGGCTTGAGGCGCAGGACGTTCTCGAGCGTGTCGCGCCAGCCGGTGAGCGTCTGGTTCGGCAGGCCGAACATCAGGTCGAGCGAGAGGTTGGCAAAGCCCGCCTCGCGCGCGCGGACGACGGCCATGCGCGCCTGCTCGTAGGTATGCGGGCGGCCGAGGCGCTTGAGCATGTCGTCCTGATCGGACTGCACGCCGATGGAGATGCGGTTGAAGCCCGCGCAGACCAGCCGCTTGAGCCCCTGCGGCGTGACGCTGTCGGGGTTGGCCTCGAGCGTGATCTCGGGGTCCGCGCCGAAGTGGAAGCGCTTCTGCAGCTCGTCGAGAATTTTTTCCAGATTCTCCGCGCCGAAGAAGCTCGGCGTGCCGCCGCCGAAGTAGACGGTGTCGACCGTGTAGTCCGGCGCGAGGCGGCCCGTTTCGCGGATGTGGTCGGCCAGCGCCTGCAGGTACTGGTCCGTCGTGCGGCGGTCGCGGCTGCCGCCGAGGGAGTAGAAGTCGCAGTATTCGCACTTGCTCTTGCAGAAGGGGATGTGGACGTAAATGCCCAGCGGCTTGCCGGAATTGCTGCGCATGATCAGCCCCCGATCCTTTCGGAGATGAACGCGCGGAATTCGTCCGGCGTGCCCTTCGTAAAACCGGCCTTATTCACAAAGTACCACTGCTGGCGGCCGCAGTGCAGGAGGAACAGATGCTCCGTCTCGCGCAGCTCCGTGATGGTGGAATACCCGGCATCGAGGACCTCGCCGTTCTCCTGCAGGGTCTGGGCGAGGGTGAGGTCATAAAAATCCGTGTGCAGGTGCAGGGCGTTTGAGCCGTACTTCGTCTGGATGTTCTGCTGCCAGCGGCGCAGGGCCGTGCGCGGGCCGCGGAGCTGGTTGAACAGGGCATAGCCCACCACGAGCACGAGCAGAAGGGCCAGCACGAGATGCATGGTGTTCTTCGTCATAACGTACTGCCAGACCATGATGCCCAGCAGCACGACGGACAGGCCGAAGCAGACCCACGTCAGCAGCTGCACATAGCGCGGCATAAGGCTCTTGGACGCCTCATACTGGATATCGGCGTCAATGGTCGTGTCTACAGAAAATCTCGATTCCATGGATGATCCTTTCCCGTGCCTCAGCGGCACTTCGGGCAGGGCTTGAGTCCCAGCTCGTTTTCGGCATAGGCCGTGTTGAAGATGTAGAAGGCCTGACGGTCCCAGTCCTCGCAGGCGTAGGTGTGGTAATAGTCGTTGCCGTCGCTGGCGACGCAGGCATTGCTGTTGTAGAACTCTGCCATATCGGCAAATTCGTTGTAATTTTTGGACAGCTCGTCATAGGCGTCGGACAGGGCATCGTACTGGGCCTGCAGGTCGGAGACGTTCTCGTTCTGCTGCTGCAGGAGGGAGTATTCCTGCACGAGGTCGTAATAGTCGTGATACAGGGCGTCATAGTTTTCGTTGGACTGGTCGAGGGCGTCCTGCAGGTCGCTCAGCTGGGCCTCGGCCTGACTCTGCTCCAGCGCATGGTCGGAGCGCTCGCGCTCGAGCTTGGCGTTCATGCCGTGCCACAGCAGGAAGCCGCCGACGGCCGCGCCGACGACCACGACGCCCAGCGCGATGAGTGAGACGAGCATACCGGTATTGCGGCGCTTGCGCGGGGCCGCGTCCGGGATGGGAGGCATGTTGGAGACGGGCGGCTCCGGGGGAATGGGGGGCATGTCGGAGACGGGCGGCTCCGGGGGAATGGGGGGCATGTCGGAGAAGGCGGGCTCCTCGGGGACGACGGGCTCCTCGGGGACAACGGGCTCTTCGGGGACGACGGGCTCTTCGGGGACGACGGGCTCTTCGGGGACGACGGGCTCCTCGGGGACGACGGGCTCCTCGGGGAC
>DQIA01000117.1:0-221 GCA_003525905.1 Clostridiales bacterium
TACTTGATGGCGTTGTCGCAGAGATTGTAGATCAGCTCGTCCACGATCTGCGCGATGCCGTGCACGCGGCAGGGCTTCAGGTCCGTGCGGAGCGTGACGTCGTGCTGCGCGGCCGCGTCCTGCAGGCGGGAGACGACGCTCGCGGCCATGCCGTCGAGGCGCAGGTCCGTCTTTTCGCTGCCCACGCTGCCCTCGTCGAGCTGGGACAGGCGGATGATATC
>DQIA01000117.1:271-432 GCA_003525905.1 Clostridiales bacterium
AGCTGGGACAGGCGGATGATATCGCCGACCAGAGCGATGAGGCGCTGCGCCTCGGTATAGATGTTCCCGGCGAAGTGCTGCACATCCTGCGGCTTTGCGATGCCGTCGCGGATGAGCTCGGCAAAGCCGGAGATGGACGTCAGCGGCGTGCGCAGCTCGTG
>DQIA01000117.1:494-7936 GCA_003525905.1 Clostridiales bacterium
GTGCGCAGCTCGTGGGAGACGTTCGCCGTGAATTCGCGGCGGAGCTGCTCGCGGTCCTCGCGCTCCGTCACGTCCAGCAGCACGAGCACCGCGCCCGCAAGGCGGCCGTCCTCCATAGCCGGGTTGGCCATGAGCTGGTAGATGCGGCCGTCGAGCGTCAGGGTGCGCAGGTCATGCTCGCCCGACAGAGCGCGCTGCACGGCCTCCCGGAAGTCCTCGCTGCGGTTCACGGCCAGCACGGACTGCTTTTCGACATTTTCGATCTGCAGCAGGCGGCGCGCGCTCGGATTACAGAACAGCAGGTTCGTCCGGGCGTCGACGATGAGCAGGCCTTCGTTCATGTGCTCCGTGATGGCGGTGAACTCCGTCTGGCGGCGGCGCAGCTCATCCATCTGCGCGGCGATCTGCCGGTTCTGGGCGGAAATTTTCTCCAGCAGGGGGGAAAGCTCGTCATAGGCCTCCGCCTGCTCCGGATGCTCCAGGTCGAGAGCATTCAGCGGGCGGACGATGCGCTTCGACAGACGATAGGACAGCAGCCACGCCAGCGCAATGGCGACAAGCACGGCCGCAACGGCCGGGCGCAGCATGCGCACCAGGATGCCGAGCACGGAATCACGCGTCCCAGCCAGCCGGAGCACCGTGCCGTCCTGCAGGCGGCAGGCATAGTAGAACGTCTTCTGGGACAGCGTCGCGGAATAGCGCTCGCTCTCACCCGCGCCGTAGCGCAGGGCATCAGCCACCTCGGTGCGCGCGGCATGGTTCTCCATCTGCGCGGGGGCGGCCTCGTTGTCATAGCGGACGGTGCCGTCGGCGCCGATCCAGGTGATGCGGATCGGTGAGATCTTATCCTGCTCCAGCGAGCGCAGATACTCCTCCTCCGCAAGGCCGCCGTTGATGGCATGGGCCATGGAGAGGGCCTCGCTCTTCAGCTCCGAGCGGTACTGCACGGCATAGTCGTTATAAAACACGACGGACAGCAGCGCCACGCTCAGCAGGAGCACGACGAGGGCCACCAGAAAAATGGACCGGAAAATTCGTTTTGTCATACCGCAGTCTCCCGCAGGCGGTAGCCCACGCCGCGGACCGTCTCGATCTGGCCGCCCGCTGCGCCGAGCTTCAGGCGCAGGGAGCGGATATGGACGTCCACGGTGCGGCTCTCGCCGTCAAATTCATAGCCCCAGATGCTGGAAAGCAGCCGGTCACGCGTAAAGACCTGCATTGGGTGCTCGAGCATCAGGTGCAGCAACTCGTATTCCTTGAGCGTGAGCGTCAGCTCCTCGCCGCAGGCGCGCATGGTGTGCGTGGTGGTGTCGCACTCGATGTCCCCGCAGCGCAGCTTCTCGCGGCGCTCGCGGCCGAACTCCGCGCGGCGCAGCAGAGCGCGCACGCGGGAGATCAGCTCCATCATGCCGAACGGCTTTGTAAGATAATCATCCGCGCCGCCGTCCAGCCCGATGACCTTGTCATATTCGCTGCTGCGCGCAGTGAGCATCATGACGGGCAGGTGCTCCGTGCGCGGGCTGGCGCGCAGCCGGCGCAGGATGGAAAGCCCGTCCTCCTCCGGCAGCATGATGTCCAGGATCAGCAGCTCCGGCAAGGCGCGCTCCATGGCGTCATAAAACTCCGAGGGCGCGGCGAAGCCCGTGGCCTCCAGCCCGGTGCTGCAGAGCGTGTAGACGACAAGCTCACGAATGGCGCTGTCGTCCTCCAGCAAATAGATCATAAAAAGTTCCCCTTACTCTCCGGCATGTGCGCCGGTGATGGAATATTCGACCCACTCTGCCACATTCACGGCATGGTCGCCGATGCGCTCGAGATACTTTGCGATCATCAAAAGATCGAGGCACTCGCCGCTCAGGTCCGGGTGCTCGGTGATCTGACCGACCAGCTCGTTTTTCACGGTGTCGAACAGGCCGTCGACGATGTCGTCCTCCTTCTGGACGGCACGGGCCTTGCCGAGGTCCTTGCGGACGAAGGAATCGACGCTGTCCGTGACCATGCGGCTGGCGGCGCGGGCCATTTCATAGATGTGCGTGCCCGACTTGAGCTGCTCATCCTCGATGTAGCCGGTGATGCCCGCGATGTCCGAGGCCTGGTCGCCGATGCGCTCCAGATCGGAGATCATTTTCAGCGCGGAGGAGATCGTGCGCAGGTCGCGCGCAACGGGCTGCTGCTGCAGCAGGAGCTTCATGCACAGGCTCTCGATCTCGCGCTCCTTGTGGTCGATCTCGCGCTCGAGGGCCGCGGCCTTCTCCGCGCTCTTCTTGTCCGCTTCGTTTTTCAGCGTGTGCATGGAGGCGGAGATCGCATCCTCACACAGCGCACCCATTTCAATGAGCTTTCGATTGAGCAGCTCCAGCTGCTCGTCAAACCGGATCCGCATCAGCCAAACCTCCCCGTGATGTAATCTTCGGTGCGACGGTCCTGCGGCATGGAGAAGATCTTCTCCGTCGGGCCGAATTCGACCATATCGCCCAGCAGGAAAAACGCCGTTTTGTCCGAGATGCGGGCGGCCTGCTGCATATTGTGCGTGACCATAACAATAGTATAATCCTTTTTCAGCTCCATGGCAAGCTCTTCGATGCGCGAAGTGGAGATCGGGTCGAGGGCGCTCGTCGGCTCGTCCATCAGCAGGACCTCCGGCTCCACGGCAAGCGCACGCGCGATGCACAGGCGCTGCTGCTGGCCGCCGGACATGCCGAGGGCGCTCTTTTTCAGGCGGTCCTTGACCTCGTCCCAGATGGCGGCGCCGCGCAGCGATTTTTCGACGATCTCGTCGAGCTTCACGCGGGAGCGGACGCCGTGGGTGCGCGGGCCATAGGCCACGTTGTCATAAATGCTCATGGGGAAGGGATTCGGCTTCTGGAAGACCATGCCGACGCGCTTGCGCAGCAGGTTCACGTCCATTTTGCGGGAAAAAATATCCTCGCCGTCCAGCGTGACGGTGCCCTCGATGCGGCAGCCCTCCACGAGGTCGTTCATGCGGTTGAGGGACTTGAGCAGCGTCGACTTGCCGCAGCCGGACGGGCCGATGAAGGCCGTGATCTCATTGGCGGGCAGGCGGAGGTTGATGTCCTTCAGCGCCTGAAAGCTGCCATACCAGAGATTGAGGTGCTCGATTACGATCTTATCCTGTTCCATATGGGAACTCCTTCCTGTTGCGCTCACTGCGTGCGCCGGGCAATTCGCTTTGCCGCGGCGCCGGACAGCGCGTTGATGCCGATGACCATGACCAGCAGCACGACGGCCGTGGCATAGGCCTCGCTGCGGTGCAGGCCCTCGTTGAGCAGGCAGTACATGTGCACTGCCAGCGTGCGGCCGGATTCCATGACACCGCCCGCGACGCCGCTGAACGTACCTGCCGTAAAGATGAGGGCGGCCGTCTCGCCGACGATGCGGCCGATGGCCAGAATGATGCCGGAGAAGATGCCGGGCACGGCCGACGGCAGCACGATGCGGAACACCGTGCGCAGCTTGCCCGCGCCGAGGCCGAAGCTGCCCTCGCGGAACGAATCGGGCACGGCCTTCAGGGCCTCCTCCGTCGTGCGGAGAATCGTCGGCAGGACCATGATGGCCAGCGTGAGCGCGCCTGCCAGCATGGACTTGTCCATGTTCAGGGCGATGACGAACATCAGGTAGCCGAACAGGCCGTAGACGATGGACGGGATGCCCGAGAGGGTCTCTGCCGTAAGGCGGACGACCTTGACGAGCTTATTGCCGCGCTTGGCATACTCCACCAGATAGATGGCAGCGCCGATGCCGAACGGGACGGACAGCAGCAGAGACAGCGCGACCATGAGGAGCGTATTGATGATAGCGGGCGTCATGGAGCAGTTG
The DNA here is from genome assembly GCA_003525905.1 of Clostridiales bacterium. Lineage (GTDB taxonomy): Bacteria > Bacillota > Clostridia > Oscillospirales > Oscillospiraceae > JAZOXB01. The sequence goes on from DQIA01000117.1 coordinate 4,332, forward strand.
TCCGACGTATAATGCCAGGCAAACAGGCCCGGCTTCAGGTTCGGCACGCCCATGATGAGGATATAGGCCAGCAGCGCGGCGAGAATGGCGAAGGTGATCACGGCAGAGGCCGTGACGGCGATGCGCTGGACAAGCGACATCGGATGGCGGCGGTAGGACGCGCGGCTCGTGCGCCCGGCGCTCGGTTTCGAACGTTCCGTTTTTTTCATGTTGCGTCAGCCTTTCGTTTCACGGCGGAGAAGCACAGATTGATGAGCAGGATGAACACGAACAGCACCACACCGCAGGCGATGAGGGCCTCGCGGTGCAGGTCCGTGGCATAGCCCATCTCCAGCACGATATTGGCCGTCAGGGTGCGCACGCCGCTGAGCAGGCTCTTGGGCAGGATGGGCTGGTTGCCCGCGATCATCACGACGGCCATGGTCTCGCCGATGGCGCGGCCGACGCCGAGGATGATGCCCGCGAGGATGCCGGAGCGCGCGGCGGGGAACACGGCGGAGAACACGCTGCGCTCATGCGTTGCGCCCAGCGCGAGCGAGCCCTCGTAATAGCTCTCCGGCACGGCGCGCAGCGACGATTCCGAGACGCTGATGATGGTCGGCAGGATCATGATGCCGAGCATGATGGAGGCCGTGACGATGCTCTTGCCGCTGCCGAACATGGCCTGCAGGGCCGGGACGAGCACGACAAGGCCGAAGAAGCCATAGACGATGGACGGGATGCCGGCCAGCAGATCAACGGCGGGCTTCAGCACGGCATACAGGCGCTTCGGGCAGAAGCGCGCCAGATACAGCGCGCACAGCAGGCCCAGCGGGACGCCGATGAGGATCGCGCCGCCCGTGACGAGGATGCTGGCGATGATCATGGGGAAGATGCCGTAGAGCTCCTGATTCGGCGCCCAGGTCATGCCGAACAGGAATTTGCCGAGGCCGATCTTATGCATGGTGGGGATGCCGTTGGCAAACAGGAAAATGCAGATGAGCGCCACGGCAAGGATGGAGATGCAGGCCGTCAGCAGGAAGACGACCTTCATGGTCCCTTCCCGAATGGCGTGGAGATTGTGTTTCATAGTTCCTCCTGAAAGAAGACAGGATCGTGGGAAAGTGGAAAATGCAGGGCTCTCAGATTTGTCATTGCGGGGAGGCCAACGGGCCGACGCGGCAATTGCTTGCAGTTGGCACAGAGTACCGTCAAAATGGTGCACACCGATTGCGTCTGTAGCGGCGCTCCCTGAGCGCCTATGGCAGTTGCAGGTATTGCAGCAGTGATTCGGCGGCGCGAGGCTATCAGAATTGTCATTGCGAGGGCGCTTTGCGCCCGTGGCAATCTCGGGAAGGCAGTTACGATTTCGCCGAGAGTACCCTGTTATCCGGCTGTGTACCGCGAGATTGCACCCCAAGGGCACTTCCTCGCGCTTCGCGCTCAGGGCGCCACGTCGGCCGTCGGCCTCCTCGCAATGACAAACCTTTGGTTTTCACCATTTTAACGATAGCCTGTTCGGGTCGGCAGCGTTGCGCCGGGCCCGGCTGTCCGCTCCCCTACAACGCGCATCGATGGCTGCCTGCGCAACACGCAGGCAGCGGAAGCCGGACTCCCGCTGTGCGTTTCCTTTTGGAATTCCTTATTTCACGGCACTCCAGCCGGTGACTTCGCCGGTGAAGATCTGGCGGATCTGCTCGAGGCTCAGGTTATCGACGGTGTTGTCGTTGTTCACGACCACTGCGATGCCGTCCATGCAGATCGTGGTGACATCCAGGCCCTGCTCCTTCTCGCTGTCCTTGACTTCACGGGAGGCCATGCCGATGTCGCACAGGCCCTCAATGGCGGAGGTCATGCCGGTGGAGGAGTCGGACTGCTGGACCTTGACGGTCACGCCGCTGTTGATGGCCATGTAGGCCTCGGCGAGCTTTTCCATGACCGGGGTGACGGAGGAGGAACCCTCGATGACGACGGTGCCGGTCGGATTACTGGAGGTGAAGGCGCCGGTGGAGCCGGTGGAGACGCAGCCCTTATCGGTGATGACCTGCTGGCCCTCGTCGCTCTGGATAAAGGCGATGAAATCCTTCGCAGCGTCGCTCAGGTCGCCCTTCGTGGCGATGTTGAACGGGCGGCAGATGGGGTAGGTGCCGTTCTTGACGTTGTCGGCCGTGGCCTCGACGCCGTCGACCTTCACGGCCTTGACGGAGCTGTCGAGGGAGCCGAGGGAGATGTAGCCGATGGCGGCCTTGTTGCCGGTGACGGTCTGCATGACGACGGCGGTGGAGCTGCTGATCTCGGCGGTGGCGACGGTCTTGTCGACCTTGTCGACCTCGACGCCGGTCAGCTCGACGAACGCGCCGCGGGTGCCGGAGCCTTCCTCACGGGAGATGACGGCGATGGCATCGCTGCCGCCGTTGCCGCCGCAGGCGGCGAAGCCCAGCGCCATGGCGCCGATAATGCCGATGGCAAGAATTGCTTTGAAGATCTTTTTCATAACTCAAAACTCCTTTTTGATTGTTTCCTTTGATTTCGGATCACGCGCTTATCATACCGGTTCGCTGTAAAGCCCGACACCGTGATGATGTTAAATCCGCGTAAAATCATGGACTTCTTAACACAAAATACACTTGACGGGAGCGGCAAACTCCGCTACAATACCATCGTAACCGAATATCGACAGTTCGAGACCATCCTGTCGTAAAATAAAACTATGGACAGCTGCGCAGCGTCCATGCTGCGCCTTTTTTGTCCCGGAATGGAGAAAACATGAAATCAAAACAGATCCGTATGATCACGCACGGCGCGATCCTGGCCGCGCTCTATGTGGCCCTGACCTACCTGCAGAATTGGCTGCTGCCCGGCACAACGTCGGCCGCCATTCAGTTCCGCGCGTCGGAGGCGCTGTGCATTTTTGCCCTGTTCACTCCGGCAGCCATCCCCGGCCTGACGGTCGGCTGTCTGCTGTTCAACATTTCCAACGCGGGCGCGCTGCCGCTGGACTGGCTCGTCGGCACCGGCGCAACGCTGCTGGCCACAACGTGCATGTATCTGCTGCGCCGCGCCACGCTCTGGAAGCTCCCGCTGCCCGCGCTGCTCATGCCCGCGGTCTGGAACGCCGTGCTCGTCGGCTGGGAGCTGACGTATTACATCGGCGAGATCCCGTTCTGGCTCAACGCGGTCTACGTTGCGGCCGGTGAAGCCGCCGTCCTGCTCGTGCTCGGCACGGCGCTGTATTTTGCCCTTGGCTCCCGCCGCCTGCAGGAGCGCCTGTTCCCGCAGGGCGTTTGAGAATTTCTCCCCGTCCGCCGCGTGTTCGGTTACCACGCTCCGGAGGGGGAGTTTTTTTCGCCATCGGCCATTGCAGGGGAGTGGACAGCCGGTCCCGGCTCCGCACCGGCAACCGGCGCAGGTTGACGATAAAACAGTAATGGCTCCCGACTTGTCATTGCGAGGCCCCGAAGGGGCCGTGGCAATCTCGGGAAGGCAGCTGCGATTTCGCCGATGGCTTTCCCACATTCCAATCGGATACTGCGAGATTGCACCCCAAGGGCACTTCCTCGTGCTTCGCGCTCAGGGCGCCACGTCGGCCTGCGGCCTCCTCGCAATGACAAGCCTGCCACCCTGCA
>DQIA01000114.1 GCA_003525905.1 Clostridiales bacterium
TGCTGCGATGCAGCGGCCCGCTGTTTTTCACTTTGCCGAAAGGTCGACGGCGCGGCGGACGATGCTCATCGCCGGGACCGGGCGCGGCAGCTGCATGCGGAACACCATCTGCGGCGTGCGCGGCTCGCGCAGCGGCAGTCCGTCCGCATCCTGCATGACCGGCACGGTCACGGAAAACGGGCGCGTATCCGGGCCAACGATCTCGACCTCGTCCCCGGCGGCAAACTTGTTGCGCAGCGAGAGCGTGGCCAGTCCGTCCGGCGTGCAGTCCGTCACGATGGCACAGACCTGCCAGTCGCGGATATAGCGGGAGCTTTCCGTATACTGTCCCGGCTGGCCGAAGAAGAAGCCCGTGCTGTAGCGCCGGTGCGAGACATGCTCCACCTCGTCGCGCCAGACCGGGTCGACCGGCTCCCCGGCGGCGACGGCATCGAGCGCGTGGCGGTAGGCCCCTGTGATGATGGCAGCATAGTAGGCCGATTTGGCGCGGCCCTCGACCTTGATGCAGTCCACGCCGGCCTCCGCCAGCTCGGCCAGATGGTCGATCATGCACATATCGCGGGAATTCATGATGTAGGTGCCCTTTTCGTCCTCAAACACGGGGAAATACTCGCCGGGGCGCTTTTCCTCCATGAGGGCATACTGATAGCGGCAGGGCTGCGCGCACGCGCCGCGGTTGCTGTCGCGGCCCGTCATATAGTTGGACAGCAGGCAGCGGCCGGAGTACGACACGCACATGGCCCCGTGCGCAAACGTCTCCAGCTCCAGCTCCGGCGGCGTATCGCGGCGGATGACGCGGATCTCCTCGAGAGAAAGCTCCCGTGCCAGCACAACGCGCTTTGCGCCGAGCTCATGCCACGCGGCAGCGCAGGCGGCATTTGCGATGCTGACCTGTGTAGAGACGTGCAGCTCGCAGTTCGGCGCCTCGCGCTGCGCCATGCGGAACACACCAAGGTCCGCGATGATCAGGGCGTCGACGCCGCTGTCGTTCAGCAGGCGCAGGTGTGCCGGGAGCGCGGGAAGCTCGTCCCCGCGCGGCATGGTGTTGACCGTGACATGCACACGCACACCGTGTGCATGGGCAAAGGCGACGGCCTCCGGCAGCTCCTCCGGGGAGAAATTCCCCGCAAAGGAGCGCATACCGAAGCTCGTTCCGGCGAGATAGACGGCGTCCGCACCATAGAGGACGGCCATGCGCAGCCGCTCCATGTCTCCGGCGGGCGCGAGCAGTTCGGGCTTACGCATCGTTCTGCCCCGCCAGGAAGGCCTGATGCTCGTCATAGCTCTCGGAGAAGTGATGCAGGCCCGTGGAGTCGTCGAGCGCATAGTAATAATAGCTCGTATCGGCCGGGTTCAGTGCCGCGGAAATACTCGACAGGCCGGGGTTGGAGATCGGTCCGGCGGGCAGGCCCGTGCGGTTATAGGTGTTGTAAGGGCTGTCGATCTGGGTGTCCTCATAGGTCAGCGCGCCGTCGACGCCGCCGAGCGCATAGACGATCGTCGCGTCGACGTTCAGGTACGGATAGTTCGCGGGATCGCACAGGCGGTTATAGATAACGGAGGCGATGGTACTGCTCTCCTTGGCGGAGGCTGTCTCCTTCTCGATCATGGAGGCGACGGTGACGAGATCATAGATCGTCATACGGTGGGCCTCGATATAGCTCTCGTCATAGCCCTTTGCGGTCCAGCGCTCGGCAAGCGCCGTGTTCAGCGTTTCGAGCTGGGCGGAAGCATCGTCCGAGAACTTGCGGTTGAAATTCGACAGCAGCTTCTCGAGCACGCGGTCGGGATCGTCGTTGACATAGAAATCATAGGTATCCGGGAACAGGAAGCCCTCGAGGCGGTTCGTCTCGCCATAGGGGATGTCCTCCAGGAACCAGTAGTCAAAATGCGTGTTTGCGGCGCTCTCGCCGAGCTTTTCGGCCGTGCAGACCTCGTTTTTCTCCAACAGGGCGAAGATCTGCGCGCATGTTGCGCCCTCCGGCAGCATGACGCGCACGGTCGTGCGGGTGCCGCCGCTCTCCGTCATGCCGCTGACAAGGGCATGATAGTCATAGTTATAGGCCAGCTCATAGGTTCCCGCGTCCATGCGGCCCGCGGAATGCGTAAACTTGCAGTAGAGCTTGAAAAGCCACGGGTACTGGATGAGGCCGTTTTCGTGCAGCATGTCGGCGATGGCATCGAGCGAGGCATTCTCCGGCACGGTGACCTGAATGGTATCGCTCGAGCGGCCGAAGGCCAGCACATCCGTCGCGCAGGCCCAGGCGGCATACCCGGCCCCGACGGAGACGACGGCGACGATCACCACATAGAGGATGATCTTCACGAACAGCGGCACGATGCGCTTGTGGCGCTTGCGGGGCGGCTCCGGAGGAAGCTCCTCCTCGGGCTGCGGCTCCTCGAATTCGCCGTAGTCATCGAACGTGTGGCCGAAATCCGGCGTAAAATCGTCCGGCTCCGGCGTCCCCGGTTCGGCGGCCTGCTGCGGCCCGTCCGGCGTTTTGTCCAGCTCGGCGCGCGCTTCGGCCAGGATCTCGTCGATGGACCGGCCGTCGCTGCGATGTTCCTCAGTCATGGGATGCCTCCTCCCCGTTCCAGACGACCTGCGCAGCGATGCGTGCAGCTGTTTCCGCGCCGCACAGCGCCACGACGAGCGCCAGCCCGAAGGCAAAGGCACTTCCGGCGGCGCGGCCCGTGATGAAATTCCCGTCGCGCACGACGCCCGCATTCTGCATGACGGCCCCGCACATTTCCGGCTCCATGCCGGGGTAGCAGGTGGCGCGGCGGCCCTCCAGCAGGCCAAGCTCCGCCAGCACCGTCGGCGCGGCGCAGATGGCGGCGACCCATTTTCCGGCCTGCGCCATTTCCCGTGCGGCACAGAGCACCGGTTCGCAGCCGCGGATGGAGCGGACGCCTCCCAGCCCGCCGGGCAGGATGAGCATGTCCGCCTTCGTCAGCTCGGCCGCTTCCGCCGCGCAGTCCGCATGGACCGGGATGCCGTGGCTGCCGGGGATGTCCGTCCCGCCGATGCCGGCGAGGCGTACCTCGACTCCGGCGCGACGCAGCAGATCGCAGGGCACGATGGCCTCCGCTTCTTCAAAACCGGCTCCAAGGATGAGATATACCATGTGTCAGTTCTCCTTCAGGCATTCCTGCACGCGCAGGAAAATTTCGTTGTGGATGTCGTCGATCGAGCGCATTTTACCGTCCTTTGCGCAGGCGATGACCGTCCAGCCGTAGTACTTTGCCGCCTGCAGGCCCGTGGCGCGGCAGCGGCGCAGATAATCCATATTCTGCTCGTGAATGTCCGCGTGCGTGTGCGTATCGTGCTCGCGGCGGCGCAGCATCTGGCCCGTCAGCTCCGTCGGCACATCGAGATACAGCACGAGGTCCGGCACGGGCAGGCCCATATGGCGGTACTCGAGATCATAGAGCCACGCAAAAAACTTCTCGCGGTCCTGCTCCGGCTCCTTCGAGGCCTGATGGACGGCGTTTGAGGTCGTATAGCGGTCGGAGAGCATCAGGCCGCCGTTCCGGTAATACTCGCCCCAGACCTTGCGGAAAGCCGCAAAGCGGTCGACGGCATAGAAGGTCGAGGCCGTGTAGGCGTTGACGTCCGAGGGACGCGCGCCGAACTCGCCGCCGAGATACATCCGGATGAGGGCGGACGACGGCTCCGTATACTGCGGGAAGACCATCGTGCGGAAGTCCACGCCCCGTGCCTCCAGCCGGCGGGTCAGGAGCGAAAACTGCGTGGATTTGCCCGAGCCGTCCGTTCCTTCAAAAACGATCAGTTTGCCCATGGGTCACTCCTTCTTTCCGCGCGCCCGCCATGCGGCGAACACGAATTTCGGCAGGCGCATCATGCGCCCGATGCGGCTCGGCTCGCGCAGCAGGCGATAGAGCCACTCCAGCTGCAGGCGGATCATCCACTTCGGCGCACGGCGCACCGTCCCGGCAAAGCCGTCCAGACTGCCGCCGAGGCCGATCATCAGGCGGACGTTCAGCTCCGCGCGGTGGTCGTGCATGAAGCACTCCTGCTTCGGCGCGCCGAGGCAGACGAACACGACGTCGGCTCTTGCCTCGTTGATGCGCGCGATGACGGGAGCTTCGTCCTTGAAATAGCCGTCCGCCGTGCCGCAGATACACAGCTTCGGGTGGGTCTTCTTCATATTCTCGGCCGCCTGCTCCGCGATGCCGGGCTTTCCGCCCAGAAGATACAGTCTGCCGCCCGTCTCCTCGAGCACGCCGAGCAGGTTCGCGGCAAAATCGATGCCCGCGACCTTTTCCTTCAGCGGCGTTCTGAGGATCTTCGCCCCCAGCACGACGCCCGCGCCGTCCGGCAGGACGAGCGAGGCCTCGTTCAGGATCGCGCGGAAGGACTCATCGTGCAGGGCCTCATAGGCCATTTCGGCATTCGGCGTCACACAGTACGAGGCCTCGGGCCGCTGCAGCAGCGCCCGCGCCGTATCGAGCGCCTCCGCCATGGTCACATTATCATATTGTACGCCCAGAACATTCGTCTTCATGCGCACACCTCTTCCATTATCGTTTTCGTATCTTTTATTTTACCATACTTGCCCGCCCTTGTCTACTCCCGGCGGGCCGTGCGGCGCGCACATTTCTTTCCGCCGCGCATACTATGGGGTAAAAGCGGGCCGGCACGGCTGTACTCCGCTTTTAACTGAGGCAGCACCGCATAATTCCCCTTCAGCCTTCGCCGAATGCTCTTGCTGAATTGAGCGGTATTGCCCTGATTCTTCCGGGAGGTTATCGTATGCCAGACAAACCCCTTGAGCAGGCCTGCGATGCACGTGTCTGCATTCATACCGATCAGATTCTGGACAGCTGCATGGATAAGGACTGCGTGGAGGATCTGCGCGTCTATCTCACCCGCGAGTCGCAGGCGGCGCTCGACCGCTCCACCGGCGCCAAGACCCGCTGCGCCGAGCTGCTGTTCGCGCGCGTGGAGGTCGAGCCGCTGGCCTATAAGCGCGGGCACTATGCGGTCGACCTGACGTTCTACTACCGCATCCTCGGCGATGCGACCGTCGGCGGAACGCGCCCCGTCACCATCACCGGCCTTGCGGTCTTCACAAAGCGCGTTGCGCTCTACGGCGGGCGCGGCAAGGCAAAGACGTTCTCGAGCACGGACGCGCTGCCCACGCCGGACGGCCTGCTGCAGGACCGCCTCCCCGTCGGTGTCGTTGAGGCCCTCGACCCGATGATCCTGGCCTCGAAGGTCCGCGAGGTCTGCGACTGCTGCCGCTGCGAGACGGAGCTGGCGGAGATCCCGCCCGCCATTGCCGAGGCGCTCGGCGAGGAGCTCGTGCTCACGGGCGGCACGCGGCGGCTGTATGTGACGGTCGGGCAGTTTTCGACTGTGCGGCTCGAGCGCGGCGCGCAGCTGGCCGTCCAGAGCGGCGGCTACTGCATGCCCACGCGCGAGTGCTGCGACGACGAGGGCTGCGAGGAGGACCCCTGCGAGCTGTTCAGCCGGGTGGACTTCCCCGTCCGCGCCTTCTATCCTGAGGGGAGCGACTGCGGCGGAACAGCCTGCTGCGGCAGCTGCGGAAAGTAAGCGGGGAGAAACGAGCAGCGGCGCAAAC
>DQIA01000072.1:0-1528 GCA_003525905.1 Clostridiales bacterium
AAGGGACTTTTTTGACAAGCTGGTATAAAATGACCCTCCCGGCGCACGATAGCGTCGGGAGGGATTTTTTATGTGGTTACAGACCGGAAAACCGTTCGGCCAGCAGATCGAAAACGACCCGGAGGCGTATTTTCTGCTCGGCACGCTCTCGCCGGAGGAGCGCAGGCTGCTTGACCCACATGATCTGCGCAACGCGGCGGCGCTGCGGGCGTTCGTAACGCGCCTGCGCAGACGCGAGAATTAAGGCCGAAGCTGCAGGGATGCAGTGCTGCCTTATGCTCGGCCGCTGCCGAAGAAGAACAGGCCCAGCATGCCGGGACCGACATGCGCGCCCGTGAACGGCTCGTGCGGGCAGACGATCAGCTCCTTCGGCTCGGCGATGGCACGGATGCGCTCGGCCAGCGCCTGTGCGTCCTCGGGGCAGTCACCGTGCGTGATGGCAACGCGCTGCAGCTCCGGGTGGACGGCACGCGTCTCATAGCGCGCGGCCAGATTCGCAATGGCGCGGGCGCGGCCGCGCACCTTTTCGCAGGTGACGATGTGGCCCTCCTCATCGCCGCGGAGGATGGGCTTGAGGTTCAGCACCGTGCCGACCAGTGCGGCGGCTGCCTGCACACGGCCCGTGCGGTGCAGGAACATCAGGTCGCTGACCGTGAAAAATTCGCAGAGGTTCTGGACTTCCTGCTCCAGCACGGCAGTGGCCTCTGCGGCACTGCGGCCCTCGTCCCGCAGCTCAGCTGCGCGGCAGGCCAGCAGGCCGGTGCCGAAGCCCGCACCCATGGAGTCCACGGGGCAGACGGTCCGCTCCGGGAATTCGTCGCGCAGCTCCGCGGCCGCGATGCACGCGGCTTGATAAGTGCCGCTGATCCCGGCAGACAGGCCGACATACACAACATCCAGCCCCTGCTCCAGCGCGGGGCGGAAATGATCGAGGAAGACCTGCGTGTTGAGCAGGGAGGTTGTGACGCGCTTGCCCTGCCGCAGTAGTTCATAGTAGGTGTGGGCATCAAAGGCCTCGATGTCGCCGCCATAGATGATCTGCTTTCCGTCCACCGTATAGCTGCAGGGGAGCACCCGGATCCCAAAGTGCTGCAGCAGGCTGCCCGGCAGATTGGAGCAGCTGTCCGTAAATACCGCAAAAGACATAAAAGTCCCTCCGTTTCGGCTCTGCTGACGGCAGGGCCTTTTCTGTTATACAGTATAACAGATTTTACAAAGAAAAGCAATCACCGCGGCGGGAAATTTACAAACCGTTTCCGAAATTCCGGGCTTGACAAACAGACCTATCTATGCTATACTCCAAACAGATACAAAAGTATCGATATAAACATATCAAATAAAGCGGAAGGAAGTGGTCTTTTATGAAGGGTTACGCAATGCTTGGGATCGGAAAAACGGGTTGGATTGAAAAGGAACGCCCGCTGTGCGGACCGCTGGACGCCATTGTGCGCCCCATCGCCGTCTCGCCCTGCACTTCTGACGTCCATACCGTGTGGGAGGGCGCCATCGGCGACCGCCACAACATGAT
>DQIA01000072.1:1587-2755 GCA_003525905.1 Clostridiales bacterium
ATCGGCGACCGCCACAACATGATCCTCGGTCACGAGGCCGTGGGTGAGGTCGTTGAGGTCGGCGCGCTCGTGCGCGACTTCAAGTGCGGCGACCGCGTCATCATCCCTGCCATCACGCCCGACTGGGGTGCGCTCGAATCGCAGGCGGGCTATTCCATGCACTCCGGCGGCATGCTGGCGGGCTGGAAATTCTCGAACTTCAAGGACGGCGTCTTTGCCGAATTCTTCCACGTCAACGAGGCCGATGCCAACATGGCTCACCTGCCTGCGGATGTCGATCCGGTCGCGGCCGTCATGCTGGCGGACATGGTCCCGACGGGCTTCCACGGCGTGGAGCTGGCCGATGTGCAGTTCGGCGATGATGTCTGCGTCGTCGGCATCGGCCCGGTCGGCCTGATGTCCGTTGCGGGCGCGGCCCTGCACGGTGCGGCACAGCTGTTTGCAGTCGGCTCGCGTCCGGTCTGCGCGGAGGCGGCGCGGCGCTACGGCGCAACGGAGATCCTGAACTACCGCGAGGGCGACATCGTTGCGCAGGTCATGGAAAAGACGAACGGCCGCGGCGTGGACCGCGTGATCATCGCGGGCGGCGATGCCGAGTGCACGTTCGGCGAGGCCGTGAAGATGCTCAAGCCGGGTGGCCGCATCGGCAATGTCAACTATCTTGGCAGCGGCGAGAATGTCCTCATCCCGCGCGCGGAATGGGGCTGCGGCATGGGCCACAAGACCATCGCGGGCGGCCTGATGCCCGGCGGCCGCCTGCGCATGGAGAAGCTGGCCGCGCTGCTGCAGACCGGCCGCCTCGATACCCTGCCGCTCATCACGCATCGCTTCCACGGCTTTGAGCACATGGAGGAAGCCCTGCTGCTGATGAAGAACAAACCCCGCGACCTCATCAAGCCGGTCGTGATCCTCGATTGAGCGATTTGAAGGGCCTGAAAAAATGAATAGAAGCAGCACGAGGACCGCAAAGGGGAGTGACCGTTTCCGGCTCTCTTGCCAATGCCACAAGTGCTGCTTCCAAAGCCATGATAACATGCGTGGATGATCATGTTAACCCCCATATCGTCACGCATTTCGGGCCGGGCGCATCATACGCCCGGCCCACTTGCGTACCCGCTGCTCACGCAAACTATCGTTAAAATGCTGATGGCTTCCGATTTGTCATTGC
>DQIA01000049.1:0-6245 GCA_003525905.1 Clostridiales bacterium
ACCGAAGGTGACTGAGAGGGCCTTGCAGGCGCGTTCGAACGGTAACAGCAAGCAAAGGGAGAGCCAAGTTTCCCTCTCAGGCGGCTGCGCCGCCAGCTCTCCCAAAGGGAGAGCCAAGTATCGCTCGCAACGCACTGCTGCAGTAGTTCATACTGCTGTGGCTGTCAATTACCTTATGAATACTCCGTGTCCGCCGGAGGCTTTCCCGTGTTCCGGCCAGTACTGCGAGATTGCCGCGCCTTGCTCCGCAAGGCTCGCAATGACAAGTCAGGAAACCTGCCGCGTCCGGGGAGGGGCGCAGGGTGGAAGGCAGGGCATCTGCATTCCCCGGTTGAAAGCCATCGGGGCATGGGGAAAATGCGGGCTTTTTTCTTCATTTTCCTGCATTTTCTCCATGCTCCGAGAATGCGGCTGCACCCAGCCCCGAAAAATCGGGGCTGGGTGACAGGGTTTGCGGATCAGATCTCCAGATAGCTGTCGGAATACAGCTCGTTGTTCTTGAAGATATCGCAGGACTTGATGGTCTCCATCAGGCGCAGGTCGTTCGGGTTGACAATGGCAGAGGTCAGGCCCTGCATCATCGCCATGGCGACGAGGGCGGAGTCCATGATTGGGCGGAGGGTCTTCGGTGCGCCGTTGGAGTTGTTGGACAGGCCGCCGGTGGACTTCAGGCCTTCATCGGCGAAGAGCTTGATGGCGTTCAGGACGTCCATCTGCTTATCCTGCATGCCCTTGACGACAAGGAACAGCGGGTCGAACCACAGATCCTCGGCCTCCATGCCGAGCGCCATGCCGCGATCGAGCATGGTGTGGCAGTGGTGCATACGCTCGTCGTTGTCCTTCGCGATGCCGTCGGCGGAGCAGAGGGCGATGACGATGGCGTCGTTGGCGGCTGCCAGGTCGATGTTGGAGATACGGGAGCCTGCATCGGCGGAGTTGACGATGGGCTTGCCGTTCGTGCGGTTATAGACGCGGATACCGGCTTCGATTGCCTTCTTGTTGGCGGTATCGAGGGCCAGCGGGACGTTGTTGAAGTTCTCCTGCAGGAGCTTGACCGCCCAGGTCATGAGCTCGGGGCCGTTGGACTCGGCAGGGCCGATGTTGACGTCCAGATAGGTGGCGCCGGCCTTGATCTGCTGCGCGGCACGCTCGAGGATGGGATCCGGGTTGAACGTGGCCATGGCCTCGCGGATGACCGGGCTGATGCAGTGGATGCGCTCGCCGATGGTGACGAACTTCTTGGACTCGACATTGCGCTGCTTGTAGGTCACGCCGAGATCCTTGTGCGGGATCTCCGGAATGACGAGCTTGGAATAGTCGATGGGAGCGTCGGCGTCGACGACTTCCTTCTTCTCTTCCTTCGGCTTCTTCGTGGCAGCGACGGCCTCAGCAGCCTTGATGTGCTCGCCGTCCTTGAGGAACTTGACGATCTCAACAGCCTCGCGGGTGCCGACGACGACGTTCCAGTCGGGCAGCTTGTCCTGGATCTCGCCCTTCATGACGGCGACCTTGCCGGGGATGACGAGCGTGCGGTTGTTGATCTTCTTGTCCAGCTCGAACTCGTCGAAGAACTTCTTGATGGAGCTGGAGGAGAACTTGCCGGCGGCCCATGCCGTCAGGACGGACATGCCGGAGGCGTCGGTGATGAGCAGGTTGACCGGCACATTGGAGCGCTCGATCTCGCCGGAGACGAGGAAGTAGGTCAGGGCGAAGTCGACGGTCAGCATGCAGGGATCGTCGGGCGTTGCGCCGTTCATCGGGTAGATGCCGGGCGCGACCTTCATCGGCTTCTGCGGGTCGGTGAAGACGTTCTGGCGCAGGCCGTACAGCGGCAGGGCCTCTGCATAGCCGAGGCGCTCCATGACGATGATGGAGCCGTACTTCAGGGTGAAGACGGCGGCCAGGGCGGTCTCAAGATGCTCGTCGCCCGCGGCCAGCTTGGCCAGATCGACGATGGAGGGATAGCCGAAGGTGCGGTCGCCGTCCTTCAGCGCGGTGCGGCGGACGAGCACGGTGTTGGCGAACGTCTCCTTGACGGTCTTGCCGGTGACGTCGATGATGAGGTTCTTGTTGCCCGCGGCCTCGAGCTTGGCGATGAGGTCATGCAGCTCGGACAGGCTGTCGGCATGGACGCCGAGGGTCACGCCCGCCTCGGTGGCGATGGCGCTCATCTCCTCGTAGTTCTCCGGCGTGGCGCCGTTGAGGATGGGCTTGCCGTCCTTGCAGATGGCAAGGGCCTTTTTGGCGCACTCGGGGCAGGTGCAGTTGAGGATGAGGGTACGGCCCGTTGCGGCGGCCTTCTTGACGAGATCTTCCCACTTGTCGGCGGAATCCTTCTCGCAGCGGACCATGACGAACTCGATGTACTCGCGCTCGCCGATGCGCTCATAGTCGACCTTCTGGATGTCGGCCAGCTTCTGATCGGCAGCGGCCTCGTCCATGCAGGTGCAGACGGGAACGGCAAAGCGGTTGCGGTTGACAAGGGTCTTCTCGTGGCGGAACAGGACGGTCTCGCCGCCGAGCTTGATGTCATTGCCGACCGTGATGGTCTTCATGGGAGGCGCAGTGGCCTCGGAGAGCTTTGCCTTGGCTTCTTCGGAGAAGTACGGGCATTTATCCAGAGCGACGGCGCCCTGTGCGACCTTCATGCAGAAGGCCATGCAGGTGGGGCTGCCGCATTCCTTACAGTTTTTCTTGGGAGAGAGCTTAAAGATATCCAAGCCTTTCAGTGCCATTGTATGTTCCTCCTTCCGCTCAGACCAGCGCTTCGATCATCTCGCTGATGGCCTTGATGGCCGCGGGATGACGCATGATGACGGCATCGGAGCCGCCGGCGAGGCAGGCGGCAGCCGTGGTGATCTCCATCTCAATGCCGCGCTCCTCGGCGCTGCCCCATTCGGGCATATCGGCCTCGCTGACCATGGATTCCTTGACGGACCAGGTCTCGGGGGAGACGGGCGTGAGAATGGGCATCTGGAGCTGCGTGTCGCTCTGGGCGAGGGCAGCCGCACGGATGCGGTCGAGGGTAGAGGCAACGTACTCATAGCCGTAGCCCGCTGCGGCGGAGCCGGCGTTCATGACGATGGACGTCGGGGCGACGCCGAGCTGCGTCATCAGGACGTTGAGCTGCTTGGCAAGGTTGATGTCGACGGCGGACTCTGCGCCGACCTTCTGGCCATAGGCCATGACGGCGGAAGCGCCGACGGACTTGTAGTTCTCCTCACGGGCGGAGAAGACGAGGATGTTCTTGCCCTGCAGGGCCTCGGAGACCTTCGTGAAGAGCTCCGCATCCTTCTCGATGTTCTTGCAGCCCATGATGACGAGGGGCAGATCCGTTGCATCGGCAACGGACTTGGCGATCTCGACGCACTCCTCGATGGAGCGGTTATCGCCGTTGGGGTCAGCGCCTTCGAAGTGGAGGCAGATGAACGATGCGCCGTGCATCGTCTCCACGCGCTTTGCCATGTCGGCCACGGTCTGGCAGCCGGCATAGAATTCCTGCAGACCGGCCTGCGGATAAGCCGCCATGCCGTGGTCGGTGATCTCTACGCCGATCTTCGGCGCATTGGTGATGGGCGCGTCGAATGCGTAGAAGGGCAGAACGTTAATGCCGCCGAGCGTGACTGCCTTGTCACCAGTGCCGATGGTAACAGAGCTGATCGACGAATTGAACGCCTGCGTTTTGGGTTCAAAAGACATTGTGTTTTCCTCCTGAAATGGTTGATCGGGAAGCCGGGCCGGACGGCCGGGCCTCCGTTGGTTCTCCGATAAGAAAGAAAAATGGATTTTACGGCAGCGCCGCACAATTCAGCGGGAGCATGCAATTGTGCGGGGCTGCCTCACAGGCTCAGGTCCTGCATGATCCCGTGCAGCGCCTGCTTGACCGGGCTGGCATCGGGGATCTTCGAGCTGGGCTTGCCGTCGCAGTCCGCTTCATAGACGGCATCGTCCTGTGGGAGGACGCCGGCGAGCTCCAGATGATGGGCCTCGATCTCCTCGCGCACGCCGTCGGACAGAACGCCGCCGGGGGCGCGGTTGATGATGAGCTTCATGAGGCCGGGCTTCAGGTCCAGCTCGCGGACCATCTCGGCAATGCGGGCAACGGCCTGCACGCCGCGGCGCGAGCAGTCGGAAACGAGCAGCAGCGCATCGACATGCGGGAGCGTCCCGCGGGCGATGTGCTCCATACCCGCCTCGTTGTCGATGACGACATAGCGGTAAGCGCCGATATACTTGTCGAGCAGGGTCTTGAGCACGCCGTTGACGTAGCAATAGCAGCCCTTGCCCTGTGTGCGGCCCATGACGAGCATGTCGAAATCGTCCTCCTCCGCCAGCGCAGATTCGAAGCGGTATTCGGCATAATCCGCCTTTGTCATGCTCTTGGGGATCGTATCGCCGCGGAGCTCCGCCTGCGCGATCTCCTCGCGGATCTGGCCGAGGGAGACACCGGCTTCGACGCCGAGGACCTCGTTCAGATTGGAATTGGCATCCGCGTCGACGACGAGCAGCGGACCCTTGCCGCCCTTGATGAGGGCGTCGATCATCATGCCGCAGACCGTCGTTTTTCCGACGCCGCCCTTTCCGGCGACAGCAATGGTATAGGCCATGGGAAACCTCCTTTGTGCAGTGGGGGAACTGCCGGACGGCGGAGCCGCCCGGCAGCGCGAAAAGGTGAGCAAATTTTGGGGCAGCTCCGGAAATCCGGCAGCCCAAACCGGCAGCAGCGCACAATTCAGCAAGAGCATTCGGCAAAGGATTTTTCGCCGAGCCGAGATTTGGAAAGCGCAGATGTACTTTGTGTACCTCAAGCTTTCCGAACCGATGGATCGGCGGAAAATGCCCGGCGAAGGCCGAAGCTGCAATTGTGCGGTGTTGCCAAAAAAATCAGATGAGGTCGACGATGCCGGACTCCTTGACGATGCGGGCGACGTCGTCATACTTGTTCAGGGCATACAGATGGATGCCGTTGATGCCGCAGACGCGATACTCGTCGATGAGCTTGATGGTGTATTCGATGCCGGCTTCCTTGAAGGACGCCTTCTTGGCAGCGATGGACTCCTCGGACTCGTTCGGGGCGAACGGATTCGGGAAGATCCAGTGCTTGGAGATGATCTCGCACAGGTCGCGGGACATCACGCAGCCGTTGCGGGAGAGCGCCATGTTGATGGTGGCGGCAGCGTCGAGAACAGGCATGATACCCACATCGACCGGCAGCCAGATACCGGCGGCGCGGATCGCGTCCATCCAGTAACGGAACTGGTCCATATCCCAGCAGAGCTGGGTCATGATGTAGTCTGCGCCCTCATCCTGCTTCTGCTTCAGGAAGGAGATGTCGGCTTCCAGAGAACGGCAGGCAATGTGGCCCTCGGGGGAGCCTGCGACAGCGATGGTGAACTTGTCGCCGAATTCCTTGCGGACGAACTTCACCAGCTCGGTGGCATAGTGCAGGTCGCCGTTCGTGCCGGTCCAGCCAAAGGGGATGTCGCCGCGAAGCGCGAGCATGTGGTCGATACCGTTGTCCAGATAGGTCTGGAGCTGGTCCTTGATACCTTCCTTGGTGTTGGCCACGCAGGTGAAGTGCGTCACGGGGGTGCACTTGCCGTCGGCCTTGATCTTCTTCAGGACCTCAAGGTTCTTGCCGACGTTCGTGCCGCCAGCGCCGTAGGTGCAGGAGATGTAATCCGGATTGAGCGTATAGAGCTTCTCAAGCACGCCGCCCTCGCCGCACAGCTTCTCCATGCCAACGTCCGTCTTCGGGGGGAAGACTTCAAAGGAAAATGCGTTGCGCTGTTCCATGATCTCTGCTACATTCATGGTGTTTGCCTCCTATTATTGTGGTATCTGTGTGCAAATGAAGCCCGCGCCTGCGCGCAGTACACTCATTCTGATACAAATTTATCGTATCACAAAAGGGTCCGGTTTTCAAGCGCTTTTCCATAGATTTTACGGAGAGAGACCGCTTTTTTCCGACAGGGTGGATTTTTCCCGGGGAATATGGTACAATGGAGAAAATCCGGCAGGCCGCGGGGTGCTGTAGGGGAGGGGACAGCCGGGCCCGGCGGTAAACCGCCGACTCGTACAGGGCATCGTTAAAATGGCATGCACCGAAGTTTGGGGTGTAGCGGCGCTCAGTGAGCGCCTTGTACTGGGCAATTCAACCGCGTGAGGGCGCTGGTGCACCTCGCGCTTCCCTGATGTGTCATTGCGAGGAGGCCAACGGCCGACGTGGCAATCTCGGGAAGGCA
>DQIA01000049.1:6382-6502 GCA_003525905.1 Clostridiales bacterium
CTTCGCTCCTCGGAATGACAAACCTGGGGACCTCACGCCATAGAATTCATACCGCAATCACTACCTGCCTGCATGGCGCTCACTACCCGCAAGGGGTACGCCGCATCCGTAAGGCGGCAG
>DQIA01000049.1:6589-8440 GCA_003525905.1 Clostridiales bacterium
ACGCAATTGGTTTTTACGTTTTTTCGATGCCCTGTACGAACTGTCACTGCCTTCCCGAGATTGCCACGTCGGCCGTTGGCCTCCTCGCAATGACACATCAGGAGGCACGGCGCTGACAACGGTGCATCCTATCGATTTGGCTGTCCTTTTGCCGCTTCGCGGACGGGCGGGGCATGCCCCGCCCCTACAAACGCACCAATGCCGCCCCATTCCCGATTCCCAACTATATAAATAAGGCAGCGCCGCACAATGCAATGATGCGGTGCTGCCATAAAAAAGGAGCGATCATCCATGTCTGAATTCTGCACCGAGCTGATGCACTGGCTGGACGGCGGGCGCTCGCCGTGGCATACCGTCGCCATGGCGGAGCAGGCCCTCACCGCGCAGGGCTTCACCCCGCTGGAGCTGGGCGCGCCGTTTGCCGTGAAGCGCGGCGGCCGCTACTTTGTGAGCAGCGGCACGTTCCTCGCCGCCATCACCGTCGGCGCGCGCGATGTGTTCCGCATCGCCGCCTCGCATACGGACTGGCCCTGCATGCGCATCAAGCCGCAGCCGGAGCTCGTTTCCGGCGGCTGCTGCCGCCTGAGCGTTGAGCCCTACGGCGGCGCGATCCTGAACACCTGGCTCGACCGCCCGCTCGGCCTTGCCGGTGTGGCCCTCGTCCGGACGGACGACCCCATGCGTCCGGCGCGCCGCCTTGTCGCATGGGACGAGCCGCTGGCCATCATCCCGAACGTGGCCATTCATCTGAACCGGGAGGTAAACAAGGGCGTTCCCACGAAGCCGAACGTCGACATGCTGCCGCTGTGCCGCACCGTGCAGGACGCATGGGAGAAAAAGGGCTATCTCGTGGGCAAGCTGGCCGAGCGCCTCGGTGCAGCGGCGGAGGACATTCTGTCCTTTGAGCTGTGCGCCTACTGCCACGAGCCTGCGCAGCTCGTCGGCTTTGAGCAGGACCTGCTCTCCTCGGCCCGGCTGGACAACCTGACGTCCGTCCACGCCTGCCTGCGCGGCCTGCTGGACGCGGACGGCGACACGATCAACCTCGCCGTGCTCTATGACAACGAGGAGATCGGCAGCAACACCCGCCGCGGCGCGGACAGCAGCACGCTGACGGTCATTCTGGAAAAGCTGGCCGGCGCCCTCGGCCTGAGCCGCGCGCAGTATCTCGATGCCTGCGTGAACGGCATGCTGCTCTCGTGCGACGCCGCGCACGCCGTGCACCCGAACCACCCGGAGCTGGCCGACGTGACGTGCGGCGCGCTGCTCGGACGCGGCGTTGCCCTGAAGCGCAGCCCGCGCTATTCCTCGGACGCCGACACCTGCGCCGTGATCTCCGGCCTGTGCGATGCGGCGGGCATTCCGCTGCAGACCTACATGAACCGCGCCGATCTGCCCGGCGGCAGCACGGTCGGCTCGATGGCCTCGTCGCTGCTGGCCATGCCCGCAGCCGATATCGGCGTGCCGCTCCTTGCGATGCACTCCGCCCGCGAGCTGATGGCCGCCGCCGATCAGGATGCGTTCGTCCGCCTGTGCACGGCGTTCTATTCCGCAAAATAAGGCAGAGACCAGACACCGCCCGATGGGGAATCCCATCGGGCGGTTTTTCAGGTTTGTCATTGCGCCCCTCCGGATGCAGCAGGGTTCCCTGACTTGTCATTGCGAGCCTTGCGCAGCAAGGCGTGGCAATCTCGCAGTACCCGGTTGGATTATGGGGAAGCTATCGGCGAAATCGCAACTGCCTTCCCGAGATTCCCACGTCGCTTCGCTCCTCGGAATGACAAGTCGGAGGTGCGTATCGTTTGAACAATGGCCTGTACTTATCGGCAGTGCCTGCAGGGCCCTCTCAGT
>DQIA01000049.1:8508-11029 GCA_003525905.1 Clostridiales bacterium
GTCACCTTCGGTGACAGCTCTCCCAGAGGGAGAGCCAAGGGCGCTTCGCTCCTCGCAATGACAAACTTGGGAGCCTTGCGCCGCAGAATGTGTGCCGCAAAGATTGTCAGCCTGCAAGGCGCTCCCTGAGCGCCGCTACATTTTTCTCTCGCGCAGCGGCCTTGTGCAGCGAGCGCCGCTGCAGGCCCCGTCGGGACCGTTTCCCATTGTACCGCCGACCTGTTCGGGTCGGCAGCATTGCGCCGGGCCCGGCTGTCCGTTCCCCTGCAATGATCACACCGTCAGGTCCGCCAGCGTGACGGGAACGACGCTCTGCAGAACCGCGAGCGTCGTTTCGATCTGCAGGCCGACGCGGCCGCCGCTGAAGCAGACGGTCTCGCCGTCCGCGATCGTTGCATCCGCAAACGTAGGGAACTGCTTTTTCATGCCGATGGGGCTGCAGCCGCCGTGGATATAGCCCGTGAGGGGCAGAAGCTCCTTCTGCGGGAGCATGGCGACGGATTTTTCGCCCGCGGCGGACGCCGCCTTGCGCAGGTCCAGCTCGGCTGCGACGGGGATCATGAAGACATAATGCCCGCCGGTTTTGCCGACGGTGACGAGCGTCTTGAAGCAGCGCTCCGGATCCTTCCCGAGCGCGGAGGCGACCTCCGTGCCGCTGAGCGCGCCGCCGTCATAGGAATAGACGGTGTAGACAGCCTTTTTGCGGTCGAGCTGACGCATGGCATTGGTTTTTTCGTGTTTTTCGTGCATGGGAATGCCTCCTGTGGAAATTCAGAAAATTCTGTGATATAATGAAGAAAACGGACGGATCATGGGGGGATTCTTCGGATGAGCAAATACATCCTCTGCGCCCTGCTGGGCTATTTTGCCGGGTGCTTCAGCCCTTCGTATCTGCTGTCGCGGCGGCGGGGCTTTGACATCCGCACGTTTGGCAGCGGCAACGCCGGGGCCACGAACATGATGCTGGCTGCCGGGCTGAAGCCGGGCCTGGTCGTGATGGCGCTGGATGTCTCCAAGGCCTTTGTCGTGACGTTCCCGCTGCGCCTGCTGCTGCCGCCGCTGTGCGCGGCGCTGGCCGGGCTGTTCTGCGTGCTGGGGCACATTTTCCCCGTGTTTCTGCACTTCCGCGGCGGGAAGGGGACGGCCTGCCTGTGCGGCACGGTGCTCGGCCTGACGCCGGAGCTCGTGCTGCCGCTGCTGGTTCTGATGTTCCTCATCGGCATGATCTGGAACCGGGCGAGCATCCTGCCGCTGCTGACGGCGCTGGTCTACGCGCCGCTCTACCTGCTGCGGACGAGCGACTGGCGCGGCACGATCGCGCTGGCGCTGATCTTCCCGGCCATGCTCTGGGCGCACCGGTCGAACTTTGCACGCTGGCGCGAGGGCAAGGAGCAGACATTCCGGCAGTTTCTGTTCGGCCGCCACGAGCCGCAGCGCGAGGAGGCAGGGGAATGAATCCGCTGTTTCAGGCCCACTGCCCGCAGCGCGGGTATCTGACGAAGCTGTGCGATCACAGCTACTGCAGCATTCTGTCCGTGGCGGAGCTGCGGCGCTCGCCCGATCAGGTCGTCGCACCGTTCACGCACAGCCACGCGGCCTATGAATTTCTGCTGCCGCTGACGCCCATGCCCATCATCCTGCAGGGGACGGACGTCTATTTCGGCCGCCCCGGCATGGTCTACCCCGTGCAGAGCGGCGTGCGCCACGGGCAGGCGCTGGAGCAATGCGACGTTGCAAACATCAGTCTCGAGGTCTCGCCGAATTTTATGGTGCAGCGCCTGCGCGAAAAGGGCCTCGACGGCGCGCAGTTCGGGCCGATGTTTGCGGTGTCGGAGCGGCTGCGCCGCTTCCTGCGCCTGTTTCAGGAGGAATTCCACGGACGGCGCGACGAGGCGGACCTGCGCTGTCTGGCGGCGCTCGTCATCTCGGAGCTGATCGAATGCGGCTGCCGCCCGCAGCCGCGCCCCGCGCAGGCGGAGGAGCAGTCCGCCGACACACTGGGGGCGATGGAGGAATTCATCTACCTGCACTACACGCAGCCGCTGACGATCGACGGCCTTTCGGCCCAGTGCGGCATGCAGCGCAACCACTTCATCACGGCGTTCAAGCGCCGCTTCGGCGAGACGCCCTATGCGCGCATCGTGCGCCTGCGGCTGGCAAAGGCCAAGGTCCTGCTGCGCGGCACGGACGACACCGTGCGGCACATTTCCGCGCTGTGCGGCTTCCCGTCCTCGACGGCCTTCGCCAATGCGTTCCGCAAGGATACCGGCCGCACGCCGGGAGAGTTCCGCGATATGCAGCCGTATGAGAGATTGTAACGGGACCCGGCGGGCAGCAAATGGAAAGTGGATAGTTGATAATTTGCAAGGCTGCCAACGGAGCGTTGTAGGGGAGGGGACAGCCGGGCCCGGCGGTAAACCGCCGACTCGTACAGGGCATCGTTAAAATGGCATGCACCGATTGCGTCTGTAGCGGCGCTCACTGCGCAGCCGTTGGCGGCTTTGCCGCCTTACGGATGCGG
>DQIA01000048.1 GCA_003525905.1 Clostridiales bacterium
GCGCCACCCTGCGCCGCAGCTGCTGTCCTACCGCGCGCTCCCGCCCGTGCTCGGCACGCGCGCCGCGCCGGTGTTCACCGTGAGCGTGCTGTCCGCCGGGCAGATCACCGGCCGCCTGCTGCGGCTGAAGCCCGCCGTCCTGTATGTTCCCCTGTCCGAGATCGCGGCCCGGCCGGACTTTTTCCGCAGCCTTGCCGCGCGGCAGACGCTTGCCGTCGTGCTGCCCCGCATCGTCTGGGACAGCGAGACGCGCCGCCTGCTCGATGCGCTGGACCTTGCCGCCTCGCTCGGCATCCGCCGGGCGCTGACGGGCAATGCCGGCCAGCTGTCCCTGCTGCGCTCCCGCGGCATGGAGGCGGCGGGCGACTTTGGCCTGAACCTGACAAATTCCCGCGCGGCCTCGGAGCTGCGTGACCTTGGCCTGTGCTCGCTCACGGCCTCGTTCGAGCTGACGCTGCCGCAGCTCCGCGACCTGTCAAAGCCCCTGCCCACGGAGATGCTCGTCTATGGCCGCCTGCCGCTCATGCTGACGGAGAACTGCCTCATCCGCAACCGGACGGGCGAGTGCTCCTGCGGCGCGGGGCCGGTGAAGCTCATCGACCGCAAGGGCGAGGAATTCCGTATCGTGCGCGACTGCGGCACCTGCCGCAGCGTCGTACTCAACGGCAAGAAGCTGTACCTCCTCGACAAGCGCGAGGACCTGCGCCGTTTCGGCCTGTGGGCGCTGCGCCTGTCGTTCACAACGGAGAACCCCGGCGAGATCGACACGGTGCTTTCGAACCTCAACGCCCCGTTCGACCCCGGCGCCTGCACCCGCGGACTGTATTACAGAGGGGTCGAGTGAGTCGTAATTACAAGGAAAATGTTTGGGCGCGGCATGCCGCTCCCGGCGCCGCATTGGCCCATTGGTACGCTGTAGGGGAGGGGACAGCCGGGCCCGGCGCTGCACTGGTGTAATTAAACAGGCTGTCAGCAAAACGGCGAACGCCGAAGGTTTGTCATTGCGAGGGCGCTTTGCGCCCGTGGCAATCTCGGGAAGGCACTCACGTTGATCGCACACGCCATTGTAGGGGAGCGGCATGCCGCTCCCGGCGCTATGCTGCCGATCCGTACAGGTTAACGATAAAACGGTGAAAGCCAGAATATGGGGTGTAGCGGCGCTCAGTGAGCGCCTTGTACAGGACAATTCAACGGCAGGAGGGCGCTGGTGCACCAAGGCATTTCCCTGATGTGTCATTGCGAGGGCGCTTTGCGCCCGTGACAATCTCGGGAAGGCACTCACGTTGATCGCACACGCCATTGTAGGGGAGCGGCATGCCGCTCCTGGCGCTGCACTGGTGTAATAAACAGGCTGTCAGCAAAACGGCGAACGCCGAAGGTTTGTCATTGCGAGGAGGCCGCAGGCCGACGTGGCAATCTCGCAGTACCATGTTGGATAACAAGTGAGCCTCGGCAAAAACGTAACCGGTTGCAGGAGATTCCCACGTCGCTTCGCTCCTCGGAATGACACATCAGGGCGGCACGGTAATGGGAACGGTGCGCTGCACCGAATTGGTGCTGCGATTGCCGCTTCGCGGACGGGCCTGGCTGTCCCCGCCCCTACAACGCACGGCTGACAGCTTTGAAAAACTGTCCGCTTTCCATTTTCAATTTTCCACTTTTCCCAGATCCGTATATCCTAAATTTTTATATAAAGAGGTATTTGCCATGGAGATCTATCTCGCATCCAAATCCCCGCGGCGGAAAGAGCTGCTCGAGCGCATGGGCCTGGAATTCACGGTCCGTGCCGTAAACACCAACGAGACCATGGACCCCTTCCGTCATCCCTCCGATGAGGTCGCCCGCGTCAGCCTGGAAAAAGCGAAGGCCGTGCAGCCGCACTGCATGCCGGACGACATCATCATTTCGGCCGACACCATCGTGGTGTGCGATTCGCTCGTCATGGGCAAGCCCCACTCCGAGAGCGAGGCCTTTTCCATGCTGCGCCGCCTGTCCGGGCGCGACCATCAGGTCATGAGCGGCCTGACCGTCCTGCACGGCGACGACTGCGAGAATCTGACCGTCACCACGACGCTGCGCATGCGCACCCTGTCCGACGAGGAGATCCGCGCCTACATCGCCACCGGCGAGCCGATGGACAAGGCGGGCGCCTACGCCATTCAGGGCCTTGCGGCCATGTTCGTCATCGGTCTGGACGGCGATTACTATAATGTGATGGGGCTGCCGGTGTGCCCGCTGGCCATGATCCTGCGCAAATTCGGCGTGAAGCTGCTCGGCTGCTGATCTCTCTGCCCCAGGATTGGAGTTTACCCTTGAAAAAGCTTTTTCGCGGCCGCGTCAGGCTCATCCTGCTGCTGGCCGTCCTTCTGGCTGCCGCCACGGCCCTGACCGCCGCGCTCTCGGGCACGGCGTGGGGCTCGCGCACCGTGCAGGCAGTGCTCACGCCGTTTCGCAGCGGGTTTTCCGCGCTGACGCGGCAGGCGGAGCGGTACTATAACTATCTGTTCAACTATGAATCCCTCTCGGCCGAGAACGACTATCTGCGCCGTCAGATCAGCTCCATGGAGAACGAGGTCCGCACGGCCGACTCCCTGCAGCGCGAAAACGAGCGCCTGAAGGAGCTGCTCGGCCTGCAGGAGGAGCACGAGGACTATCGCTTCAACGAGGCCTACATCGTCTCGTGGGATTCCTCGAGCTGGAAGAGCACGTTCACCATCGGCAAGGGCACGCGCTCCGGGCTGGAGACCGGCATGGTCGTCGTGACGGAGTACGGCCAGGTCGTCGGCCTCATCACGGACATCGGCCCGAATTGGGCCACGGTCACGACCGTGCTCGACACGTCGCTGGAGATCAGCGCCTCCGTCGCCTCGGCGGGCTACACCGGCGTGGTGCAGGGCGCGTATACGACGAACGCCTCCGGCAAGCTGCGCATGAACTACCTGCCCTCGGACGCCGTCCTGCGCAATAACGATCAGGTCGTCACGACCGGCTCGACCGTCTATCCCAAGGGTCTGATCCTCGGCTATGTCGAGGACGCGGGCTTCGACGAGACCGGCGTGGCGAAGTATGCCATGCTGCGCCCCGCCGCCGATCTCGAGGACCTCGAGCAGGTCTTCGTCATTACGGACTATGTCAGCGAATAAGGCGGTGAGCGGCCATGCTTGACAAGCTCTATATCACGCCGCGCCAGTGGCTGCGCATCCTGCGCTGGACGCTCTATGCCGCCCTGTTCCTGCTGGCCCTTCTCGTGCAGACCGTCGTCTTCGGCAACCGCACGATCCTCGGCGCGCATCCGGACCTCGTGGCCATTGTCATCACCTGCGTCTGCCTGCGCGAGGGCCCGGAGCGCGGCGGCACGTTCGCCCTCATCGCCTCGCTCGTCTGGTGCCTGTCCGGCATCGATCAGGGCAGCGTCTGCCTGCTCGTGCTCACGGTCCTGCCCGTGCTCGGCAGCATCCTGTGCCGCGCCGTGTTGGCAAACCGCTTCCTGCCGTCGCTGCTCGTCTGCTTCGTCACGCTTGCCGTGGAGCAGGGCCTCATCCTCCTGATGAAGCACTTCTTCGCGGGCGTCGCGTGGGAGCAGGCCGGGCGCGCCCTGCGCTGCCTGCTCGTGACGCTCCCGGTGCAGCCTGCGGTCTACGGCCTCGTCAAATGCATCGCAAAAATCGGAGAGTACCATGAATCAACATAAGTTTGCCTTCCGCGTGGGCGTGCTCGTGCTGCTCATCGCCGTCATGGCGGGCGTGTTCTCCGTCCGCCTGCACAATGTGCAGATCACGCAGGCCGCGGAGCAGGATCCCACGCCCAGCGGCTCCGTGACGTATCACACGCGCGTGACGGCTGCCCGCGGCGAAATTCTGGACCGCAACGGCAACGTCCTCGTCGGGAACCGCGCCAGCTATAATCTCGTCATCGTCCGCGAGGTGCTCATGAGCGCCGACGCGCCGAACGAGAACCTCCGCCGCCTAGTGGACCTGTGCAGCGAGCTGGGGCTGGAATACACGGACCATTTCCCTGTCACGCAGGAAAAGCCCTATGCCTATGTCGACAGCGGCTCATCCCTGTGGGACGGCTATTTCCGCACCTTCCTCACCGAGCGCGGCTGGGATACGGATGTCTCCGCCCCGCAGCTCATTCGCTGGCTCAAGGAGATTTACCACCTGCCCGCCGACTGGACGGAGGAGGAGTGCCGCCGTGTGATCTCGCTGCGCTATGAGCTGGACCTGCGGCGCTATATCGGCACGCTGGACACCTATGTGCTCATGACGGACGTTGACGCCCTGTCGCTCGCGGCCATCACGGAGCTGAACATCCCCGGCCTCAATGTTGAGACCTCGAGCGTCCGCCAGTACAACACCACGCTCGCCGCCCACATCCTCGGCACCATCGGCAAGATGGACGGCACGGACTGGGAGACCTATGAGAGCAAGGGCTATGCCATGGATGCCTATATCGGCAAGGACGGGCTGGAGCAGGCCTTCGAGGAGGAGCTGCACGGCTCGGACGGTACGCGCGTGACGACCATCACCGCCGACGGCAACATCCTTGAGGAGCACTATGCCGTCGACCCCGTCGCGGGCAACAACATCGAAACGACCATCGACCTTGGCCTGCAGAAGGTCGCGGAGGAATCGCTGGCCGCGAAGATCCTCAGCCTGCGCGAGAACGGCGTTGGCGTCTCCGGCAACGGCAAGGACGCCGAGGGCGGCGCCGTCGTTGTCATGAAGGTCAAGACCGGTGAGGTGCTGGCCTGCGCGAGCTACCCGACCTATGACCTTTCCACCTATAATACGAACTATAACGAGCTGGCTGCCGATCCCTACAAGCCGTTCAACAACCGCGCGCTCGGCCTGCCGTATCCGCCCGGCTCGACTTATAAGATGGTCACGACCATCGCCGCCATCGACAGCGGGACCATCAGCCGCTGGACGGAGATCGAAGACGAGGGCGTCTACACCCGCTTTGAGGACGCAGGCTATATGCCGCGCTGTATGCTCTACACCACGACGGGCGCGACGCACGGTCTCATCAACGTCATGAAGGCGCTGGCCGTTTCCTGCAACTACTATTTCTATGAGGCGGGCTACCGCACCGGCATCACCGCCATCGACAACGTTGCCAAGGCCCTCGGCCTCGGTGAGCCGACCGGCATCGAGCTGCCGGAGGCCACCGGCCGCCGCGCCAACCCGGAGACGAAGAAGGAGCTCTACGACGAGGGCCACGACGGCTGGTACGACGCTGACACTGTCGCCGCGTCCATCGGCCAGTCGGAAAACCGCTTCACGCCCCTGCAGCTGTGCTCCTATACGGCGGCGCTTGCCAACCGCGGCGTGCGCTATACGGCAACGCTCCTCAAGCGCGTGCTCTCGTCGGATTATCAGAAGCTCATCCGCGAGAACCAGCCCGTTGTGGCAAGCACGCTTGACATCTCGGACGAGGCCTACGCCGCCTATTCCGAGGGAATGCGCGAGGCCGTTACCTCCGGCACGGCCTACAGCGCCTTTGTGGGCTATGACGTGGCCGTCTGCGCCAAGACCGGCACGGCCCAGCACGGCTCCGGCGGCTCGGACAACGCCTCGTTCGTGCTCTATGCCCCGGCGGACGACCCGGAGATCGCCATTGCGATCTATGTGGAAAAGGGCGCGCAGGGCGGAACGCTCGGCACCATCGCCCGCGATATTCTGACGGCCTACTTCTCCGAAGCCGGCTCCACGGATACCGTCCCCGCCGAAAATACCCTGAACTGAAAAGCAGGCGGGCCGCCCGGCGGCCCGCTTTCCGTTTATGGCGTGCACTCCCGAATTGTCATTGCGAGGACGCTTCGCGCCCGTGGCAATCTCGGGAAGGCACTGTCAGCCCGTACACGCCATTGTAGGGGAGCGGCATGCCGCTCCCGGCGCGACGGCGGCGATTCGTAAAGGCTGACGATAAAAACGTACACACCGATTGCGTCTGTAGCGGCGCTCAGTGAGCGCCTTGCAGGCACTAACAACTGGTACACAGTATCGTTAAAATGGTGAACGCCACCGAATTGTCATTGCGAGGCCCCGAAGGGGCCGTGGCAATCTCGCAGTATCCGGTCGGATAACAGGAGGGCCATCGGCGAAATCGTAACTGCCTTCCCGAGATTGCACC
>DQIA01000047.1:0-1177 GCA_003525905.1 Clostridiales bacterium
TAGTCCTTGTAGCGCGCGCTCTCGTAGGACAGTGTGCCGAGGCCGGGGTAGGAGAACACGGCCTCCACGATATAGGTTCCGCCCATCACATGCGGCACGGAGATGGCCATGAGGCTGAGATAGGACGGAAGCACGTTGCGCAGGCACTGCCGCAGCACGATGTGCGCCCGGCCCATACCCTCGCTGCGCGCCAGCAGCACATAGTCTGCGCGCAGCTCTTCCACCAGGCGGTTACGCACGAGGTAGGCATAGTACCACAGGTGGCTCAGCACGACGACGGACATCGGCAGGATCAGGTGCACGATCCGGTCGCCGATATCGTCCGCGTGGCCGACGCTGTAGGCCCCGGAGCTCGGCAGCCAGCGCAGCGTGACGGAAAACAGCAGGATCAGCATCAGTGACAGCCAGAATTCCGGGATGCAGCTCGTCACCGTGCCAAGCTTGCAGAGGATGCGGTCGAGCGGCCGGTCCTCCTTCCATGCGCACAGCGCGCCGAGCAGCAGAGCCAGCACGAACAGCAGCACGAAGCCGAGCCCGCCGAGCAGCAGGGTGTTGCCAATGCGGTCACCGATCAGCTCCAGCACGTCCATCTTGTATTTATAGGAGATGCCGAAATCGCCGTGCAGCGCGCGGCTGAACCAGCGGGCGTACTGCGTGGGCAGGGGATCATTCAGGCCGAGCTTGTCCTCAGCCCATTCGCGCTCGGCGGGGGACATTTTTTCCACGCGGTCGCCGTAGTAGGAGACAAGCGGGTCGCCCGGAGCGAGGCGGGAGATATAGAACGTCAGAACGGAGAGCAGCAGCACGCTCAGCACGAAAATGCCGAGGCGCGGCAGCAGCCGCAGGAAAAACCGGCGGACCTTCATACGGCGCCCCCTCCTTCCAGCAGAACGTAATGCTCCGGTGCGACCTCCGTCCATGTGCCGCCGTCCGGCAGCGGCCCCTCAAAGACGAGCGGCCTGCGGGCGCGCTCGAGGCGCGGGTCCGGGATGGGGATGGACGAGAGCAGCGCGCGCGTATAGGGGTGCTGCGGCGCGGCGAACAGCGATGCCGTCGGGGCCAGCTCCACGAGCCTGCCCTGATACAGCACGCCGACGCGGTCACAGAGGAATTCCACGACAGCCAGATCGTGGGCAATAAACAGGAAGGAGAACCCGTGCTCCTC
Source organism: Clostridiales bacterium (assembly GCA_003525905.1). GTDB lineage: Bacteria > Bacillota > Clostridia > Oscillospirales > Oscillospiraceae > JAZOXB01. The sequence goes on from DQIA01000047.1 coordinate 1,166, forward strand.
CTGCAGATGGCG
>DQIA01000047.1:1300-1886 GCA_003525905.1 Clostridiales bacterium
GCGCTGGCGCTGCCCGCCGGAAAGCTCACCGGGGTATTTGTCCAGATAGCCCGCGTCCAGACCAACATAGCGCATCTGGAATTCCGCCTCGGCGCGGTAGCTGCCGCGCGGCGGGCGGACGTGCTGGATGCGCATGGGCTCTGCAATGATATCGCACACGCGCATGCGCCCGTTCAGGCTCGAGCCGGAGTCCTGAAAGATGATCTGCCGCTCTGCCTGCAGCGTGCGGCGGTTCGCGCGGAAGGCGCGGCGGTCACAGATGTCGATGCCGCGATAGAGGACCTGCCCGCTCTGCGGCCGCAGCAGATTCATCACGCAGCGCGCGATGGTCGATTTGCCGGAGCCGGATTCGCCGACGAGACCGAGAACCTCGCCGCGCCGGAGCGTGAACGAGACGTCGTCCACGGCGCGGAGCACGGCCCTTCGCCCGAGCGGGAAGGCGTGCGTCAGACCGCGCACCTCGAGAAGCGGCTCAGCCATGGCGCTCGCCTCCGATCGGCGGCGTGATGTGCGGGGCCCGGGGGTCGAGCAGCCACGTCGCGGCAAAATGGGTGTCGGAAATGCGGAACATCGGCGGCTCCTCCTC
>DQIA01000047.1:1937-2301 GCA_003525905.1 Clostridiales bacterium
GGAACATCGGCGGCTCCTCCTCATAGTCGATGGCAAGGGCATATTCATTGCGGCAGGCGAAGGAGTCGCCCTTCGGCGGGTCGATCAGCGTGGGCGGCATGCCGGGAATGGTATGCAGCCGCGGCTTCCCGCGGGACAGCGCCGGGAGCGACTGCAGCAGGCCCCAGGTGTAGGGGTGGCGCGGATCATAGAAAATATCCTCCGCCGTGCCGAGCTCCACGATCTTCCCGGCGTACATGACGGCCACACGATCCGCCACGCGCGCCACGGCGCCGAGATCGTGGGTGACGAAAACGGTCGCCGTGCCGAGCTTCTGCTGAATTTCGCGCAGCAGATCGAGAATCTGGGCCTGAATGGTCACGTC
>DQIA01000047.1:2350-18562 GCA_003525905.1 Clostridiales bacterium
TCCAGCGCGGTCGTCGGCTCGTCGGCAAACAGGATCGACGGGTCGCCCGCCAGCGCAATGGCCAGCACGACGCGCTGGCGCATGCCGCCGGAAAAGTGGTGCGGATACAGGCCACGCCGCTCCTCCGGCCGGTCGATGCCGACAAGGCGCATCAGCTCGAGCACGCGCTGCTCCAGAGCCGCGCCGCGCAGGCGGGGCGCATGAACACGGACAGCGGCCGCCAGCTGCGCGCCGACGGTCATGCTGGGGTTCAGCGCAGTCATCGGGTCCTGAAATACCATGGAAAACAATGAGCCGCGAAGCTTCTGCAGCTCGCGTTCCCGCAGCTGCGTGATATCACGGCCATTTACCGCGATCGTGCCGCTCTTGCGCCGCGCGCTCGGCGGCAGCAGGTGCAGGATGCTCTTACACAGCACGCTTTTGCCGCAGCCGGATTCGCCCACGATGGCGAGGACCTCACCCGCGCGCAGCGAAAAGCTGACGTTGCGCACGGCCTGGACCTCTCCCGCCGGGGTGAAAAAGCTGACGGACAGATTTTTTACTTCCAGTAGCTCTGCCATAGGATCACCTGTTAAAACGTACATGCGGGAGGCCCGGTTCTGCGAGCCTCCCGATGCTTTTTTCCGTTGTTATTTCTCGATCGTCCATTCCTGAACATTCCAGAAAATGCCGACGCCGTGGTGGCCGAGTACGGTATCCGCTGCGATGCCCTGCAGACCGTCGACGGCGACATAGTTCGCGTCGATGTAGCAGATGAAGGCATAGGCGGGATCGGCGGCCAGAGCCTCCTGGAACTTGGCGTAATACTGGCGGCGCTGCTCCGGGTCGGAGGTCTCGCGGGCCAGCTTCAGGTAGCTGTCCACGGCGGCATTGGAGTAGCCGGAGTAGTTTGCGCCCTTGTCCGTGCCGAAGACCTTATAGGTGTGGTCGTCAGCGTCGAATGGGCTGCCCCAGCCGATGAGGCAGGCCATCTGCCCGCCCCAGTCCATCTGTGCGGGAATGTCGACCGTGCAGTTGATGCCGATATCGCGCAGCTGCTGTGCGGCAGCCTGTGCAATGTCGATGCGGTCCTGCTCACCGGCCATCACGTTGATAACAAAGCCGATCTCCTTGCCGTTACGCTCGTAGAAGCCGTTTTCGCCCATCGTGCAGCCTGCGTCCTCCAGAATGGTCTTTGCCTTTTCCGGGTCATAGTCATAGTGCGCAACGTCAGGATCGTTATAAATGTTGCGCTGCAGGGGGCCATAGGCGGCCATGCCCTGCCCGAGCAGGACAGAGTCGATGATGGCCTGCCGGTCTATGCCGTAGCAGATGGCGGGAATGAGGTCGCGGTTCTCCGTCCAGTAGTCATTCCAGAAGTTGAAGAGGATGCCGCGGTAATCTGCCGTCGTCATGTCATAGCAGGTATAGCCCTCCTTGTCCGTAAAGTCCTTTGCGTTTTTCGGATCGAGCAGGGCCAGATCGATCTCGCCGGACTTCAGCTGCAGAGCCTGCGCATTGTCATCCGTGACGATCTTGAAGATGATGCGGTCGATCTTCGGCGCACCGAGGTAATAATCCTCATTTTTGACCAACACGATGGACTGCCCGGCGTCCCAGCTCTCCAGCTTATACGGGCCGGTGCCGACCGGATGGCGGAAGAAGTCCGACTCCTGCATGTCCTTGCCCTGCAGCAGGTGCTGCGGCAGAATGGCCATGGTCATATAGTCAAGAAAGGCCACGTTCGGTGCGGACAGGCGGAACACGACGGTCTTATCGTCGGGAACCGTGATCTCCTCCACGTCTTCGAAGTTCGGCGCGTTCTCCGAGCCGTTTTCGGGGTCCATGATGGCTTCGATCGTGAACTTTACGTCCTCGGCCGTGAACGGCTCGCCGTCATGCCACTTCACGCCGTCGCGCAGGTGGAAGGTGTAGGTGCAGGCGTTCTCGTCGTATTCCCACGATTCGGCCAGACCGGCAACGACCTCGTTGCTGCCGTTGTGGGCGGTCAGACCGCTGAAGAGCAGCACGTTGATCTCGCCGTGCTCATCCATGGCGGGGTTGATGCGGGTGTAGTCGCCGCTGCCGTAGACGAGCGTTGTTCCTTCGTCTTCGGTCACTGCCGGGCTTTTGCTGCATGCGGCCAGCGCCAGAACGGCGCTCAGCACCAGCAGCAGTGCAAGAATTCGTTTCATTGGGGGTGGTCCTCCTGTCATTTCGGGCCCTTTCGCCCGTTCTCGTGATGCATTTTAGCATACGAAATTCGGTTCCGGAAGCTCCCCCGGGGGATATTCGATGCAAAAAGATCGAAAAAAGTTGTGCCGGCTTTGCCTCGTGAAAAAGTGGCCATAGCCGCTTTGACCTATGTTTGGAAACAAAACCGGACCGGTATCTACCGGATCTGGTCCACACCGGGACGGTCCGCCAGCACCTGGCGCACCTGACGCCGCCGCAGAAATACCGTCAGCCAGCACACCGCCATGGTGATCAGACCGCAGACGGTCATGCAGAGGCGGTAATCCAGCACCTCTCCCAGTGCGCCGATGGCCAGAGAGAGCGCCGCTCCCGCCGCTGTGCAGAGCATGGACTCATAGGCATTGAGCCGGGCACGCAGCCGGTCGGGGATATAGCGCTGGACTGCCGCCTGACGGATGGTGGCGCTTTGAATGCCCAGAAAGCCGCAGATCGCCCGATTCACCAGCATCAGGGGATATGGCAGCCACAGCAGGCAGGTGTCCATCAACTCATAGGTCTGATATACACCGAACAGAAAGCCAAAGCGCTTTTTCTCCGGGAGAGAGTAGCGGTAGCGGATGGCTCCGCCGATGGTGCGCCCGGCAAATTCCGCAACGGAGAAAAAGGAATACATGGCGGTAGTGAAGCCCGGCGCCGTGCGGAAAAAGGCGATGAGCAAGGGAGAATAGCCCGAGGCCATGCCGTTGGTAACGGACATGTACGCATAGAGCCCGTGCAGGCCGTGCTCCTGCCGCAGATAGGCGGCTGCTTCCCGGACATCCCGCCACCATGTTTTCAGAGACAGCAGCGGCTCCTGATCCCGGCGGCTTTCCTGCACGCGAATGCGACTTTCCAGGAAGGCCGCCAGCACTGAAAGCGCGGCCTGTATCAGCAGCAGCCGTCCCACGCCCAGCTTATCGTACAGCACCGCCGCCAGCGGCATCATCAGAACCTTCAAAATGGGATAGAGCATGGCTGAGACGGTGTAGGCCCGCTCTTCCTGCCCCTTCGGCAACAGCAGGGGATAAAAGCTGTTGTAGGCCAGCTCGTCGAAGGCCCCGAGGCACGACACGAGCAGGGAAAAGGCCAGATAAGCAATATAGGAAAAGGAACTGTGCAACAGAAACAGTCCTGCTCCGGCGTAGCACACGCCGTTGAGCAGGTCGCCCCACACCAGAAAAGGCTTACGCGGCAGACGATCCATCATGGGAGCGACGACCAGCGGCAGCAGCACCATCGGGATCAGCTGGATGGCGACCACCAGCGCTGCTGCCAGCGTGCTGCCTGTTTCATCAAAGACCAGAAACGATAGGGCAAACTGACTGATGATGCCGCCTGCTGCGCCCAGTGCTGTGGCGGCAGTAATGCGGGTAAATTCCCGCGTCCAGAGTGTTTGTTTCATAGTGTTCACCTCGCGGTTATAATTATCGCACAGCTCCTTACAAAAGGAAAGCATGTCATCATGGGAAAATTATTCCCAGAATGACACGCTTAGATTGGCAAAAACACTATATTACAGGAAACTCCTCAAGCAGGCGGCAAGCTTGGCGGTACTGGCGGTTCGCCTTGTACCATGCCAGCACCCACTGCAGGTGGAACCGGGTGAAGCCCATGGGGTATGTCTCCTGCAGCTGCCGGAAGCAATCCAGCAGCTGCGCCCCGTAGGCGCTGTCGTGAAGGTAATCCGCATGCTCCAGCCGATAGCGTACCAGCGCCAGCATCTGCCGCTCTGCCTCGCAGGCGGTCAGAGACTCCGCCTGTTGGACGGCTGCCAATGCCTGCTCCCGGTGCCCTAACTGTTCATGGCAGATGGCGAGCTTGTGCAGGTCCAGAAAGCTGGGATGCGGGAGGCTGGAAAAGTAGGGCAGGGCTTTTTCCGGCTGGCCGAGCTGCAGCTGCGTGGCAGCGGTATTGTAGCGGAGGGATGCCAGGCTGTCCGTGTCGCCAAGAGCCTCTGCCAGATGCTCCGCTACAGAAAAATGGGTCATCATTTCCTCCATGCGGCCCAGATCTGAGTAGCAGTTTCCTATAAGAATACGGCAGGAAAGCATCATATGGGGATAACCTGCGTCTGCCGCCGAGCGGTAGGCGTCTCGCAGTACCTCGATGGCGGTCGTATACGCCCCCTTTGTGTAGAGGGCTTTCCCGTGGAGCGAGGACAGCAGCGGCAGCGGTTCCAGCCGCGCGGCCTCGTCCCACCGCCCCTGCAGAGCACGCTGCAGAGCCAGCTGCCGGGTGGAGAGAAACGGCTCCCATTCCTCCGACAGGGGCTGCATTGTATCTGTGTAAAAGGCAGCCAGCAACAGGATGTCCGCCGCCAGCGGACTGCAGGCAAGTCTCTCCTGCTGGGGCAGTACCAGCTGCTCATAGCAAAGGAAAAAGCCGGGACTGCCGGAAAGCAGGGCGTTCCAGCAGGGCTCCAGATCCTCCGGCTCCGGTATCCAGACAAGGCCCAGACGACGAAGCAGAAGCTCCGTCACCTCCGGAGAGGGCTCTGCCTTGCCCTGCTCGATCTTGGACAGGTAGGAGGGAGTGCAGATGCCCAGGCACAGGCCGTCCTGACTCCAGTCCCGCCGGAGACGGGCCTGGCGAATCAGCAGCCCGGCGATCCTGGCGCCCCTCATCCGATGAGACCCCGCAGAATGCATGCAGCCGAATGGAGGGCAAAGAGTCTGCGGCCGATGTTGGCAGCAGGCCCCGCCTGCTGGATTGTTTCTTTGTTCATTTTGCTTCCTCCGAAAATCAAATTGCGGATCGTCTCGACCGGAACACCGCTTAGCCCCTCCCGCGTCATACTTCTGGGCTTCTACACGCGGAGCCCCGTACTCCGGAAGGAATACGGGGCCAATACGGTTCGGTCAGAGATCGAAATAGCGGTCGAACTCCGCTGGGTGCGGGATGCGGCTGATCTCCTGCGCGTCGGCGCGGAGCGTTTTGACGAGCGTCTCGAGCAGCGGCATCGGGAACACGCCGTCGCGCGTGAGATAGTCGTGATCCGCTTCCAGCGCGTCGAGCGCTTCGTCGAGGCTGGCGGGCAGGTGGCCGAGGCGCTTGCGCTCGTCTGCCGGGAGGTCGAAGAGATTGAAGTCAAACGGCCCCCAGCCACGTCCTGCCGGATCGATCTCGTGCTCAATACCGTCGAGGCCTGCCATCAGAATGGCAGCGTAGGCAAAGTACGGGTTGCACATCGCGTCCGGGTTGCGGAGCTCGAAGCGCTTCTTGTCCGGCGATTTAACATAGGCCGGGATGCGCACGACGGCGCTGCGGTTCGCCATGGCATAGCCGATGGTGACAGGGGCCTCGAAGCCGGGGATGAGGCGCTTGTAGGAATTCGTGCTGGGGTTCGTGATGGCGCAGAGGCTGCGGGCGTGCGTCAGCAGGCCGCCGATGAAGTGCATGGCCGTGCGGCTGAGCTGGCCATAGCCGTTCGGATCGTAGAACACGGGCTGACCGTTCTTGCGCAGGAGCATGTGTACGTGCATGCCGTTGCCGGCCTCGCCGTAGATGGGCTTCGGCATCAGTGTGGCCGTCATGCCGTTCGCGGCGGCCGTATTGCGGATGACGTATTTCGCGGCCATCGTGGCGTCTGCCAGACGGGTCATCTCGCCCAACTCGACCTCGATCTCCAGCTGGCCGGAGCCGCCGACCTCGTGGTGGTGATACTTGACGTCCACGCCCCACTTGGCAAGCTCCAGACAGATCTGGTTGCGCAGGTCAAACGTGCGGTCGCCGGGCAGATCGGCGTGGTAGCCATCGTGCGGGCCGGTGTGAAAGCCGTTGTTCGGGAATTCCCCGGCGGACCAGACGGACTCGCTGCACTGCAGGCGGTAGCCGACGGCATCCGGGCGCAGGGTGCGCGTCATGCCGTCAAAAACATGGAATTCATACTCCGGTCCGATGATCATCTCGTCCGCGACGCCGAGAGCCTGCATGTGGGCGATGGCGCTCTTGGCGACATTGCGCGGATACTGGTCGAACGGGCGGTTTGCCGGATGGTCGATGACCATGACGTCGCCGATCATCGTGAGCGTCGGCGCCTTGACGAACGGGTCGACGACCGCCGTCGTGATGTCCGGCAGGAAGACCATGTCACTGCGCTCAACCTGGGCATAGCCGTAGTTCGAGCCGTCGAAGCCGATGCCGTGCGTCATGATGTCCTCGTTGAAGCGGGCTGCGGGGATAGACAGGTGCTTCCACCTGCCGCGGAGATCGATCATCTTGAAATCGAGAAATGCGATGCCGTTCTGGCGGATAAAATCCTGGATCTGCTGTACATTCTGAAACATAAAGGTTCCTCCTGCTCACATAATTTCCGCGGGGATAGTCCGAACTCGGAAAGACTGCGATTGGTAAAAATGACGGAGATTCTGGACTTGTGCTCGTCTGCATTATAGTAAATTCACGAAGGAAAAGCAAGCCCATTCCGGGCCCTGTGAAAAATTTTGTATATCGCTATGAATATACACGGACGAATGTCCGCGGGCGGTGTAATTTGCGGAAAAACCTTGACACCGCAGACCCTTGATGGTAATATAATACCAATAATATAGGCGTTGTGACCGGGAAGAGTAGCCGGGCCGTCTGCCGCAGAGAGCGTCCGTCATTGGCTGAGAGCGGGCGCGGCGGACTCCGTGCGAAGCGTGCGCCCGTGAGCGCCGGGGAGACCCCGTTGGCCGCGTCAAGGCCGGAGCAACAAATCAGAGTGGAACCGCGAGCACTGCCCGCCTCTGGAGCAATCCGAGGCTGGCAGTTTTTTGTTTGGAGGCGAAAGAATGCGGTTAAAAGAAACCATAGAGGCATACCGCCGCAATGATCCCGCAGCGCGCAGCGGCTGGGAGGTCTTCTGGTTATATAACGGCCTGCACGCCACGATGTATTACCGCGTGGCGCACTGGCTCTATGAACACCGGCTGCGCTTTCTCGGCCGCTGGGTCTCACAGTTTGCGCGGCGGCGCACGGGCATCGAGATCCATCCTGCTGCGAAGATCGGCAGGCGGCTCGTCATCGACCACGGCACCGGCATCGTCATCGGCGCGACAACGGAGATCGGCGACGACTGCCTGCTCTATCAGAACGTTACGCTCGGCGGCACGGGCATGACGAACGGCAAGCGCCACCCGACGCTCGGCAACAACGTCATGGTCGGCAGCGGCGCGAAGGTGCTCGGTCCGTTCAAGGTCGGCGACAACGCCCGCATTGCAGCAAATTCCGTTGTGCTGCACGAGGTGCCGCCGGACTCCACCGTTGTCGGCGTGCCCGGCCGCGTCGTCCGGCGCAACGGCGAGAAGCTCGACCATATCCACACGCCAGACCCTGTCCGGCTGGAGCTGGACGCCCTGTATGCACGTATCGAAAAATTAGAGGAAAAACTGAAACAGGAGGATCAAGATGTATCTCTATAATTCCCTGAGCCATAAGAAGGAGCTCTTTACCCCCATCGATCCGAAGCTCGTCAAAATGTATACCTGCGGCCCGACGGTCTATCACTTCGCCCACATCGGCAACCTGCGCAGCTATATTATGGAGGACGTGCTCGAAAAGAGCCTGCGCTACATGGGCTATCCCGTCAAGCGCGTGATGAACATCACGGACGTCGGCCATCTGGCCTCGGATGCCGATACCGGCGAGGACAAGATGCTCAAGGGTGCGCGCCGCGAGCATAAGACCGTCATGGAGATCGCAAAGTTCTATACTGATGCGTTCTTCGCTGACTGTGCCAAGCTGAACATCAAGCGGCCGGATGTTGTGGAGCCTGCCACGCACTGCATCCCGGAATACATTCATATGATCCAGACGCTGCTGGACAAGGGCTATGCCTATCTTGCGGGCGGCAATGTCTATTTTGACACGTCCAAGCTGGAAAAATACTATGTCTTCAACGACCATAAGGAGGAGGACCTTGCCGTCGGCGTGCGCGAGGGCGTCGAGGAGGATTCCAACAAGCGCAATCAGAATGACTTCGTTCTCTGGTTCACGAAGTCCAAGTTCGAGGATCAGGCCCTGAAGTGGGACTCCCCGTGGGGCGTCGGCTATCCCGGCTGGCACATCGAGTGCTCCTGCATCAGCATCAAGCACCTCGGTGAATATCTGGATATCCACTGCGGCGGCATCGACAATGCCTTCCCGCATCACACGAATGAGATCGCCCAGTCCGAGGCCTTCCTCGGCCACAAGTGGTGCAATTACTGGTTCCATGTCCATCACCTGAACACGGAGTCCGGCAAGATGTCCAAGTCGAAGGGCGAGTTCCTCACGGTGTCCCTGCTGGAGGAGAAGGGCTACGATCCCATCGCCTACCGCCTGTTCTGCCTGCAGAGCCATTATCGCCGCAATCTCGTGTTCTCGTGGGAGAACCTCGACAACGCGGCGCAGACCTATGAAAAGCTCATTGCCCGCATCGCGGCCCTGCGCCCGGAGGACGGCGCGGTCGACGCGGAGGCCTTCGAGGCGCTGAAGGAGCGCTTCCTCGGTGCGCTGAACGCCGACCTCAACACGTCGCTCGCCGTGACGGCCGTCTATGATGTGCTGAAGGCAAAGACGAACGATGCCACGAAGCTCGCAGCCCTTGCCAGCTTTGACGAGGTGCTCGGCCTGAACCTGCTCTCTGCGGCAGAGAAGGCACGCAGCGCCCGGCCGGAGGAGGAGCACGACCCGGAGATCGACGCGCTCGTCGCCGCCCGTACCGAGGCAAAGCGCGCGAAGAACTGGCCGGAGGCTGACCGCATCCGCGATGAGCTGAAGGCACGCGGCATCGAGGTCATCGATACGCCGCAGGGCGCAAAGTGGAAGCGCATCTGATCGAAGGAGATACCATATGAAGCTGATGATCCTGGACGGGAACAGCGTCATCAACCGCGCGTTTTACGGCGTGCGGCCGCTGACAACCCGTGACGGACTTTATACCAATGCGATCTACGGCTTTCTGAATATTCTGGAAAAAGAGCGCAGCGAGGAAAAACCGGACGCGCTGTGCGTGGCCTTTGACCTGCACGCGCCGACGTTCCGCCATCTGCGCTATGACGGCTACAAGGCTATGCGCCACCCCATGCCGGAGGAGCTTGCCATGCAGATGCCGGTCATGAAGCAGGTGCTCGCCGCGATGAATATCCCGGTCTATGCCTGCGAGGGCTGGGAGGCAGACGACGTGCTCGGCACGGTCGGCCGCCTGTGCGAGGAGGCCGGCTGGGACTGCGCCATCCTGACGGGAGACCGCGACAGCCTGCAGCTCGTCGACGAGCACGTCTCCGTGCGCCTGGTGCACACGCAGGGCGGGCAGACGCGGACGGAGCGCTATACGCCGGACGTCTTCCGCGCGGAATACGGGCTGGAGCCGAAGCGCCTCATCGATTTGAAGGCTCTTATGGGCGACAGCTCGGACAATATCCCGGGTGTAGCGGGCGTCGGGCCGAAGACGGCAAACGACCTGCTGAAGCGCTTCGGTACGCTCGACGGCATCTATGCCAATCTTTCCCGGGAAAACATGAAGGGAAAGCTGTTTGATAAGCTCGAAAACGGCCGCGAGTCGGCCTATCTTTCCTATGAGCTGGCGACGATCCGCTGCGATGCGCCCATCGACTTCACGCCGGAGAACAATCTCATCCGGCCGCCGAAGCGCCGGGCGCTGTATGACCTGTTCACCACGCTGGAATTCCAGCGCCTCATCGACCGCTACGGCCTGCGCAGCGCCGCTTTGGAGCAGGACGAGTCGGAGGAACCGGCGCAGCCCGTGACAGGCTCCTGCACGCTTCTGGACGTGCAGACCCCGGAGCAGGCGCAGCAGCTGTTATCAGGCGTGACGCTCAGCATTGCTGCGGCGGACGATCTCTCGATGCTCGTGGCCGCGCCGCACATGGACGGCCCGGACCAGACGGCCTATGTGCTGCGCCGCGAAACGCTCGGAACGGATTTCATGCCGCTGCTGCAGCGCCTGTTTGCGGCGGACGTGCCGAAGACCGTGCACGACAGCAAGCCGCTGCTGCGTGCGCTGCTGGCTCTCGGCGTGGAGCCTGCGGGGATCGTGTTCGACACGGCCGTGGCGGCCTATCTGCTCGATGCGACGCGCGGGGCCTACGCCCTGCCGCAGCTGGCGCAGGACTATCTGCACATCCCGCCTGCGGACGAGGCCTCGCTCCCGCAGGAAAGCGTCCTTGCCATCCGGACGGCCTGCATCGACGGCCTGACGGAGGAGCTCGGCAAGCGCCTGCGCGAGCAGGGCATGCAGCCGCTGTTCGAGAACATCGAGCTGCCGCTGTGCCCGGTGCTGGCGCAGATGGAGCACGACGGCATCCTCGTCGACGCGCAGGCCCTGCATGACTTCGGCGAGATGCTCTCCGAGCGCATCGACGCCTGCGAGAGCCTGATCTTCGGCTATGCCGGAGAGACGTTCAATCTCAATTCCACGCGCCAGCTCGGCGTGTTTCTGTTTGAAACGCTCGGCCTGCCGCCCGTCAAAAAGACGAAGAGCGGCTATTCCACAAATGCCGAGGTGCTCGAAAAGCTCCGCGACCGGCATCCTGCCGTGCAGGCCATCATGGACTACCGCATGCTCACAAAGCTGAAGTCAACCTATGCCGATGGCCTGCAGAAGGTCATTGAGCCGGATGGGCGCATCCGCACGACGTTCCAGAACACGGTCACGGCGACGGGCCGCCTTTCCTCCACGGACCCGAATCTGCAGAATATCCCTGTGCGCACGGAGCTGGGCAGCGAGATTCGCCGCATGTTCGTCCCGCGCCCCGGCTGGGTGCTGGTCGACGCGGACTACAGCCAGATCGAGCTGCGCGTGCTGGCGCATATCGCGGACGATACGCGCATGCAGGAGGCGTTCCGCTCCGGTGAGGACTTCCATGCCGTGACGGCCTCGCAGGTGTTCGGCGTGCCGCTGGAATCCGTCACGCCGCTCATGCGCCGCCATGCCAAGGCCGTGAACTTCGGCATTGTCTACGGCATCTCGGAGTTCTCCCTGGCGCAGGACATCGGCGTGTCCCGCGCGGAGGCCAAGGCCTATATCGACAGCTATCTCGAAAAATACAGCGGCGTGCGCGCCTATATGCACGATATCAAGGAGACGGCGCGCGAAAAGGGCTATGTGGAGACGATCTTCGGCCGCCGCCGCGCCATTCCGGAGATCAAAAGCTCGAATTTCAACGTCCGCTCCGGTGCGGAGCGCATCGCGCTCAACACGCCCGTGCAGGGCAGCGCGGCGGACATCATCAAGCTGGCCATGGTACGTGTGTTCCATGCGCTCGAGGGGCTGCAGGCCCGGCTGCTGCTGCAGGTGCACGATGAGCTGATCGTCGAGTGCCCGCAGGAAGAGGCGCAGCAGGTCATGCAGATCGTCACGAACGAGATGGAGCACGCCGCTGCGCTGCGGGTCCCGCTCGTTGCCGAGGCCAAGCAGGGAGAAAGCTGGTACGCTGCCAAATGATCGAAATTCAGGAAATGACCGCCGCCGATGTGGCGGACATCGCCGCGCTGGAGCGTCTGTGCTTCTCCGCGCCTTGGAGCGAAAACTCCATTGCGGAGGAGCTGGATACCGGCTTCAGCCTCTGGCTCGTCGCGCGGCTGGACGGCGCATTTGCGGGCTATGTCGGCGCGCAGCTCGTGCCGCCGGAGGCCGATATGATGAATCTGGCCGTCGAGCCGGAGCTGCGCCGCCGCGGTACGGCACAGGCGCTTCTGCAGGCGCTGCAGGAAAGGCTGGCTGCGCGCGGCATCGGCTCTCTGACGCTGGAGGTCCGTGCCTCCAATCTCCCGGCCCAGCGGCTCTATACCGCAGCGGGCTTTGCCTGCATCGGGCGCAGGCCCAATTACTATCTCGCGCCCCGAGAGGACGCGCTGATCCTCAGAAAGGAGCTCGATCATGCGGATCCTTGCCATTGAGTCCTCCTGCGACGAGACCGCCGTCGCCATTGTGGAGGACGGAAGACGCATCCTGACGGACTGCATCGCCTCGCAGGTCGCGCTGCACCGCGAATACGGCGGCGTTGTGCCGGAGATCGCCTCGCGCAAGCATATTGAGGCCATCTACGGTCTTGCCGAGCAGGCGCTGGAGAACACCGGCCTGACGCGCGGCGAGCTGGACGCCGTCGCCGTGACCTATGCGCCCGGCCTTATCGGCGCGCTGCTCGTCGGCGTGAATTTTGCCAAGGCGGCTGCACTGGCGCTCGATGTGCCGCTCATTCCGGTCCACCACATCAAGGGCCATATCGCGGCCAACTATCTGGCCTACCCGGACCTGGAGCCGCCGTTTCTGTGCCTTGTCGTCTCCGGCGGGCACACCATGTTCGTCGACGTCGAGGACTATACGAAGCTGCGCATTCTCGGCGGCACGCGCGACGACGCAGCAGGGGAGTGCTTCGACAAGGTCGCGCGGCTGCTCGGCATGCCATACCCCGGCGGCGCGGCCCTTGACCGCGCGGCGCAGGGCGGAGACCCGTCGCGCTATCCCATGCCCCGGCCGCACCTGAGCGGCAATCCGCTAGACCTGTCGTTCTCCGGCCTGAAGACTTCGGCCGTGAATCTCATCCATAACGCCGGGCAGAAGGGCGAGCAGATCGTCATCCCGGACCTCTGCGCCGCCTTCTCGGAGGCTGTGTGTGGCATGCTCGTGCCGCGCGCCATGCTGGCGCTGGAACAGACGGGGCGGAAAACGCTGGCCGTGGCGGGCGGCGTGGCCGCCAACAGCCGCATCCGCGCTGCGCTGCAGCGGGAGACGGCCGCCCGCGGCGTGCGCCTTTGCATGCCGCCGCTGTCGCTGTGCGGTGACAACGGCGCGATGATCGGCGCGCAGGCGTATTATGAGTATCTCGCTGGCAACATCGCCGACCAGACGCTCAACGCCTATGCCACGCGCTCCATGGAGGGCGAGGCCTTATAAGACCCAAAAAATCAATGCAGGATGTCGATCGGCATCCTGCATTTTAATTTCCTGTTACCTGTCTGTAAATTTTTGTCACAAACGGGGTTATGTCAACTTCGGAACATGGCGCTGCTGTGCAGAGGCGTTTTTGCAGGCCTGTGCACAACTGCCCGAAATCCCCGCGAAAGCCCGCTAAATCAGGGGTCCTGCTGTGCACAACCTTGTGCAGAATGTGAATAACTCCTGTGGATGGCAGTTTTGCCCTTCATTATTGTCAACTTCCGACCGGATCGGCCTGCGGGCAGAAAAGGAAATGATTCCTGCATTTTTGTCACTGCGCAGGAACGGCAAACGGCTTCCCGGCCAGCACGACCTCGCGCAGGAAGCGGAACGTCTCCTTTTCGCCGCGGTCGCGCAGCATGGTCAGCACATAGAGAAGCTCGCGGCGCGTGTCCGGGTGCATCATCGAGCCATCGCGGACCTCCTCGGCGTGGACGAGATAGTTGAGGGCATCGGCGTCCGTGTAGGCGCTGCCGTGGTAAATTTTACAGGCGGCGATGCGGTCCATGACCATCTCCACAAAGAATTTGCGCGGCATCGGCACGGCGCGGTAGACCTTCGTCTTCGGGTCGATGTCCGTCCAGTATTCGTAGTGGTGGCGGTTGCGGCCCTTGTGGTGCATCCATGCGGCGGAGTAGCCGTAGAGCTCGCGCTCATAGGAGTTCGGGCTGCGCGTGCCCTGATAGTATTTTGCGCCGGTCCAGAACTCCGTGGGGGAGTATTTGGACAGGTCGTGCGTCAGGCCGCGCCAATACAGCCCGACGCGGAAGCAGTGACTGCACACCTTCCAGCGGTGGCGCGTGATGGTACAGAAATGTTTCCATGGATGCATTTGTGATCGTTCCCTTCAGGTTTCTTTTGTCAGTGCGTCCTCCAGCTTCTGCAGGGCGCGTTTTTCGATGCGGCTGACATAGCTGCGGCTGATGCCGCACTGCACGGCGATCTCCCGCTGCGTCAGCGGTTTACGGTTGCCCAGCCCGTAGCGCAGCAGAATGATGCGCTGCTCGCGCGGGGTCAGGCAGGTGTTCACGGCGGTGTGGAGCCTGCCGTAGATCTCTTTTTCGGACAGCTGCTCAAACAGATCCTCCTCCGAGCAGATCACGTCCATCAGCGACAGCGCGTTGCCATCCCGCCCGGTCTCGATGCATTCCGAGAGCGAAACGTCTGACGCGCTCTTCCGCTGCCCGCGGAAGTACATGAGGATCTCATTTGCAATCCACCCGGCGGAGCGTCACGCACAGCGTTTCGCCGTCCCAGCGGAGCTGCTCCGTCAGGGCCTCAAGGACGCGCTGCGTCCGGCGGATGGTGTCCAGGCAATCGCGGAGCACGAGGGGGATACGGTCCGGCGGCGCAGGGGAGGATTCAGGCAGGCCGCGCCGCAGCCCCCGGAGTGCGGCCGCCAGCGCGGCATGGTCCTCCGGCAGGGCGCAGAGCATGGCGCGCACGGCGGCGTCTGCTGCAGTGCCAGGAACGTTCGGGCAGCTGCATTGTTCCCGTCCGCCGGTCGATTTCGCACGGCAGACATAGGAAAAGCGCTCGCCGTCTGCCGCGCGGCGGTACTTGGCATACATCGGTCTGCCGCAGCGGCACTGCAGCAGACCGGCTAACAGGGCGGGTGTCTCGTGCTCCGTACGCGGCGTGCGGCAGTCCGTCCGCCGGAGCCGCTCCTGCACGGCGGCCCACTGTGCGCCGGGGATGAGGCCGGGGTGCTGCCCAACCGCGACAATCCAGGCCTCCGGCGGCAGGGCGACGGCGGTGCGGCCGCGGGCCTGATCCGTGCGGTGGTAGGCAAGGACGCCGTGCCACCCGTCAAACTCCTCCTGCGCGGCAGATAGCTCTGCGCCCGCATTCCGGAGCCAGGCAAGCATATCCGCATCCGCACGCGCATAGACCGGGTTGTGCAGGATATCGCGCACGGCGTGGCGCGTGAACGCGTTTCCGTTTTTTGTGGCAAGTCCGCGCTCCTGCAGTCCCTTTACAACGGCTGTCAGAGAGCCGAGGCGTGCGAACAGGCTGTACATGGCCTTGACGGTCTCCGCCTCCTCCGGAAGAAGCCGCAGGCGGCAGGCGCGCTTTGTTCGCCCGTCGACAGTGACGGCCTGCACGGCCTCCGAGGCAAAGCCGGTCGGCGTGATGCCGCCGAGCCAGCGGCCGGTCTTGGCCAGCTCACGGAGGTTGTCACGGATGCGCTCGGCAATGGTCTCGCGCTCGAGCTGCGAGAAGACCGAGGCGATGTACATCATGGCCCGGCCCATGGGCGTGGACGTGTCGAACTGCTCCCGAATGGAAACGAACGCCACGTTCAGCTGCGCCAGCCGCTCGATGAGGGCGGTGAAGTCTCCGATGCTGCGGCTGATCCGGTCGAGCCGGTAGACGATGAGCATACGGAAGCGCCCGGCCTCGGCCGCGCGCATCATCCGCCGGAAGGCGGGGCGGTTCAGGTCCCCGCCGGAGAAGCCGTCATCTTCAAAAATTTCCGGCTCCGGCGCGTCCGGCTCGTGCGCGCGGAGATACTGGCGGCATAGCTCGATCTGGTTGCCCACGCTTTCACCCTTGCCGGTGAAGCGGGATTTTCGGGAGTAGATCGCAATGCCTTGTTCGTGCAATGGCAGCACCACCCTGCTATGTGATGTGCTCTCCTTCATGATAGCATAAGGAGGCAGGAAAGTAAATGCCGCCCGGCTGGAATTTATGCCCGGCTGCGGCAGATACCTTTGTACAATGCAAACAAAATCCGGAAAAATTTTGGAATAATTGTTGACAAAACCGTGTAGAAAATGGTATTGTAAAAAGGGCGCGGGAAGGACCGCGCCGGGATAACACCGGAACTGAATAAGTGTCGGATGATTGGTCCGGGAGAGACCGCGCGCTGCGCGGCGCCGAAGGGGAATGCAGAAGCTCTCAGGCAAAAGGGTCGGGCGATGACGACACTCCGAAGAGTGCGGCGGCAGCCGCACGCCGAAGGTGCAACCTGCCGGAAACGGCGGGGAATCTCTCAGGTAATGGACGGAGGCACGAAGCCAAGGGGCCGTGTGTCTCAGACTGTCAAAAAACCTGCCAAGCCAAAAGCTTCGGAG
>DQIA01000047.1:18690-52326 GCA_003525905.1 Clostridiales bacterium
CGCAGCGGCAGAATTGCAAAATATTACTACAAAATTTTATTTTGCAATTCTGAATGTAGCTTGGCGAAAAGCCCCGAAGGGACTTTTTGACAAGCTGAGGCACGAAGCCAAGGGGCTTTGTGCCTTTTTTCATATCCGGCGGCCGCAGAACGCGGCGAAATCATAAAGGAGGAACCCAGTAATGAGCGAACTCAAGCGCACCCAGCTCTATGACGTCCATGTAGCGGCAGGCGCCTCTATGGTGGATTTCGGCGGATGGGAGATGCCCATCCAGTACCCCAGTGGCATTGTGGCGGAGCACCTGTATACCCGCCATGCCTGCAGCCTCTTTGACGTCTCCCATATGGGCCGCGTGCTCGTCGAGGGCCCGGACCGCGTTGCCTTTCTGCAGCATGTGCTCAGCAGCAACGTCGAGAGTCTGGACCTCAACATGGCGCAGTACTGCATCATCCCCACCGAGAACGGCTCCGCCGTCGACGACGCCTATCTCTACCGCTTTGAAGAGGAACGGTTCCTGCTTGTCGTAAATGCGGCGAACACGGAAAAGGACCTTGCGCACCTGCGCGAGGCAATGAAGAACTATAACTGTACCATGACGGAGATCACGAAGGACTGGGCGGCCATTGCCGTGCAGGGCCCGAAGTGCAAGGACATCCTCATGACGCTTTCCGGCGGCGTGCAGCTCACCGAGCCGATGAAGAACGCGCTCGGCACCGTCACGCTCGAGGGCCGTCTGGTCCGCGTGGCCAAGACGGGCTACACGGGCGAGCCGCTCGGCTTTGAAGTCTACTGCCGCAGCGAGGACGCTGCCTGGCTGTGGAACCGCCTTGTGGAACTTGGCGCAAAGCCCGCCGGTCTCGGCGCGCGCGACACGCTCCGCCTCGAGGCTGCTCTGCCGCTGTACGGCCATGAGATGGGCCTTGATCCCGCTGGGAACGAGATGCCGATCTTCGCCGTGCCGCTGGCCAAGTTTGCCGTCAGCTTTGCGCCCCAGAAGGGCGACTTTATCGGCCGCAAGCCGCTCGAGCAGCAGTTTGCCGCCTTCAAGCGCATCATGAACCGCGACTTCAGCGATCTGTCTGTGCTGCCGCGCCGCATCCAGCCCATCACGCTGCTCGACCGCGGCGTCATGCGCGCCGGTATGCCCGTCTACCGTGGTGAGAAGCAGGTCGGCTGGGTGACGAGCGGCACGATGGTTCCGTATTACGTCGCCGAGGGCGAGGGCCTGCAGACCGTCATCACCGACGAGACGGCCAAGCGCGCCATCGGCCTGTGCTACATCGACAGCGATATCCTCACGGATGACACCGTGGAGGTCGATATCCGCGGCAAGCGGCTCAAGGCCGTCATTCCCGCGAACCACATGAGCGTCAGCGCGCCGCCGTTCGCGCGTCCGCTGCTGTATCGCCCGGAGGAGAAGGATCCCGTCGGCTCTCTCGAGAACCTGCCCGGCAAGGCCTTCGAGCTGCTGAAGAAGGCCGAGGAGAACCACCTGTGGCGCCAGAAACAGTGCATCAACCTCATTCCGTCCGAGAATACGCCGAGCCACGCCGTGCAGATGCTCAGCGCCAGCGACCCCAGCTGCCGCTATGCCGAGCACAAGAAGGTCCTGTCGTTCTATGATAAGGATATCTTCTATTATCAGGGCACGAAGTTCATCGACGAGGTCGAGCGCCTGCTCGTCGAGCAGATGCGCCTGTACCTCGGCTGCGCGCAGGTCGAAACGCGCGTCGTCAGCGGCCAGATGAGCAATATGGCCACGTTCTCCGCCCTCATGGACTGGAAGAACCGCCTCGACCGCAAGCACACGCCGCAGCGCCTCGGCTATGTCATGAACAACCATATCATCAAGGGCGGCCACCTGTCGGCCCAGCCCATGGGCGCGCTGCGCGACTACGTTGCCGTCGATCCGAAGACGGAGCGCACGGCCGTCGTGAACTTCCCGGTATGCCGCGACAACATCTACAAGATCGACGTCGAGGGCACGAAGAAGCTCATCGACGAGTATCGCCCCGAGCTCATCATCTTCGGCAAGAGCATGGTCCTGCACCGCGAGCCGGTCGCAGAGATCCGCGCCTTTGTCGATGCGCAGAACATCCCCACGACGATCATGTACGATATGGCCCATGTGCTCGGCCTCATCGGAGACCACTTCCAGAACCCGTTTGCGGACGGCGCGGAGATCGTTACCGGCTCGACGCACAAGACGTTCTTCGGCCCGCAGCGCGGCGTCATCGGCGTGAATTATCAGCGCGAGGACCTCAAGTGGGGCCTGTGGGAGGCCATTGAGAGCCGCACGTTCCCGGGCAGTGTCTCGAACCACCACCTCGGCACGCAGCTCGGCATGCTGATGGCTGCCTATGAGATGAACCACTTCAAGGATGCCTATCAGAGCGCCATCATCGCCAATGCAAAGCACTTCGCCCGCGCGCTCAAGGCGCAGGGCCTCGATGTGCAGGGCGATCCCGCCATCGACTACACCGAAACGCATCAGGTCATCGTCTCCGTCGGCTACGGCACCGGCCCCGAGGTCGCAGAACGGCTCGAGGAGAACAACGTCATTGTGAACTATCAGGCCACGCCGGAGGAAGAGGGCTTCACCGCCAGCGGCGCGCTGCGTATGGGCGTCAGCGAGATGACGCGCTTCGGCTTCGGCCCGGCAGAGTTCGACGAGCTGGCCGCGCTGATGGCAGACTGCATCCTGCGCGGCAAGGATATCTCAGAGGATGTCGTTCGCCTGCGCAGCCGCTTCACGAAGATGCACTACTGCTTCAACGACGCGGAGTTCAATGCCGCGCTCGATCGCTTCGCCGGAGAGATCGGCTTCTGAAATCAACAAAGTCCGCCCCGCATCCGCGGGGCGGAAAACCGACATGAAAAATACTGAAAAATTTATCTGGGAGGAACTACCATGAATTATCCTGTTGAGCTGCAGTACACGAAGTCCCATGAGTGGGTGAAGACCGAGGGCGACGTCACGGTCGTCGGCATTTCCGACTTCGCGCAGGATGCGCTGGGCGACGTCGTGTTTGTGAATCTGCCCGGCGTCGGTGACGAGGTCACGGCAGAAGAGGCCTTCGGCGATGTCGAGTCCGTCAAGGCCGTCAGCGATCTCATCAGCCCGGTCACCGGCGTGGTGCTCGAGGTCAACGAGGAGCTGCTGGACCATCCCGAGCTGCTGAACAGCGATCCCTACGGCAACTGGCTCATCAAGGTCGAGCAGGTGACCGATACGGAAGAGCTGCTGGATGCCGCCGCCTACGAGGCCTTCTGCGCGCAGGAGGGCTGACATGGGCAGCTATGTTCCCAACACCCCCGAAGAGCGGCAGGAGATGCTGCGGGCCATCGGCCTGCACGACTTCCGCGAGCTCTACGGCGATGTGCCCGCGTCCATGTATCTGGACCGGCCGCTCGATCTGCCGTCCGGCATGAGCGAGCTGGAGGTGCGGCGGACCATGACGGAGCTGGCAGGGGAGAACAAGGTGTTTTCCACCATTCTCCGCGGCGCCGGAGCCTATGACCACTACATCCCCTCCATCGTGAAGTATATCCCGGCAAAAGAGGAGTTCCTGACGGCCTACACGCCCTATCAGGCGGAGCTGAGCCAGGGCATCCTCCAGTCCATCTTTGAATATCAGACCATGATCTGCGAGCTGACGGGCATGGATGTCTCCAATGCGTCCGTCTATGACGGCGCGACAGCCGCCGCCGAGGCAGCAGCCATGTGCCGCGACCGCAAGCGCCGCGTGACGCTGATCTCCGGCGCGGCCCATCCCGACGTTATCAACACCGCCCGTACCTACTGCTACGGCACGGGCGACGAGCTGCGCGTCATCCCCGTCAAGGACGGAAAGACCGATCCGGACGCCCTGCGCGAGCTTCTGACGGCCGGGGACGTCTCCGGCGTGTGCATCCAGCAGCCGAACTTCTTCGGCCAGCTTGAGGACGCCGAAGCGCTCGGCGAGATCATCCATGCAGCGGGCGCGCTGTATATCCTCAGCTGTAACCCCATTGCCCTCGGCATCCTGAAAACGCCGAAGGAGTGCGGCGCGGATATCGCCGTCGGCGAGGGCCAGCCGCTCGGCATGCCCCTCGGCTGGGGCGGCCCGTATCTCGGCTTCATGGCCTCCACGTCGAAGCACATGCGTAAGCTGCCGGGCCGTATCGTCGGCCAGACGGTCGATTCGCGCGGCGAGCGCTGTTTTGTCCTGTCGCTGCAGGCGCGCGAGCAGCACATCCGCCGCGAGAAGGCCAGCAGCAACATCTGCTCGAACGAGGCGCTGTGCGCGCTGACGGCGGGCGTTTATCTCTCCGCCATGGGCCCCGAGGGCCTTGCCGAGGCTGCGCGCCAGAGCATGGCCAAGGCGCACTATCTCGCCCGCGGCCTTGCGGCCATCGAGGGCGTGACGCTGCGCTATTCCGGCGAATTCTTCCATGAGTTTGTCACGGATCTGCCGAAGCAGGACGAGATCCTTGCTGCGCTGGAGCAGGCCGATATCCTCGGCGGTCTTCCGCTGGAGGGCGGCATCCTGTGGTGCGCCACGGAGAAGGTTCCGCGCGAAGCGCTGGACCGCACCATCGCCATCGTGAAGGAGGTGCTGAGCAAATGAAGCTGATCTTTGAGCGAAGCGTTCCCGGCCGCCGCTGCAGCATCCTCCCGGCGTGTGACGTCGAGGAGACGCCGCTGCCGGAGTCCCTGCGCCGCGCGGAGGCTCCCGTTCTGCCGGAGCTGAGCGAGCAGGACCTCAGCCGCCACTATACGGAGCTGAACCACCATGTCCACGGCGTGAACTGCGGCTTCTATCCGCTCGGCTCCTGCACCATGAAGTATAATCCCCGGATCAACGAGGAAATGGCCGCGCTGCCCGGCTTTACGGGCATCCATCCGCTGGCCCCCGCCCACACGGTGCAGGGCTGCCGTCGTGTGCTGGAGCTTGCGCAGCAGTATCTGTGTGAGATCACGGGCATGGACGGCATGACATTCCAGCCTGCAGCCGGTGCGCACGGCGAATTCACGGGCGTGCTGCTCATCAAGCAGTATCACGATGCCCGCGGCGACAAGAAGCGCACGAAGATCATCGTTCCGGATTCCGCGCATGGCACGAACCCGGCTACAGCTGCCATGTGCGGCTATCAGGTCGTGAATATCCCGTCCGCGCCGAACGGCTGCGTCGATCTCGAGGCGCTCAAGGCCGTGCTCGGCGACGACACCGCCGGCCTGATGCTGACGAACCCGAACACAGTCGGCATTTTTGACGAAAACATTCTGGAGATCACGCGTCTTGTCCACGAGGCGGGCGGCCTGTGCTACTATGACGGCGCGAATCTGAACGCCGTCATGGGCGTCGTGCGCCCCGGCGACATGGGCTTTGACTGCATCCACCTGAACCTGCACAAGACGTTCTCCACGCCGCACGGCGGCGGCGGCCCCGGCGCGGGCGCGGTCGGCTGCAAGGACTTCCTGAAGCCCTATCTGCCGCATTCCGCCACGCTGGACGGCGAGGGCCACATCCAGGTGCGCGCGTTTGCGGGCAACTTCCTCGTCGTGGTGCGCGCGCTGGCCTATCTGCTCACGCTCGGCCGCGAGGGCGTTCCCGAGGCGGCGCAGAATGCCGTTCTGAACGCAAACTATCTCATGCGCCGCATGGCGGGCACGTTCCGCCCGGCGTTTGACCGCATCTGCATGCATGAATTCGTTCTCGATCTGAGCGAGTTCAAGAAGGAGACCGGCGTCTCCGCGCTGGATGTCGCCAAGACGCTCATCGACTATGGCATGCATCCGCCCACAATGTACTTCCCGCTCATCGTGCATGAGGCCCTCATGCTCGAGCCGACGGAGACGGAGAGTCGGGAAACGCTCGACGAGGCGGCGGAAATTTTCCGCAAGCTCTATGAGCTTGGCCACAAGGACCCGGAATACATGCACGCTGCGCCGCATCATGCGCAGATCGGCCGTCCGGATGAGGTGCAGGCTGCCCGCAATCCCATCCTGAGGTGGACGCGCGCATGATCCGGAAGCTGCTGTACCTCTGCACGGACAACACCGATCCGTATCATAACCTCGCGCTGGAGCAATACCTGACCGATACGGTCCCGGCGGATATCTGCATCCTCTATCTGTGGCAGAACCGCCATACCGTGGTCATCGGCCGGAATCAGAATGCCTGGCAGGAGTGCCGCACGGCGCTTCTGGAGCAGGACGGCGGGAAGCTCTCCCGCCGCCTCTCCGGCGGCGGCGCTGTGTATCACGATATGGGAAATCTGAATTTCACGTTCAGCCTGCCCACGGCGGAGTACGATCTGCACCGGCAGCAGCGTGTGATCGTCGAGGCCTGCCGCTCCCTCGGCATCGAGGCGAGCTTCTCCGGGCGCAACGACATTCTGGCCGCCGGGCGGAAATTCTCCGGCAATTCGTTCTATCACCACAACGGCTGCTCGTTCCACAACGGCACGCTGCTCGTCTCGGTCGACATGGCCAACCTCGGCAAATACCTGACGCCGTCGCAGCGCAAGCTGCAGAGCAAGGGCGTCGCGTCCGTGCCGTCGCGCGTTGTGAACCTGTCCGAGCTGCATCCGGGTCTGCGCATTTCGCAGATGCAGCAGGCCATGGCGCAGGCGTTTGCGGATGTCTACGGTCTGCCGGTCACCACGATCACGGAATCGCAGCTCGATGCCTCGGAGATCGAGGCCCGCCGCATGCGCTTTGCCTCCTATGACTGGATCTACGGCAGAGCGCAGCCGTTCCCGTTCTCCTGCGGAGCGCGCTACCCCTGGGGCGAGATCACGCTGGAGCTGCAGGTCGAGGAGGGCGTCTGCCGCGATGCGGCCGTCTACACCGATTCGATGGACGCGGAGTTTGCCGCGCCGCTGGCGGAGGCCCTGCGCGGCTGCCGCTTCCGCGTGGCGGACCTGTGCGGCCGCGTGCGCGAGGTGGCCGCCTGCTGTCAGATCGCGGACGACCTGTGCGCCCTGCTCGGCGAGCAGGAAATTTGAAAGGAGTGCCTATGGCAGACTATCAACTCATCGTCATCGGCGCGGGCCCCGGCGGCTATACCGCCGCACTGCGCGCCGCGAAGCTTGGCCTGCATACGGCTGTTATTGAGGACCGCGAGTGCGGCGGCACCTGCCTGAACCGCGGCTGTGTGCCGACGAAGGCTCTGCTGCACGCCTCGCAGGTCTGGAGCGATGCGCACCACTGCGCGGGCGTCTGCGCAGATGGCGCGAGCCTCGACCTTCCGGCGCTGTACCGCCACAAGGACGAAATTTCGCAGACGCTCAGCAGCGGCATCGAGGGCCTGTTCCGCAGCGCGAAGGTCACGCTACTGCGCGGCCGCGCCCGCATCACAGCTCCCGGCTGCGTCGAGATCACCGGGCAGGATGCCGGGACCGTCACGGCGGAGCATATCCTCATCGCCACCGGCTCCGTTCCGGCCCGCCCGCCCATTCCCGGCCTGGAGCTTGCCATGACCTCGGACGAGCTGCTTAAGGGAACGGACCGCCTCTACCGCTCCATCGTCATCATGGGCGGCGGCGTCATCGGCGTGGAATTTGCCACGTTCTACAGCGACCTCGGCTGCGAGGTTACCGTGATCGAGGGCCTTGACCGCCTGCTGCCCGGCATGGACCGCGAGCTCGGTCAGAACCTTGCACAGCTGCTCAAGAAGCAGGGCGTGCGCGTGTTTGCCAACTCCATGGTCCAGCGCGTTGAGCAGGGCAAGGACGGTCTGACCGTCCACTTTACCACCCGCGGCAAGGAGGACTTCGTCACGGGCGAGGCCGTGCTCTCGGCCTTCGGCCGCAGCCCGAACTGGAAGGGCCTGTTCGCAGACGGCCTCCAGCCGGAGACGGACGGCCGCCGCATCCATACGGATGAAAATGGGCAGACGAGCATTCCCGGCATCTATGCCATCGGCGATGTTTCGTCCCCGGTGCAGCTGGCCCACGTCGCGGCGGCGCAGGGAACGGCTTGCGTGGAGCGGCTTGCAGGCCGCACGCCGAGCGTCCGGCTGGACCTCGTCCCCGGCTGCGTCTATTGCCGCCCGGAGATCGCCTCCGTCGGCCTGACCGAGGCCGACGGCAAGGCGCGCGATATCCCGGTCAAGGTCGGCAAGTGCACGCTTTTTGCCAACGCCCGCACCATGATCGCAGGCACCGGCCGCAGCTTTATGAAGGTCGTCGCCCACGCGCAGACCGGCGTGCTGCTCGGCGCGCAGCTCATGTGCGAGCATGCGACCGATATGATCGGCCAGCTCAGTCAGGCCATTGCCAACGGCATGACGGCCCGCCAGCTGCTGGCAGCCATGCGCCCGCACCCGACGTTTGAAGAGGCGCTCGGCGAGGCGCTCGAGGAGCTCGTCGCGAAGCTGCCGGAATAAGCCCCGCCGCCCCGGCATAGGATGCCCGCGGGGGGATCGTATGGAAGGGGAACTTCGCATTCGCATGCTCCGGCCGGACCAGCCGGAGGCGCTTCTGGCGCGCCGCGTGGCGCAGGTGCATGCCGCTCTGCTTGAGGAACTGCTGCCTGAGCTGGCGCCGACGCCGGAGGAGCAGGCTGCGCTGCTGGATGCCATGCTGGCTGCGCTTTCTGAAACTTAAAAAACGGGATCGCTGCTTGCGCAGCGGTCCCGTTTTGTGAGTCGGAAGGGGAAATGACGCCCCGGCGGATGTATTGCATTTTCAACACACCTTGCCGCATACGTTGCAAGGCGCGCGCCCTTTTTCGGGTCGAAAGTCGAGATGCCCTTGATGAGTCCAATGGTGCCGATGGAGATCAGGTCCTCCTGATCGGAGGTCTGCGTGTAGTATTTCTTCATGATGTGCGCTACGAGGCGGAGATTCCGCTCGATGAGCACATTGCGCGCCTCCAGATCGCCCTGCGCGGCGCGCTCAAGATATTCCCGTTCCTCGCGCGCCGTCAGCGGCTTTGGAAACGAGCCGCCGTTTGACAGCCGCAGGGAATACAGCATGCTGCTGATGATGAGCCATACGGACAGCATAAAAAACCACCCCCTGCCACTGTATTCCCGAGCTGCAAGTCCATATACCGGCCGAAAGATACAAAAAACCTCTCCCGGAGACCCGGGAGAGGTTTTTGCGGATAAACTCAGACCTTCTCCTTGACCTTGGCGGCCTTGCCGAGACGGTTGCGGAGGTAGTAGAGCTTCGCACGGCGGACCTTGCCGCGGCGAACGGTCTCGACCTTCACGATGCTCGGAGAATGAACGGGGAAAACCTTCTCGCAGCCGACGCCGTAGCTCAGGCGGCGGACGGTGATGGACTCCTCAATGCCGCCATGCTTGCGGGCAATGATCGTTCCCTCGAACACCTGCACTCTCTCACGAGCGCCTTCCTTGATTTTCACATGAACGCGAACGGTGTCGCCGACATTCATCTGCGGCAGTTCTTCCTTCATGTACTGGCTGGTCAGAGCCTTCATCAGATCCATAATGTTTGTCCTCCTCATTTATTAGGCGTTCGTGCAAGTGTTGACATCACCGCAGAGGACCGCCCATTCACAGACTTGATTAGTTTACCACAAAACCGTGCAGAATGCAAGCAAAACTTTCATTTTTTCTTCGGAAAACGAATGGGAACGCGGAATGTGATTTTTTTGTGAATTTCTGTCGGACTGGGTGCTTTTTCACGGGAGCTGTGCTATAATGACCGGAGAAAATGCTGATTTGAGGGACTGTTATGAAACAAAAATCCAAGCAGCCGCATCTGCGCGTCTATCGCCAGATCCCGATGCTGCAGGCAGACCCGGCAGAGGGCCTTTCTCCGCAGGAGACCAAGCTCCGGCAGAGCAACGGCCTGAGCAACATTATGCCGCCGTCCAATACGAAGTCCGAGGGGCAGATCATCAAGGAGAATGTCCTGACCTTCTTCAACCTGATCTTCCTGGTGCTGGCGCTGTGCCTGTGCCTTGTCGGCTCGTTCAAGAATCTGATGTTTCTGCTCGTCGCTGTGGCTAACACAGTCGTCGGCAGCTTTCAGGAGATCCGCGCTAAGCGCGCCGTCGATAAGCTGACGCTCGTCGCGGCGGGAACGGCGAAGGCCATCCGCTCCGGCCAGCGCGTCTCCGTGCGGACGGATCAGCTTGTCCGCGATGACATCGTGGAATTTGCGGCGGGCGACCAGATCTGCGCGGATGCCGTCGTGCGTGACGGACAGCTGCAGGTCAATGAGTCTCTGCTGACTGGCGAGGCCGATGCCATTCTGAAAAATCCGGGCGACACGCTGAAGTCCGGCAGCTTTGTGATCTCCGGCCGCGCCCGCGTGCAGCTGACGCATGTCGGCTCGGAGAGCTATGCGGCAAAGCTGGCGGCCGAGGCGCGGCGCAATGTCCGCTCTACAAAGTCCGAGATGATGCTCTCCCTGACAAAGCTCATCACGGTCGTCGGCATCGCGCTCATCCCGCTCGGCATCATCCTGTTCCTGCGTCATTTCCTGTCCGTGTTCCAGGGCCTGCCGCTGCGCGACTCCGTGGAATCCACGGTCTCTGCCCTGATCGGCATGATCCCGGAGGGCCTTTACCTGCTGACGAGCGTCGCCATCGCGGCCAGCTGCCTGAAGCTCTCGCGCAAGCGCGTGCTCGTGCAGGATATGAACTGCATCGAGACGCTGGCCCATGTGGATGTGCTCTGCGTGGATAAGACCGGCACGATCACGGAGCCGACCATGGAGGTCACGGACGTCTATCCGCTGAACTCCGAGCGCTTCAGCTACGACGATATCGAGAAAATTCTCGCAGCGTTCTACCACGGCGAAGAGCCGGATAACGAGACGGCCCGCGCCATGGGCCAACAGTTCGCGGGCGAGACGACTTGGCGCGCCGTCAAGCGCATGGCCTTCTCGTCCTCCACAAAGTGGTCGGGCGCCGATTTCGGTGAAAATGGCCGCTATGTGGTCGGCGCGCCGGAATTCATCATGGGCGACCGCTATGATTCCATCCGAAGTGAGGCGGAGCCGTGGTCCGAGCGCGGCTGCCGTGTGCTGCTGCTCGCAGCCTATGACACGGCGTTCGACGACGGCCCGCTGCAGAGCGCTCACGTCGCGCCCATTGCACTTGTCTTCCTGTCAAACCTGCTGCGCCCCGACGCGCAGGAGACGTTCCGCTATTTTGCCAGTCAGGGCGTGTCTGTCCGTGTTATCTCGGGCGATAACCCAATCACGGTCGCGCAGGTCGCAGCCCGTGCCGGCATCGAAAATGCCGATCGTTATGTCGATGCAACGACGCTCTCCACGGAGCAGGACTTCGAGGAGGCTGTCAAGTATTACACCGTCTTCGGCCGCGTCACGCCGGAGCAGAAGCGCTATCTTGTCCGCGCCTTCCAAAAGCAGGGCCATACGGTCGCCATGACGGGCGACGGCGTCAATGACGTGCTGGCGCTGAAGGATGCCAACTGCGGAATCGCCATGGCCTCCGGCAGTCAGGCTGCCTCGCAGGTGGCGCAGATCGTGCTGCTCAATTCCCAGTTCAGTGCGATGCCAGCCATCGTGGCGGAGGGCCGCCGCGTCATCAATAACATCCAGCGCGCGGCCTCGCTGTTCCTCGTGAAGAATATTTTCTCGTTTGCGTTGACGCTCCTGCTGCTGTTCATCGACATGCCCTATCCGCTGCTGCCTATCCAGCTGTCGCTCATCAGCACGTTTACCATCGGCATCCCGTCATTCTTCCTCGCGCTGGAGCCGAATTACGCGCGCGTGGAGGGCAAATTCATGCGCAACGTCATTCGGCGGGCCATGCCGGGCGGCCTGACGAACCTGACGATCGTGCTGCTGGCCGGGTTCTTTACCTCGACGTTCGGCCTGAGCAATGAGCAGCTCAACACGATCTGCGTCTGGGTCATGTCCGCCGTCGGCCTCGTTACGCTGTATCATGTCTCCGTCCCGTTCACGCGCCTGCGCCTCGCTGTGCTGGCTGCCATGACGGCGGCGATGCTGTTCTGCCTGCTCGTCATCCCGGCGTTCTTCGACCTCCCGGCGCTCAATGCCAGCTCGGCCCTCATCCTCGTCACGCTCCTGCTGGCCTGCCCGACCGTGATGCGCTTCTTCCGCGTCATCTTCGATAAGCGCGTCGCCAAGCTCGACCTGGCTCCGGCTAAGAAGCAGAAGAAAAAGCGCCACCGTTTTGAAAAGTAAAAAACGCTCCGCAGGCAGCCTGAACGGCTTCCTGCGGAGCGATTTTTCTGTCTCAATAATTCTCGGCGTGGAGCTCAAAATAGCTCTGCGGATGATTGCACACGGGGCAGACCTCCGGAGCGGCCGTGCCGACAACGATGTGGCCACAGTTTCGGCACTCCCAGATCTTGACCTCACTCCTTGCGAAGACGGCGGCCGTCTCCACGTTGTGCAGCAGGGCGCGATAGCGCTCCTCGTGATGACGCTCGACCTCGCCGACCATGCGGAAGCGGGCTGCCAGCTCCGGGAAGCCCTCTGCCTCGGCCGTTTTGGCAAAGCCTGCATACATGTCCGTCCACTCGTAGTTCTCGCCCTCTGCGGCCGCTGCGAGGTTCTCGGCCGTGCTGCCGATGCCGGCCAGCTCCTTGAACCACAGCTTGGCGTGCTCCTTCTCGTTGTCCGCCGTTTTGAGGAACAGCGCCGCGATCTGCTCGTAGCCCTGCTTCTTTGCAACGGAGGCAAAGAAGGTGTATTTGCTGCGGGCCTGCGATTCGCCTGCGAAGGCGGCCTGCAGGTTCTTTTCCGTCTGCGTGCCGGCGTATTTTGTGGTTTTTGCCATGATGATCGTCTCCTGTTATTGATTTGTTATTGTCTCGGCCGGGGCTGCGTCCGGTGCAGCCTCAGCGGCCTTGATGCGCTGATACATGTCCTGCATCTGCCGGTCGATTTCGGCTATCTTCCCGGCACAGGCAAGCATTTCTTCATTGATCCCCGCGGGCAGGCGGCTGCGGTCAGCCTTGTAGCGGATATCGTGCTCCAGACTGGCCCAGAAGTCCATGGCGATGGTACGGATCTGAACCTCCGCCAGCACCTGCTCTGTCCGGTCCGAAAGGTAGACCGGCACGCGCAGGTCCAGATGCAGGGAGCGGTAGCCATTGTAGTTCGGCGTTTTGATATAGTCCTGCCGCTTGACGATCTCCAGATCCTGCTGGCGCTCGACCATCTCCGCCACGCGGTAGACGTCGTCGATGTAGCTGCACACGACGCGCACGCCCGCAATATCGTTGACATTCTGCATGGCGGACTCCAGCGTCAGGGGCAGGCCCTTCTTCAGGAGCTTTGCCGCGATGCTCTCGGGGGATTTGACGCGGCTTTCAATATGGTGGATGGGATTGCGTGCGTACAGCACGTTGAATTCACTGTTCAGAACCTCAAACTTCAAGGTGAGCTGCCGCCCTGCAGCGGCGTAGAGATTCCGCATGACAAGAAACGCATGCGCGTTTTCCAGCAGCGGCGCGGTGGAACAATCCATAACGCATCCCTCCTGTAAATGGCTTTAACGGGCCTCCAGACGGTCCAGCTCGGCCTGCCAGACTGCGGCGCAGGCATCGCTCGGCATGCGCCAGTCGCCGCGCGGGGAGAGCGTGACCGAGCCGACCTTCGGGCCGTCGGGCAGGCAGCTGCGCTTGAACTGCTGGATGAAGAAGCGGCGGTAGAAGTTTTTCAGCCAGTGCAGCAGCGTCTCTGCAGGGTATTTCCCGGCAAATGCGGCCTGCGCCAGCCGGTAGATCTTCTCCGGCCCGAAGCCGAAGCGCAGCACATAATAGAGATAAAAGTCGTGCAGCTCATAGGGGCCGACCAGGGATTCCGTCTGCTGCGCGATCTCGCCGGTTTCCGTCGCGGGGAGAAGCTCCGGGCTGACGGGCGTGTCAAGAATGTCGAGCAGCACGCGGCGCAGGGCAGGACTCTGGGCCGTGTCCGCCTCATAGCGCACGATGTGGCGCACGAGCGTCTTCGGAACCCCCGCGTTTACGCCGTACATGCTCATATGGTCGCCGTTGTACGTCGCCCAGCCGAGCGCCAGCTCGCTCAGGTCGCCCGTGCCGACGACAAGGCCGCCCGTGCGGTTGGCAAGGTCCATCAGCTCCAGTGTGCGCACGCGCGCCTGCCCATTTTCAAACGTGACGTCGAGCACGGACTCACTCTGGCCGATGTCGGCAAAGTGGCTGCGTACCGTGTTCGTAATGGAGATTTCCGTGAACTGTACGCCCAGCTCCTGACACAGAATTTCTGCGTTGGAGCGCGTCCGCTTCGTCGTGCCGAAGCAGGGCATGGTGACGGCAAGAATGTCCTGCATGGGACGCTGCAGGCGCTTCATGGCGCGCACGGCAACGAGCAGAGCAAGGCAGCTGTCCAGACCGCCGGAGATGCCGAGCACGGCCGTTCTGGCGTGCGCATGCTCCAGCCGCTTTGCAAGGCCGTCTGCCTGGATCTCGAGGATCAGCTCGCAGCGCTCGGCGCGGGCGGCCGCATCGCTGGGGACGAACGGAGTGGGGGAGACGGGGCGGGTGAGTGCCGTCTCGTGCAGCGGCATGGAGAACGGAACGGTGGTATGGCCTGCGGCATTCGGGCAGAATGTCGTACTGCGGCGTCGCTCGCACTGCATGCGCCCGAGGTCCAGCACGGCCTCGGCGCGGCCGGTGCCGAAGGGCTTTGCCTCGGCCAGCAGCGCGCCGTTTTCACAGATGAGATCATGCGCGGCAAAGACCATATCCGTCGTGGATTCGCCGTGCCCGGCATCCGCATAGAGATAGGCGCTCAGCAAGCGTGCGGATTGCTGGCCGACGAGCTGGCGGCGGTATTCCGCCTTGCCGACGGTTTCGTCACTTGCCGAGAGATTGGCAAGCACCGTTGCCCCGGCCAGCGCATGGCGGGTGCTCGGCGGCAGCGGGGCCCAGAGGTCCTCGCAGATCTCCACACCGAGGCAGAAGTCCGGCATTTCGCGGCAGCGGAACAGCAGGTCCATGCCGAAGGGGACGGACGCGCCGCACAGTGTGACGCTGCGCGTTTCGGCAGGTGCGGGGGTGAAGTGACGCAGCTCATAGAACTCTGCGTAGTTCGGCAGATGGGTCTTCGGCACAAGGCCGAGCAGCGCCCCATGGCAGACCACGGCGGCGCAGTTATAGAGTGCGCCGTCCACGCGGACCGGCAAGCCGACGACGGCGACGAGCTCGAGCGTTTCGCTTGCGCGGAGAATGTCCCGCAGGCCCTGCTCGGCGGCATCCAGCAGCGGCTGCTGCAGAAACAGGTCCGAGCAGGTATAGCCGGTGAGCCCAAGCTCCGGGAAAACGGCAAGCGCCGCGCCGTCCTGCGCGGCCTGCTGCATGGCGGCGATCGTTTCCTGCGTATTATAGGCGCAGTCTGCCACGCGCAGTGCGGGGGAGAGCGTGCAGACCTTCAGAAATCCGTTTTTCATAAAGGCGTTGTCCTTTCTGTTGCGGTACTTATCCCAATTATCATACCACAGACGGCCGCCCGAAACAAGGGCGGCTTTGGGGGAAAGTCCGAAGAGACTTTTTCGACAAGCAGACGTTATTGCAGCTCCTGCTCCAGCGCATCGAATTCCGGCGTGGAGAAGAATTCACCGAGTGTGATGCCGAGACCGTCGCAGAGCAGCTTGATCGTCAGAATTTTCGGGTTCTGGCTCTTGCCGTAGAGAATGTTCTTCAGGCTTGAGGGCGGCAGCGCGCTGAGCGAGGCGAGACGGTTGATGGAAATGCCGCGCTCTGCGCACAGCTGCAGAATGCGGTCGCGGACAGCGGTGACAGTGTTCATGGTGATGCCTGCCTTCCAAGTTTTTCCTTTAGCATAACGAAAAACACTGGACAATATAGGCTATGCATGCTACTATTAGGCTATCCATAGACTTTTTGGGAGAGCAAAACCATGGCGGACTATCAAAAAATGTATGCCATCCTCTGCGGAGCGGTGGACGATGCCCTGATGGGGCTGGAGCAGGGCAGCAGCGCGGCCTGCATCGCGCTCCGTCTCCGGCTGGCGCTGGAGCGCGCGGAGGAGATCTATCTGGAGACCAGTATGTGCGCGGAACGGCGCGGCGATACGAACCTGATCGAGCTGCGGCGCGAAACGCCGGAGGCGTGGGAGCAATAGAAAAACCGGGAGCAGGCATTTGCCTGCTCCTGAAATCATTTCAGTCCTTCTGTTCTTCCGGGACGCAGACGCTGACGCCGTTGAGCTCCATACCCTCATCGACATTGATGAGCAGGTACTTCGCGCCGCCGAGCACGCGCGTCTGCACGAGGTCCTGCCGGTCCGGATTCACGCGGATGACGACATCCGGCGTGCGGTACTCCAGCTGGGCTGCACCGAGCAGATTCTGCGGGGGGACTTCGCTGCCGCCGCCGAAGGCCTCGTCATATTTGACGTTGAAGGCGGCCATCTTCGGCTCGGACACGCCGCAGTGCTCCAGCACCGCACCGACCTCCTGCCGCGTGACGGCCAGCGGCTCCTCGGCGCGGGTCTCCTTGTGCGTCAGAACGAGCTCCCGCAGGGCGGTATGGACGTTCTGGACGACGTTCACGCTGCATTCGTCCTCCAGCGCATCCGTCAGCACCTCGCGGAACGTCTCGCGCTGTGTGCCCGCGGGCATGGGCGGCTGCAGATTGAACACGGCGGAGACAAACTCCTCATAGCTGTTGTCCGTGTTCTTCGTATAATACAGCGCGCCGTAGAGGTTCGTCGCGCGGTCGTCAAAGGCAGGGAACAGGAAGCCGACCTCCGGCGCGGAGGCGACCCAGTCCGTGCCGCGCTCGTGGAATTTCCCCTCTGCGGAGTCATAGCGCAGGACGGGCTTCGTCTCCTTCACGGGGCAGATGCTGCAGAGTATATAGGAAAACTGCTGCTCGCTGACCTCTTCCTGCCGGAAGCCGTCTCGGGAACGGAACGGCACGTCATAGCGGTCCGCAGCCAGCAGGATCAGGTAGTTGTCCGCCAGATGCAGAGAGCCTGCGATCTTTTCATACAGGGTCTGCACGGCCTCCTCGTCCTCCAGGCCGGAGTCGCGCAGCCGCATGAGCAGGCGGTGCTCGTCGCTGTCCGCGACCTGCGCCGTCGAGAAGCTCAGGTCGGAGAGGGTTTTGCCCATTCGGCCGGAGATGCCTTTTTTCAGCAGCTCCAGATATTTTTCCTGCTCACCCTCCGGAAGCAGGCCCATGGAAAGGGTGAAGGCGGAGACGAGCTCGCCGTGGACATTGACATAGCAGCCGTGGATTTTCGTGATATTGCTCCGATCCTGGCGATAACGGCGGCGGAGCTCCGCCACTTCCTTGTCGATCATGTGGGATACCTCTCAAATTGGATTCCGGAATATTATAGCACAGACCGCTGCACATTTCCAGCGCGGAAGGCTAGAAAAGCCTAACAGACTTTTGCGAGAAACAACGGAGAGGGCCGAGGCCCTCTCCGTTGTGCTGTGTTTAGTTTTCCGTTCCGGAGACGAGCTTTGTGTAGCGCATGATGATCGTTGCGACCTCGGCGCGCGTAGCGGAGTTCTGCGGAGCGATCGTGTTGTCCGGCATGCCGTTGATGATGCCGACGGCGACCGCCCAGCTCAGGGCCTCCTTCGCGTAGTCACTGACCCTGGCGGCGTCGGTGAATTTCTTGGCAAGGTCAGTCGTGTCGCCGACATCGAGACCGCGGAATTTTGCGAAGCGGTAGAGGATCGTGACGATCTGCTCACGCGTGATCTGGTCGTCCGGGGCGAACAGGCCGTCGCCGATGCCGTTGACGATCTTGTTCTCCGAGCACCAGTTCACGGCTGCGGTGTACCACGAGCCGGCCGGAACGTCGGTGAACGGCGTCTTGCCGACATTGTCGGAATTCGGGGAACCGGCGATGCGCCACAGGACGGTAACGAGCTCGGCGCGCGTCATGGCGGCATCCGGGTCGAAGCTCATTTCGCTTCTGCCGCGCAGCAGGCTATTCTGATAGCAGTAGTAGACGGCCTCCGCGAACCAGTCGGTGTCGTCCACATCCACGAACGGCATATCCATGGTCGAGATCTTGCCGCAGCGGTCGCAGTGGTAATACACCGTGCCGTCGTCGGCCACGACCTTGGAGAAGCTGTGGCCGGAGGGCTTGTCGTACTTTGTCTCATAGGTCTCGCCGCATTCGCACTTCACGCTCAGATGGCCCTGCACGGAGCAGGTCGTCGGAACGTCCTCGAGAATGGTGGTCTTGTGCATCGTGCCGTTCTTGAGGTCGAAGTGATAAGCAGACGTGCCGATGAGCATCCAGCCGGTCTTGTATTCCCCGGCGAGGAAGTACATCTGCTTGCCGCTCGTCTTGTCCGTGGCCCAGCCGGTGTAGTTCGCAGGTGCGGTCTCGCCGCAGACGGAGCAGATGAGGGTCTTGTGCAGGCGGTCAAAGACGAAGGAGTGGCCGTCGCGGCAGGCGTTGTCGTGCTCGACGGTGAACGTGTCCACGACGGAACCGTTCAGGTCATAGGCCGTCACGGTCAGCTCGCTGCGGGTCGTGTTCACGAGCAGGTAGAGCGCCTGATAGCTCTGGCTGATCTTGGCAAAGTGGAAAGCGGGATCATCCACGGCGGCGTAGTTGACGTCGCGGGATTTCTCACCCATATCGCCGCAGATGACATAGGTCGTGCCCTTTTCGGCAACCTCTCCGCCGGTCAGCTGCTCGGTGCGGGCATAGGCATGATCGTGGCCGGAGAAGACAACGTCGATCCCGGCGGCATCGATCGCGGCGGGGAGAATGCGGTTATAGGCTGCGCTCGAGCCCTTGGGGTTTGTGTAGTATGGCGGCTGGTGGACCGTCAGGAGCTTCCATTCGCACGTCGTCTTCGCGGCATCCTCCTGCAGCCAGGCGGCCGCTGCGTTCAGGTCTGCATTGCAGTTCACCACGGCGATGTAGACATTGCCGTATTCCACGGAGTAGTAGTCCGCATCCGGTGTGCCGAAGATATTCATCGCATGACCGGCACTCAGGTCGCCGTAGTATTCGTGGTTGCCGAGGACCTGCACGATGGGGGAGGCGGGGAAATCTTCGGAGAAGACGTCCAGAATCTCGTTCCAGGCGGTCAGGCTGCCAGCGTTGTCAATGAAGTCACCCGTCTGGATGCCGAAGTCCGTGTTCGCGTTGCCGATGGCCTCGGCGATCTGATGTATGACCTCGATATCGGCGGCATCAGCCTCGACATTGCCGCTGAGCTGCGTGTCGCCCATGACGAAGAACGACGTCTCTCCGCCGGACTCAGCCGTGGTGAATGTGCGGACATCGGACCAGTGGCCCTCCACGCCGTCACCGACGCGGTAGGAATAGGTCGTTGCGGGCGTCAGGCCCGTCAGTGTGACGGAGTTGACCAGCGAGGCCTGATAGCCGTCCGTGAACGAGCGGACCGTGCTCGTACCCTGCACGGTGGTAAAGCTGTAGTTTCCGGAAATGTAGGCTTCCTCCGTCGTGTACTGCACGACGGCATTGCGCGCGGTGTAATCCGGCGCTGCGAACCAGCTGATGTTCTGGGTCGTTGCAGGAGCCTGCACGGCGTTCAGGCGGATGTTTGTCGGCGCGACCTCTGTGCTGCCGATGCCATTCGTCACGCCGCTGCAGCGGAAGGAAAGGCCTGCCTCACCCTTGGCGTAGACGGTGAACTTCTCACCGGCCGTCTGGCAGAATCGGTTCGTCACGAGCACACCAGCGGCGTTCGTCGTGCCGAGAAGCACGTCATCCTGGCCATCCACGACGGAGAAGATCTGCACGCGGCCGGGGGCCTTGCCGTCTGCCGTCTTGACATAGAGCTTGCCGTTGCCGCCGACGGTCATGATGTCCGCCGTCAGCTCATAGGCCGCCGTCACGCCGACATTCTGCGCGGGCTGGGCAAAGCTCAGCGTCGTGCCGCCGTCGGTGAAGCTGCCCTTTTCCAGCGTGTAGGTCAGCAGTGAGCCGCGGGCAGCCGCGCTCGGGACATGGAACTTCACGGTCGCAATGGCGCCGAGCTTCGGAGAAGCGGAGGTTGCCTGCAGCTTCAGAACGTTCTTTTCATAGGTATAAGTGCCGGTGTAGCCGTTTTCAAACGAGACCTCCGGCGCACCGAACGTATCCGTCAGGCGCAGCTCCATCGTGACGGAGCCGATCTTGCGGGAACCGGCGGCATTCAGCGTCAGGGCATAGTCCTCGCCGATGACGGCGTTTGCCTCGCCCGTCAGCGTGACGGATCCATAGGCCGTCGAAGCGGCGTTTACAGTGAAGTAGCGTGTTTCGTTCGTCACGTTGCCAAAGCCGTCGCAGACCGAGACGGTGATGCTGTGCGTGCCGTTCGGCAGCAGGACGCTGACGCTGGCGCTGCCCTCCGTGGAGGCCGTGAGCGTCTGGCGCTGGCCGTCGACGGAGATGGCGGTCTTGGCCGGGTTGATGCCGGTGGCGTTTTCACCTGCCGGGTCATGGAATTCGGCTGTGAGCGTCAGGCGGTTCGTCTTCAGCTCCGTCGTGCCGTCCTCGGCCAGCTCAGCCGCACCGGCCTTCACGGCGTCGATGACCGGGTTCTCGAGGTCGTCGACCGTGTCGCCGTAGACAACGCGGAAGTTATCAAAGTACAGGCTGCCGCTTGCCATGGAGCCCATGGGGATCTTATCGCCGTTTTCATTGGCGGAGCCGCCGGGAATGTAGGTCAGCAGCACGAGCGGCTGGCCGTTGAGGATCTTCAGCGGATGATCCTTCGTGACATATTTGGCAAACGGACGGAGGTCTGCCTCACAGTACATCCAGCCCTCCCAGTAGATGCCGGTATACTGCAGGGAGCGGCCCTCCTGCGTGGTAAAGTGCAGATAGGAGCGCTTATAGGTGCCGCTGGCCTCATCGTAATAGGCGATCTGCGTCCATAGCCAGTAGTTCGGCGTGCCTTTGGGCGCGTAGACCCAGACACCGAGGCCGGACGGGGTGCCGTCGAGCGAGATACCGCTGTAGAGATCCGTCTTTGCGGCGTCGCTTGTGTCGGCGTAATAGAGGTACTCGTTGACGTTGCGGTAGCCGGGGAGCAGATCGGTATAGTCGTAGTCAAGGCGCATGGAGTAATCGCCGAAGCGGGTCTCGCCCTCGTCGCCATTCACGACCTGCACCGTTGCGGAGTGCTCCTTCATATAGGAGGCGTGCCAGGTGAACAGGCTGTAGCCTGCGCTGCCGAGCACATAGCAGGCGGGATAGTAGGTCTCGTCGGTATTGTCGGCAATGTAGGTGCCGCCGAACTGGAACGGGCCCTTTTCCGTCACGGTCGCGGGAGCGTTCGTCGCCTTATCCCAGTTGATGAAGGTCAGCTCCATGTTTTCGTCGCCGAACTTCGCACCGTACTGTGCGTTGCCCCAGTCGTACTCGGCGCCCTGCATGAGCTTACCCTCGGCGTCCGGCTCAAAGTCGAGCAGGACCTGCGGCATTCTGCCGATCTCCACATGGATGCTGTCGGTCAGCTTTGTGCCGTCGTGCTTCGTGTAGCTGACGGTAATGTCAGCCTCCAGCGTCTCACGGGCCTTGACGGCCGTGAACGTATTGCCGGAGAACGAGCCGATGTCGGAGGGCTGCTTACCGGGATCGGTCGGCGTGATAGTCCAGTCGAATACATAGCCGCCCATATCCATCAGACGCGTGCCGCTCTTGGCTGTCAGGCCGAGGTCGGACGACTCCTGGAAGGAGAGGTTCAGCGTTTCGGCGGCAAAGAAGAGCTCCTCCGGCTCCTGCACCTCCACACTCGTCGTGCCGAGCACGGTCTTGCCCTGCAGAAGCTGGGCCGTCACGGTGCCGCACTTGCCGTTCGAGCGGAACAGGCCGTTTGCGTCGATGGTGCCGAAGCTGCTGTCTTCAAGCCCCCAGCTCACGTTAGCAGGCAGGTCGGCAGGATAGCCGTTGGAGTCGACGCCCGTAGCTGTGAACTGCACGGAAGCGCCCGCAAGGAAGAGGTCGTTCTTCGGCGAGAGCGCGGCGTGGTCAAAGCGGCCGGTCGGCTGCGCCGTCGAGACGATCATCAGGGTCGAGGCGACAACGCGCTCGGGGCCGTCGGACGGGTGGTTCTGGATGGTGAGCTTATTGCTGCCCTCGTGGCGGGAGGCGTAGGTCGCGGAGCCGCCGCCGTCGAGGTAGATGGCTTTGACGCAGCCCTGCGCCTGCAGGACCTCGGCCATTTCATAGACGGTCATGCCGTCGGACAGGCCCTGACGGCCGTCAGCCATGAAGATGACGAGCGTGCCATCCGCCTTCAGACCGATGGAGTTGCGGGGAGCCTTATAGCTGGCGTCCAGGCCATCCTGGATCTTGCCGTCCTTCAGCAGCCAGAACGGGCCGGAGATGGCTTCGGCGACGTCGTCCGTGGGGGTGCCGTAGTCGCGGATGTCATAGCTGCCGTCCTTCAGAACGGCAAAATACGGCTCGAGCCAGTCGTCGTTCTCGTGTGTCTGGATGAGGTGGCCTTCCATGATAAGATAGCCGCGGCACTGTGCCGTCTGCATATTATAGTAGTCGGCGTTCACAGCCGTAACGACGGTCTCGCCCGTCGCGGCCTCGTAGGCGGCGGCCTGGGACGTGGTCGTCTTCAGATCCCAGCCGAGGTTCTTCGCGGTCTCCGCGCGGCTCTCGGCCGTGCTGCCCGCCGTGTAGTAGTTGGGATAGGATGCCTTGAGCTTCACGGAAGCACCGGGGGTGATGGTGGCCATATAGCCAAGCACCTGTGCGCTGCCGCTGGCGTTGTTCAGAATGACCTGCGATTCCGTCAGGCCGTTCACGATCGGATAGTTCGTCTGCGAGATCAGGACCTTGTCGGCCGGGGCGCTGAAGTCCGGGTCGGAGCCCGCCGCAAATGCGGCCGGAAGCAGGCCGGTGAGCAGCGCGCAGACAAGCAGGGTACACAAGATCCGCCGGATGACCGGCATTCTTCTGCTGACCATGATGTACTGTCCTCCTAATTAATTGATGGAAGGAAGTTCCTTCTTCGACATGAAATGTCAGTTGCATGATAGCATACGAGGCGGGAAGTGTCAAGCGAGGCCGCCGGAAGTTGTGAATAGTGCACAAAAATGCAGCCAAATATTTGGAAACAACGCTGATCGACCGGTGGCATGTGTTCTAGCTGATGTGATGTTAAATTCTTGTTAGCCGGATTGCCCGGCCTTGCTTTTTTCTGTAAAAGCCGGTATAATAGGAGAAACATGCGGGCCGGTCCGGCTGGCCCCGGAGAATTGAGGAGTGAGACAATGAAACGACTGCTTTTGCTCTGCCTGACGGCGGCTGTGCTGGTATCCTGCCTCGGCCTGTCGGCTCAGGCTGCGCCCACCCTGTCGTGGACGGAATTCTATACAATGGGGGATGCCGCCTCGGCGCACACCCGCATCGATCCGATCGAGCTGGACGGGACGACGACGCTCTTCCTGCCAGCCAGCGTATCCCGGAAGGCGGTCCCGGTGTATTTTACGCTTTCCGAGAAGAACGCCGTTGTGACGGCGACGGGAAGCCGCGGCTCCGTGGCGCTCAAGAGCGGCGATACGCTGGACCTGACCGCCCTGTGCGAGGGCACGGACGATATGATCACGCTGCGTGCCCGCTCCGGGAGTATGCAGGCAGAGAAGCGCGTGACGTTCCTGCGGTATGACAATGTGTCGACGATGTTCCTCGTGAGCGACGATCCCGTGAACGAGGGCCGTGAGTGGGTCGAGTCCAGCGAGGACAAATCCAACAGGGCCAAGGGCAGCATGGCTCTGCTCGCAGCGGACGGCGAATCCGTCTACGACGGCAAGCTGACGCAGATCAAGGGCCGCGGCAATTCGACCTGGAAGGGAGCCAAGCGCCCCTATCAGATCAAGCTGGACAAAAAGAC
Source organism: Clostridiales bacterium (assembly GCA_003525905.1). Lineage (GTDB taxonomy): Bacteria > Bacillota > Clostridia > Oscillospirales > Oscillospiraceae > JAZOXB01. Next base: position 42,482 of record DQIA01000047.1, read on the forward strand.
CGACCTGCTCCAGACCGGCGACAGCGCCGATAAGGCCAAGACGTGGGTCCTGCTGGCAAATTTCTATGATCCGTCCGCTGTCCGCAACATGCTTGCGCTCGACCTCGGCCGCGCGCTGCAGATGGAGTGCAACATGGGCTATCGCCCGGTGTGCCTGTTCTATGACGGCGAGTTCCGCGGCCTGTACCTCCTGACGGAGAAGGTGGAGGTCAACGAGGGCCGTGTGGATGTGACGGACCTGGAAAAGGCGAATGAGAAGGCCAACCCCGATGTCGAGGACCTGACGAAGCTCGAGTCAAAGACCGGCACGACCGCCAACGGCGCGACCTATCTTTATTGTGACGGTATGAACGATCCTGCGGACATCACGGGCGGCTACCTGCTTGAAATGGACTTCGCCGACCGCGCCATGGAGGAAAAGTGCTATTTCATCACGACGCGTGGCTTCTATGTCGTTGTAAAGTCGCCGGAGGCATGCTCGAAGGCGGAGATGGACTATATCGCCAGCTGGTATCAGGACTACGAGGACGCCGTGTTTGAGGGCGGCACGAGCTCGAAGACAGGCAAGCCGTTCACGGACTATGTTACGGTCGAGAGCATGGTGCAGTGCTACCTCGTCAACGAGCTGAGCAAAAACGGCGACGGCTTCAACACGTCTGCCTACCTCTATAAGGAAACCGGCTCGGAGCCGATGAAGATGGGCCCGCTGTGGGACTACGACCTTGGCTTCGGCAACAATAATTATGAGGACCTTCTGCCGCAGCCGGAGCTGCTCTACACGGTCTACGGCTCGCTCGGCCGCGCGCTGTATGCCCTTCCGGAGTTCCGTGCCGAGGCACAGCGACAGTATACGAAGTACATCACGCCGCTGGCAGATGCCCTTGCGGGCGATGCGGACGCAGTCAGTGCGGACGGCAGCGTGCATTCGTTTGCGTGGTACCGTGAGCAGGTCGCTGCGGCGGCAGGCTATGACGAGCTGCTGTGGAAATCGTCTCATATGGACGTCCGCCCCGGCGGAAACGGCTTTGCGGAGAACTTTGCCTTCCTGCAGAACTTCGTCGTAAAGCGCGTTCAGTGGCTGGATGGCGTAATCGGCAAGTGGAGCGCTGACCATGCAGACCCGCTCGGCGATTATATGGATGTATTCGAGAGCGACTGGTACTATGACACGATCACCCGCGCCACGGCGCTCGGCCTGCTGCACGGCAAAGGTGCCGGCATCTTTGATCCGTCCGGCATTACGACGCGCGCACAGACGGCACAGGTCATTTATAATATTGCCGCGCCCGGCAGCATTGCCTATTCCGACGTGTTCCCGGATGTTGCGGAGGGCAGCTGGTATGCGCCCGCCGTCCTTTGGGCGCAGCGCGAGAAGATCGTTCTCGGCTATGACGACGGCCTGTTCCGTCCGGACCGCGGGGTGAGCCGCGAGGATATGATCACGCTGCTGTATCGCTATGCAGGCTCCCCGAAGACGAGCGGCAGGAAGCTTGCGGAGTTCCGCGACAATGCAAGCATCTCGGACTATGCCCGGCAGGCCATGGAATGGGCCGTGGAGAACGGCCTGATCCTCGGTTATGCAGAGGACGGCACCATCCGCCCGCAGTCCACGACGACCCGCGCGGAATTTGCGACGATCGCCGTGCGGTTCTACGAAAAGACGAATGCGTAAAAAGCACCTGCTTTGCCGACTGTCTGCGCTGCTTTTGCTCGTGGTGCTGACGGCCTGCCGCCGAGATATGATGGCTCCGACGGCGGCGCCGACGGAAACGGCGGTCACGGAGCCGACAGAGCAGCCCACGGAGGCACTGACGGAGGCCCCTGCGGAGTCTTCTACCGATCCCCCTACGGAGGCTCCGACGGAGCCGGAATGGGAGCCGGAGTATAACGGCGCGCTCGGCTCTGCCGGGAGCCTGCGCGGCACGACCCTGCTCATCTCCATCTTTGCTGATGATGCGCAGACCGCATGGGACGACGAGGCCGACCGCGAGGAGATGCTCCTGACGCTCAACCGCATGGACACGGCCGCGCAGTGGCTCACGGAGCAGGCGGCTGCATATGGCTCGGACGCTTCGTTCCTCTATGACTGGACCGCTGATCCGGACCTGCGCTATGATGCCTCGTTTTCGGAGCTTCTCGTCCGCGAGGATGGGGGCATGTATGAGGTGCAGGCCGATTATGTGCGGGAAAACATCGACACCGATGCCCTGCGGCAGAAATACCACGCGGACAATGTGGTCTACTTTTTCCTGTTCAATACGCCCTATGAGCATACGCCGAATCCCTGGTCCCTCGGCTTCTCGTCCAGCACGGATTATGACATCGAATACGTCAATCTGTATATCCGCTTCGGAGACATGTTTGACGCGCCGCCTTCGACCTATGCCCACGAGATCCTGCATGCCTTCGGTGCGCCGGACCTCTATTATGAGAGCACGGTCATTCCGAAGGAGTTTGTCGATTACTGCAGTCAGACGGGCTGCAATGACATCATGTTCACCGTGAATGCGGGCGAGACGATTGACAGTGATTTCACGCCGATCGACGCCTATTATGTCGGCATCGGGGCACGCCCGGCAGAGGCGGATGAATGGGGCCTCGGTCCGAGCGAGTATGACGCAAACTGAATCCTGATATAACATGGAGCCGGTCCCCGGAAAGGGGATCGGCTCCGTTATATGGATTTGCTTATTCGAGCCCGTATGGCCAACCGCCAAGGCCGCCAAGGTCGTAGAGCTCGGAGTATCCGAGCGCTGCGAGCTTTTCGGCTGCAGCGCGGCTGCGCTTACCGGTCTTGCAGTAGACGAGGACCGGGCTACTCTGATCGGGCAGGGCCTCTGCAGCCGTCTCGGCGCTGATCTCGTCGACCGGCAGCAGCACGGCGTCTGCCAGATGGCCGGTGATGTATTCCTCTTCGTCGCGGACATCCACGACTGTTCCGTCGGGATGCGAGCGGATCATGGCAAGCGCCTGCTCGGCGTCTGCGGCAACAGGGATCATGGGTGGGCTCCTTTCAGGCCAGCTCGATCATGTTCGTATAGAGCTGATAGTACTTGCCGTGCTGATCCAGCAGGTCAGCGTGGCTGCCGCGCTCGATCACGCGGCCCTGCTCCAGAACGAGAATGGCGTTCGCGTTGCGGACGGTCGACAGGCGATGCGCGATGACAAAGACCGTGCGACCGGCCATCAGGCCGTCAAGGCCCTTTTCGATGAGCTTTTCGGTGCGGGTGTCGACGGATGACGTCGCCTCGTCCAGAATGAGGACCGGGGCCTCCGAGACGGCCGCGCGCGCAATGGCGACGAGCTGCCGCTGGCCCTGACTGAGGTTTGCGCCGTCGGAATAGAGCATGGTGTTATAGCCCTGCGGCAGATGCGAGATAAAATAGTGCGCGTTGGCGATCTTCGCTGCACGGATGCAGTCCTCATCCGTCGCGTCCAGCCTGCCGTAGCGGATATTCTCCATCACGGAGCCAGTGAACAGGTGGGTATCCTGCAGAACGATGCCGAGGGACCGGCGGAGGTCATCCTTCTTGATATCGCGCACGTCGATGCCGTCATAGGTGATGTGGCCACCCTGAATGTCATAGAAGCGGTTGATGAGGTTCGTGATCGTCGTCTTGCCCGCACCGGTCGAGCCGACGAAGGCGATCTTCTGGCCGGGCTTGGCATAGAGCGAGAGGTTTTTCAGCACCGGCTTGTCCGGATCATAGGAGAAGTCGACGTTGTAGAAGCGGACGTCGCCCTTCAGCGGCACATGTGTGCCGTCCGGCTTGACCCAGTAGAAGTCGCGGCCCTCGCGCGCCAGCGTGACGGAGCCCTCGTCGATCTCGGCCGGGGTGTCCAGCACGTCGAAAATGCGCTCCGCACCGGCCAGCGCCAGCATGATGGAGTTGAACTGGTCTGCGATCTGGCTGACTCGGTCGGCGAATGTGCGGATGTACTGCAGGAACGTGATAAGGATACCGCCGGTGCCCTCGCCAGTCAGCCACAGTGTGCCGACGGCGCAGGTGATGGCATAGAACATGTGCGACAGGTTGTTCAGGATCGGGCCGACGACGGATGTGGCCGTCGTTGCCGTGGTCGAGGCGCTGTACAGCGCCTCGTTGATCGGCTCAAAGTCGGCCATGACCTGCTTTTCGTGTGTGAAGACCTTGATATCGCGCTGTCCTGCGATCATTTCCTCAATGTAGCCGTTTACGGCCGCGGCGTTCTTCTGCTGTGCGCGGTAGCTGTGGCTGCTGATCTTTGTCGTGATGCGCACGACAAGCAGCACGATGGCGCCCAGCACGACCATGATGGCAAACAGCCGCATGGACAGCACGAGCATCATGGCGATGGTGCCCGTGAGCGAGGTGACGGAGATGAGCATCTGCGTGATGCTGTGCTGCAGCAGCTCGTTCGTCGCCTCGATGTCGTTCGTGTAATAGCTCATGAGGCTGCCGTTCGTATTGGCGTCAAAATAGCTGATGGGCAGCTTCTGCATACGGGCAAACAGCTCCGCGCGCAGCTCACGCATGATGACGGTGCTCGTCTCGAGCATAAGGCGGTTGAGCAGGTAGTTCGTCACGGCGCTGAGGAAATACAGCGTGCCGAGACCGGCCAGCAAGCTCAGATATTTTGCGTAGGTCTCATTCGGCGTGATGCCGCTTTCCTTCAGAAGATTGGTCAGCGGGCGCATGCAGTAGGACGCGCCGATCGTGCAGGCCACATAGGCCAGAATGGATGCCACGGCGCAGATGAGCAGCACGCGGCAGTGACGGAAATAGCGGAACAGGCGGAACAGCGTGTGCAGGGGAGACTGCGCGCGGCGGTAATTCCGAAGCTCAACTCTGGCCATGCTGCTCACCCTCCTCCCGCATCTGGCTGTCATAGACGTCGCGATAAATCTGGCTGCGCTCCATCAGCTCCGCATGCGTGCCGACGTCGGAGAGCTCGCCCTCGTGCAGTACGATGATCCGGTCGCACGAGAGGATCGAGGCGATGCGCTGCGCGATGATGATCTTTGTGCTGCCGGGCATGGCCGTTTTCAGCGCGCGGCGGATGTGCTCGTCCGTCGCCATGTCCACGGCGCTCGTGGAGTCGTCGAGGATCAGGATCTTCGGCTGCTTCACAATGGCGCGCGCAATGCGCAGGCGCTGCTTCTGTCCGCCGGAGAGGTTCGCGGCGTTCTGCTCCAGAACGGTCTCATAGCCGTCCGGGAAGCGGTCGATGAATTCGTCCGCGCAGGCGATGGCGCAGGCCTCGCGCAGCTGCTCCTGCGTGGCGTTGGCATTGCCCCAGCGGAGATTCTGCGCGATCGTGCCGGAGAACAGCGCGCCGTTCTGCAGCACCATGGAAACGCCGTCGCGCAGGTGCTCGAGCGTGTAATCGCGCACATCGCGGCCGCCGACGCGCACGGTGCCGGACAGCGTGTCATAAAAGCGCGGGATGAGATTTACAAGCGTGGATTTGCCCTCGCCGGTGCCGCCGATGATGCCGATGGTCTCACCGCTGTTGATATGTACGGTGATGTGGCGCAGTGCAAGCTTGTCCGGATCGCCGGAATAACTGAAGCAGACGTCTTCAAAATCCACACTCCCGTCTTCCACGACGGCGTCGCTCGGCCCGTCCGTGATGTCAACGGTCTCGTCGAGCACCTCGTTGATGCGGACGAGGGAGGCATGTGCGCGGGACAGAGCCATAATGAGCCACGTGAGCATCGTCAGAGCGTTGACGGCCTGCGTCGTGTAGGACACCAGACTGACAAGCTCACCTGTAAGCAGGCCCGTTGTGCGGAAAATGATCTCGCGGCCGCCGAGGAGCAGCAGCACGATCGTGCAGCCCCATAGGATGGTCATCTGGATGGGACCGGTCAGCGTGAACAGGCGGGAGGATGACAGCGTTGCCTGCCGCAGATCCTCCGCCGTGCCGCGGAAGCGCTCAGATTCATAATCGCCGCGGACATAGGCCTTGACGACGCGGCTGCTGATGAGGTTTTCCTGCACGGCGCGGTTCATGCTGTCCATCTTCTGCAGCATTTTGCGAAAGCGCGGCTGGCCGATCTTCATGAGGATGGCCAGAACACCGGCCAGGAACGGAATGGAGATCAGAAAGATCACCGCCAGATGCGGCGAGATCGTAAAGGCCATGACCGTTGCCATCAGCACCATGAATGGCGAGCGGATCAGCGTGCGCAGGAACTGCTGCATGGTGTTGCGCACGGTGTTGACGTCCGTCGTGGCACGGGTGATCAGGCTGGACGTTGTGAAATGATCCGTGTTCGCGAACGAGAAGTCCTGAATTTTTCCGAGCAGGTTCGCACGGAGATTTTTGGCAAAGCCCTGACTGGCCACGGCGGAGCAGCGTGCGCTCAGAATACCGCAGGCCATGGAGCAGCAGGCAACGATGACCATGATGATGCCGACTGTCAGAACGAAGCGGTCGCGGTTTGCGATAAGTGCCTCCGGAAACAGCTCGCGCAGCATGAAATCCTGCTCCCGGTAGAGGCCGCCGTCCACGATGACGGACATCAGCATCGGGATCAGGACCTCGAGCATGACCTCCAGCCCGCCGAAGATCGCGGCGGCAAGGGTCCAGATGCGGTAGCGCCCCAGATTCGGCCAGATGTGGCGGAATGACCCAGGGCGTTTCTTCTTGCTTTCGATGAAGCTCATCCCCTTGAAGAAAATAGTCGTGTCTGAATATTATACCAAACGGTATGTCTTCGTACAAGCCTAAATTTCTATTTTTTGAGAAAAATTTCGACGGGATTTCCTGAAAAATCCCCGAAATCCGCCTCGTCTTTTTCTGCGGTGCTTGCAGCAGAGCGGATGATACAATATACTATATTGGAGTGAATTATAACGATCTTAAGAATATCTTTCGGTTTTGCCTGCTTGTTTCTGCTGCCGTTTTTCGGTAAACTGTAGGGGCAGAAGCGAGAACGCAGGCGGCTGCGCGGAGAGAAAAATGGGGGAGAATGGCATGTATCGGATTCTGGTTTGTGATGACGAGCGGGACATCGTGTCCGCACTGCGGATCTATCTAACGGCGGAGGGCTATGAGGTGCTCGAGGCCTACAACGGCAGCGAGATGCTGCGGCTTGCCGCCATGCAGGAGGTGCATCTCATCCTGCTCGACGTGATGATGCCGGGCATGGACGGGCTGAGCGCCATGGCGGAGCTGCGCAGGACCTCGAATGTGCCGGTCATCCTGCTGACGGCCAAGTCTGAGGACACGGATAAGGTCCTCGGCCTGAATCTCGGCGCAGACGATTATGTGACAAAGCCGTTCAATCCCATTGAGGTCATGGCGCGCGTCCGGTCTCAGCTCCGGCGTTATCTGCAGCTTGGCGGCGGGCAGGTGCTGCCGACGCAGGTGACCATCGGCGGCATCATGCTCGACGACGCCGGACGGACCGTCACGGTCGACGGTGAGCCGGTCGCGCTGACGCCGACGGAGTTCGACATCCTGCGTCTGCTCATGCAGCATGCGGGCACAGTCTTCTCTCCGCGCGAAATTTATCGCCGTGTCTGGGGCGATTCGCCCGTCGGCGTGGAGAACGCCGTGGCGGTGCACATCCGGCATCTGCGCTCGAAGATCGAGATTGATCCCACCGAACCGCGCTATCTCAAGGTTGTGTGGGGCAAGGGATACAAAATGGAGGAACGACGAAATGAAAAAGCTGCAAGATAACCTCGCGGCGCGGATCGCCGCATCCGTCATACTGACCGTGAGCTTCCTGCTCACGCTGCTCAGCACGGCGGGCATCGTGCTGCTGGCTTCCTATCAGGCCTATAACGACGGCGGCGCGCAGCTGCGTACATCCTATCTGCATGCGGCAGGAGTCCAGGAATACTACGACCATGTCGAACCGGTGCTGGAGGGACTTGTCCATGAGCCGCAGAGCTATCAGAATTACCTGAACAGCTTGAATGTCCATGTCGATGTGAAGACGACGGACGGAACAACCGTGTTTTCCAATGCAAAGGAAGGGGAGACGAGCCTCCTTGAGGACCCCTTCAGCTATACGTTCACGACCGGAGAAACGAAGCTCTGGAAGAATACGTTCTCGGATGCGGAAAAGGCCCAGCGCGCGCTGGAACGTTTCCCATACCAGATCGAGGACTATGAGATCGAGGCGTCGCCATTTGAATACAGCACGTCCTATTCGCCGATCGACGAAAGCCTCGGCGACGCGCTCGACGAAACCCTATCCGGCTTAGAGTCCTATTACCCGATGCTGAAGATCTGGTATTATCCCGAGGGGAGCCTGACCGAGGTAGAGGTCGGCGTGACGCTGGCTGCAGCCCCGATCGGGAACGATTCGGTCGCCGTCACGGCGCGCTGGATCGATCTGCTGATCGCCATGCGCGTGTGGCTCATCCTCATCCTTGTGCTTTCCGCGGCCTGCTGCGTGGCCAGCTTTGCCTTCCGCCTGCGCACGGCGGGCCATAAGCGCGGAACCGCGGGCATCACACTCCGCTGGCTCGATCGGATGCCGTTTGAGGCTTATCTGCTGGCCCTCGCCGCAGTTGTGCTCATCATCGTCTTTCTTGCCAGTGCAAAGGGGGAGCTGTGGTCGATCGCACCGGCCGCTGTCCTCCTCTGCTTTCTGCTTCAGACCCTCCCCATGACGATCGCCGCACGCTGCAAGGCGCACACCATGTGGCGCAATACGCTGCTGCGCCGTCTGCTGGACTGCATCCCCGGCGTGCTGCGGCGGCTTGCGGCGGTGATCCGGCGCGTGATGCCGAAGCTCCCGCTCGTCTGGACGGCTCTCGTGTGCTGGCTGGCCCTTAGCCTGCTGGAGCTCGGCTTCTTGATGGCCGGGGCCTATGCTGTTCTCTGGATCGTGGAAAAGGTCGTGTTCACGCCGCTGGTCGTGCTGTTCCTGCTGGACCTGCGCCGCCTGCTGGACGGGAGCAAGCGGCTTGCCGAGGGTGATCTGGATCATTCGGTCGCGACGGACCATATGTTCTCTCCGCTGCGCAGACAGGCCAACTATCTCAACGGCATCCGCGACGGGATGCGCAATGCCGTAGAGGAGAGAATGCAGAGCGAGCGGATGAAAACGGAGCTCATCACGAACGTCTCGCACGATATCAAAACGCCGCTGACGTCCATCGTGAACTACGCCGGCCTGCTGCAGCGCGATGGCCTTTCCTCGCCGGACGCGCCGGAGTACCTCGAGGTGCTCGTGCGTCAGAGCACGCGGCTGAAAAAGCTGACGGAGGACCTCATCGAGGCCTCCAAGGCGGCGACCGGCAATCTGACGGTCCATCCGGAGGCAGTTGATGCCCACGTCCTGCTCGGGCAGGCGGAGGCGGAGTATGCCGACCGGCTGCAGAATGCGAAGATCGAGCCTGTTTTTGATCTGCGCGCCCAGCGGTTTTGTGTGCAGGCGGACGGGAGGCTCCTCTGGCGGGTGTTCGACAATCTGCTGAGCAATATCTGCAAGTACGGTCTGCCCGGCTCGAGGGCCTATCTCCGCACGGAGGAGCGCGGCGAACTGCTGCGCATCACGTTCCTGAATATCTCCCGCGACGCCCTGAATATTCCCGCCGAGGAGCTGATGGAGCGCTTCGTCCGCGGTGATGCCTCCCGCAGCACGGAGGGCAGCGGTCTCGGCCTCTCCATCGCACGCAGCCTGACGGAGCTGCAGAGCGGCACATTCACGATCGCCATTGAGGGGGACCTGTTCAAGGCCTCCGTGGAGCTTCCGCTGACAGAAGAATAAAACCTGCGGCCCGGACATTTGTCCGGGCCGCTCAGCTTGTCAAAAAAGTCCCTTCGGGCCTTTTTCGCCAAGCTGCTTCCAGAATTGCAAAATAAGTTTTTGTATTTTTATTTTGCAATTCTGCCGC
>DQIA01000057.1:0-4961 GCA_003525905.1 Clostridiales bacterium
CCGTCCTCGAAGCCCGTGACGATCCCCTTCTGCTGGGCCCAGGCAACGGCCTCGCCGTACCACTCGTTCGCCGGAACGTCCGGGAAGGCGTTCGTCGCGCTGACCTTGTCGCCGGAGAGGCGGTAGAGGACCGTAGCGACCATGGCGCGGTTGAGGGTGGTGTCCGGCTCGAACTTGCCCTTGCCCATGCCGTTCATGAGGCCGGCCTCGAGGACATAGTCCACGCTCTCGTGGTACCAGCCCCGGTCCGGACGGTCGGTGAAGGCCTTGGACGGGCAGTTGTCGGAATTGGCCGGGATCGTGCGGGTCTCCGTTGCGCCGCAGCCGGAGCAGCTGCGCGTCTGCGTGCCCTCGTGGAAGCAGCCCGGCTCGGAAACGGTCGTCCATTCGCCGAACGTGTGGCCCGTCGCCGGGATCACGCGGCTTTCCACAGCGTCACAGCCCGTGCAGCTTCTTGCTTCAAGCCCGTCATGAAAGCAGGTCGCCGCTTCGACCACCTTCCAGGCGCCCCAGGTGTGCTCATGCGGCGTCGGCTCCGAGCCGCCGAGGGTCGTGTACCACGTCTTCGAGCCCGCAGCGGGCGCGTAGAGATGGGCCGCGGCCTGACTGCTCGTGTAGGTCGTGAAGCGCGGCGAACTGGCGTTGTACTGCAGCATGCCGTTGTCCGACTGCAGGCCGTTCAGCGTCGGCGTCCAGCGGCAGGTGTCATCCGGGGTTTCCGTCAGAGAGACGTTCTTCTTGCCGGTGCAGCTGAGGTAGAGGCCTGCCGCGTCGCGCACATAGTACGTCCCGTCTCCGGCGGCCGTGAGCGTGTAGACCCACTTCGGGTCGCGGACGCTGCCGGTGTCGATCTCGATGTCGGCGGCCTCCAGATACGTCGGCTTCGAGCCGGGGGTGTTCGTCATGATCTTGCCCTTGTCCGACGAGACGATGCAGTAGCTGCCCGTCCAGTCGTCCGGAGCGACCATCACGCGGCGGTATTCGTCGCCGACGGCGTCGGGATCATCGACTTTATAATAGTAGAGCGCGTAATACGTCTGCTCCGCCTGCGTGAACACCTGCTCTGCGCCTGCGGCGGAGAAGTCCGGGCGGCTGTCCGTGTCCGTCTGCGGGGCGGCGGCCCAGCCGAAGAACGTGTAGTCGTGCGCCGTGTCAGACGGCGTGCCGGACGGCTGCGGGAAGGTGAACGTGTCTCCGGTGTAGCCCGCCGCATCGGCGGGGGCCGTCACGCCCTCCGGCACGGAGAAATGCACGGTGGACGGGGTGCGCGGGTCAAACTGCACGGTCAGCGTGCAGTCCTTCGTCATGCGGCTGACGGTGAAGACGTTGCCGTTCTGCTTTACAACGGCGGCATCCGCCGGGGTAAGGGTGCAGCCGCCCACGCAGTAGCCCTCAGCCGGGAAGGCCGTGACGGTGTGGCTGCGGACGGTGACCGTGCCGCGGGTCTCGTCGGACGAGACGGCCGTGAGCGCGAACGTTCCGGCATCGCTGCCGTGCTCGCGGGCATAGCCCGAGGGCGTGTCATAATCCGCGGGGAGCTCGCGGCCGAACAGCAGCCAGGCAAACTCCGGATAGTCGATGAAGACGTTGCGGTTGCCCTGCACCTGCTGGACGCAGTCGTTGCGGCTCATCTCCCAGGTGTCCACGGGGTCCTCCTGCATCCATTCGAGCAGGGTGTCGAGGCTCTCGATGACGGGCATGCCGGTGTTCTCGCGGTCGTCGCCGTCAAAGGGGGGCAGGCTGCCGGAGGCGACCGTTTCAAACAGGTTCGGCTGGCCCCAGCGGCAGTAGACATACAGCAGCACGCGCGCCAGGTCGCCCTTGACGTTGTCGGCGACCTCGACGCGGTCGTTCTTCGTGCTGTACCACAGGACGGTCTTGCCGTCGAAGGCCTTCGTGCTGCAGTCGGGATAGACGCCCAGCACGTTGCCCATGGTGTAGTTGCTGCGGGTGGAATTCACGCCGGAATCCTCCGGGCGCAGGTGGTGCAGGTCGCTGCCGCCGTTCTGCTGCATGAAGCTCGCGCGGCTCTTCGGCCAGACGTGCTCACGGCTCATGCTGCCGCCGGTCGTGTCGCTGTAGAACAGGAGCAGGCCGTCCTTGCCCTGTGAGGCATCCGTGCGCGCCCAGTAGGTCGGCAGGGACTTATAGGTGACGGAATCGGTCATGGTGTCCGTCATCAGGGACTGCAGCGCGCGGTAAAGGGCGCTGTCCATGCTCTCGAGCGAGCTGTCCGAGGTGCTGCCGGACAGTTTCAGCAGCGTTTCTGCGCCGTCGGTGTAATACTGCTCCGCCTGTGCGCTCAGCGCCGTGCAGAGCTCGTGACGCGTGCCGGTGTTATACGGCACGGTGTCGGCGGACACGGCCGCCAGCGCCGGGAGCGCCAGCGCCAGCACGACGGCCAGCGCCAGAAGCACGGCAAGGATCCTTCTTTTCATGATGTACCTCCGTTTGTTTTTTTCGGGTTCTTTCATCATATCACGCGGGGGACGAATATGCAACCCCAATATGCATTCGGCCCGCCCGGAGAATCACAGTTGCATTGCACGGCCGGACTTGCTATAATCATGGTATCGAAACATAGGAGGAGATCCCATATGCTCACACGCCTGCTTGAAACCGCCGCCAATGCCGCGGACGCTGCGCAGAGCGGCTCGAACGGCACCGACCTGACCCAGCTGACCAACATCCTCGACTGGTTCATGATCGTGCTGCTGCCCGCCGTGGCGCTCTACCTGTTCTACACCGTCTTCCGCCTCAGACGGGACCGCGTCCTGTTTGATAACAAGCTGCTCTATCCCGGCGGGTGCACGAAGGACGACTGCCTCGACCCGGACGGCTTCATCGACTACATCCTGCCGCGTCTGATCATCATCGGCGCCGCGTTCCTGCTGTGCGGCGCGTTCACGGCGCTCGTCGTATTCATCCCGGCGATGGATACGCTGGTGTGCAATATTCTGGAGATCGTTTTCCCGATCGCGGCCATTGCATGGTATTCGTTTGTCAGCCGTCATGCCGCGCGCGAGTACTGGGGGGTGTGAGCCATGAAGATCGTCATTCTCGATGCCTATGCCGCCAATCCCGGCGACCTGAGCTGGGATGAATTTGCCGCCCTCGGTGAGCTGACGGTTTATGACCGTACCGCGCAGGAGTATGCTGCCGCCCGCATTGGCGATGCGGAGGTCGTTTTCATCAACAAGGTCCGCCTGACGGACGATATTTTTGCCGCCTGCCCGAACCTGAAGCTCGTGAGTATCCTCGCAACGGGCTACAACATCGTCGACCTCGCCGCCGCAAAGCGCCGCGGCATCACGGTGTGCAACGTGCCGGGCTATTCCACGCGCGCCGTTGTGCAGATGACGTTTGCCCTGCTGCTGGAGATCTGCCAGCAGGTCGGCCTGCACTCCGGGGCCGTGCACACGGGCCGGTGGCAGACCTGCCCGGATTTCTGCTTCTGGGACCGGCCGCTCATCGAGCTGGACGGCAAGACCATGGGCATCGTCGGCTACGGCGCCATCGGCTCGGCCGTCGGCGCGGTCGCACAGGCCTTCGGCATGAAGCTGCTCGTCACGGCGCGGCATGAAAGGCCCGTGCCGGAGGGCGCGCGCTTCGTCTCCCTGCCGGAGCTGCTGGCGCAGTCCGACGTCGTGTCGCTCCACTGCCCGCAGACGCCAGAAAACGCCCGCATGATCGATGCGGGCGCGCTGGCGCAGATGAAGGATGGGGCGATCCTGCTCAATACTGCCCGCGGCGGGCTGCTGGACGAGCAGGCCGTGGCCGACGCGCTGCGCAGCGGCAAGCTGCTGGCCGCCGGTATGGACGTCGTCTCCGCGGAGCCGATCCGCGCGGACAACCCCCTGCTGACCGCGCCGAACTGCTTCCTCACGCCGCATATCGCGTGGGCTCCGCTTGAAACGCGCCGCCGCCTGCAGGCCATCAGCGCGGAAAACCTGCGCGCCTTCCTGGCAGGCAAGCCGCAGAATGTCGTGAATCCGTAAATCTGCAGGGAAAAAGCAGGGGCATGTGGAAAATGAATATTGAAGAATGAATAATACGCAGGCCTTCGGCCGTGCGATGTAGGGGAGCGGACAGCCGGGCCCGGCGTAAAACTCACGATTCGTGCCGGTTTCCGATAAAAATGTAAAAACCAATTGCGTCTGTAGCGGCGCTCAGCGAGCGCCATGCAGGCTGGCAATCTTTGCGGCACACATTCTGTGGCGTGAAGTTCTCAAGTTTGTCATTGCGAGGAGTCCGCAGGCCAACGTGGCGCCCTGAGCGCGAAGCGCGAGGAAGTGCCCTTGGGGTGCAATCTCGCGGCACATGCCCGGATCACAAAAAGCCCCGGCGAAAGCGCAAAACGTTTTACCGGGACATTTTCCGTCAAAATGTATTTGACATTTCTGCTGCGAGCGGATATAATAAAGATGTGGAAACCCGGACGGTTGCCACGATCATAAAACATCTTTCCGGTTTGTGAATTTTAGCATTTACAAACCAGTGAGTCGTCTGGTCGCGTCAGACGGCTCACTTTTTTCCATTTCGGAGCCAGTCGATGATCTGGCAAATCAGCCAGATGATCGAAAGAACCCAGAACAGATCCTGAAGTGTTATATGTATCACCTCCCGTGGGTTATTTCCCGCAGGGGCTATACATTTCTGCCTCCATTCCGCACCCGCGGGATGACAGGCAACCGTCTCTGAACCGTACACCGTCAATCGGGATCAACCATGGACGGCGGGTTTCCACAATTATATCGTAACATATATAGAGAAAAAGTCAAGTATCAATTTGCGTGTTTTGGAGAAAATCGCAGAAATTTGACAGGCTTCCAGATTTGTCATTCCGAGGAGCGAAGCGACGTGGGAATCTCGCAGCACCAAGTTGGATAACAGGAAAGTCATCGGCGAAATCGTGAGTGCCTTCCCAAGATTGCACCCCAAGGGCACTTCCTCGCGCTGCG
>DQIA01000057.1:5025-59487 GCA_003525905.1 Clostridiales bacterium
CGCGCTCAGGGCGCCACGTCGGCCTGCGGCCTCCTCGCAATGACAAATCGGGGGCGTTTTCCATTTTAACGGCAGCTTGTACGAACTGCAAGTGCGCAGCCGGGAGGGGCATGCCCCTCCCCTACAACATAGCGGGCAGCGGGGCAGTCTCTGCCGGTCATCCCACCGCGGACAGGCAGAACTCATACAGCGGCAGGAGGGCGTGCAGCGTATCGCGGACGGTCTCTGCCAGCCGGGGCGTATACAGCTCATCCCCCAGCGGGCGCTCGCGCACCATTGATACATTGCGCAGGCTGTAATATGGCGAAAGACGCTCGTCCGGCGTCTGCTTCGGGCGGACATAGGCCCGGCCGCCGAGCTGCAGGCCTGTTTCCCGCTCTGCGCGGGCAACCATCTGCAGGAATTCCTCCGTCCGGTCGCCGAGCTGGGTGCGCCAGCGCTCCATGGCGGCCGCGCGCGGGTTCCACAGCAGCAGGCCGTAGCTGTAGCCCTCGCTCGTCAGCTCGAAAAACAGGCACGGGTGCTCCAGCCAGCTTGTGCCGTCGTGGCGCAGGCACATCCACGACGTTTCCTTATACGGCACGGGCGGGTGCATGCGCATGTCGCGGTAAATGCGTGAAACGCGCATCCGCAGGCCCTCGATGCCCGTGAATGCGGCCTCGACGTCCGCCGCCAGCGCCTTCATCGGCTCCCAGAGGAAGCGCTGATAGTCGGCCTTGTGCGCCTCGAACCATTCGCGGTTGTTGTTCAGGCGAATTCCCCACAGAAAATCGATCGTCTCGGGATAAAATCCGGTAAAGCTCATTGTCATACTCTTTTCTGATTCAAAATTAGACGGCGGCAGGAAGCGCTTCCTGCCGCCGTTTTCCTGCCGCCGTTTATTATACCCGCTGCAGCGCCCGGCTGCAAGCCTCATACTAGAATCTGATAAAAAGCTTTAAAAGCTTTTTATAGCGCCGAGGGCGCGTCAGATTCTGCATGAGACGGCGCAGCGTGCGTCAGCACGATGCGAGTGTGCGTAGCACACGGGATTCCTGATGAAATGTTTTAATCAGGAATCAGTATCAAATGGAAAACCACACGCGCTCCTCCGCGCCGCGGGAAAAGCCGAGCCGGTCATACAGCCGCATGGCGCGCTCATTTTCCGCCGCGCACGTCAGGCGCACTTCCGGCCCTGCGCACCGGGCCGCCAGCGCCCGCACGCAGCGTTCGCCCGCGCCGGGCAGCAGAGCCGCCACTGCCAGCAGCTCACTGCCGCGCACGCGGCCAAGGCCGATGCGCTCTGCACCGTCCCAGATCCACAGGGCCTCGCCGCCCGCGGCCAGCGCGCGCTCCTCCGCCGGGCTGCAGCTCTCCGCTGCGGGCACGGCCCGGAAGCGCGCATTGTATTCCCGCGCCCAGTCCGCTGCCGTTTCCTCCGTGACGGGAACAAGGCGCACCGCCTCCGGTGCGGGCAGCAGCGACTCCCGCGACGCGCTGCGCCCGAGAATGCGGATGGCGGCCGGATAGCCGGAAAAATCCGCTTCGCCCGCGGCGAACAGCCGCTCCGCACCCGCCGCGCGGCAGAAGCCTGCGCATTCGGCAAGCAGACCCTCCAGGGTGCCGAACACGCCGCGTACCAGTATATAGCCCTCGCCGCGGAACGGGACCTCACGCAGGATCAGCGTGGCGATGCCGTCCGGGCAGGAAAAGACCGGGATATCCTTCATTGCTTTTTCTCCGTTTCGGCGCGGCGAGAGGGGAGACGGAGCGGTTCAGTCCTCCGTGCGCCGCCGCGCGACCTTTGTTCCGCCGCCCATGGCGCTCAGCTCGCGCATGCACGACGCACATACGCGCCGGTTGTGATATTCGACCAGCGCTTCACTGCGGCTGCAGAACACGCAGCGGGGCGTGTGCTTCTGCAGCACGATCCGGTCGCCGTCCACGGCGATCTCCACCGTGTCGCGGTCCGCCAGGTCCAGCATGCGCCGCATTTCCACCGGGATCACAACGCGGCCCAGTTCGTCCAGTCTTCGGATGATACCCATTGCTCTCATTGCGCAGTCCCCCCATTTCTGTTTTTGAGCAGAATCCGGTCAGATTACATCTTCATTATAGCATTTTGTCTAACTCTGTCAAGCTCTTTATGCAAAATTCGGAAAAGCTTTCCATATAGTGCTACAGAAGATGTCCGGGAGGGGTACACGATGGTCATGGGATGGATCTGGACGGGAATGGTGCTGCTTGCGCTCGGCGCGGCGGTGCTCACGGGGCAGACCGGCGCGCTGACGGCCGCCGCACTGGAGGGAGCGGCCTCTGCGATCCGGCTGGCGCTCGGCCTTGCCGGGGCGCTGTGCCTGTGGAGCGGGGCGGCAAAGGCGCTTGAGCGCGCGGGGGGCATGCGGGCGCTGGCCCGGCTTGCCCGGCCGGTCTTCCGCCGCCTGTTCCCGCAGACGGCGCAGGACGAGACGGCCATGGGCTACCTGACGGCCAATGTCGCAGCCAACCTGCTGGGGCTGGGCAACGCAGCCACGCCCATGGGCATCGCCGCCGTGCGCCGGATGCAGCAGCGCTCCGGCAGCGCCTGCGCCACGGACGAGATGTGCCGCCTCATCGTGCTGAACACGGCGTCCATCCAGCTGCTGCCAACGACCGTCGCGGCCGTGCGGGCGGCAAACGGGGCCGCCGCGCCGTTCGACATCCTGCCCGCCGTCTGGCTCACGTCTGTGTGCTCCGTGACGGCCGGGCTGCTTGCGGCGTTCCTCTTCGGGAGGGCGAGCCGTGCTTGACCTGCTCATTCCGATGCTGCTGGCCGCCGTGGCCGTTGCGGCGCTCGCACGGCGGCAGGACCTCTATGCCGCCCTGCTTGAGGGCGGGCTGGACGGTCTGCGCCTGCTCGTGTCCATCGTTCCGGCCCTTGTCATGCTGCTGACGGCCGTGCATCTGCTGCGCGCCTCCGGGGCCGTGGACCTGCTTACCCGCTGGCTCACGCCCGCGGCGCGCGTGCTCGGCCTGCCGCCGCAGGTCCTGCCGCTCCTGCTGCTGCGGCCGGTCTCCGGCAGCGCGGCGCTGGCCGTCGGCGCGGACCTCATGGCGCAGTATGGCGCGGATTCGCTCATCGGCCGGACGGCCGCCGTTGTGCTCGGCAGTACGGAGACGACGTTTTACACCATTTCCGTCTATTTCGGCGCGGCCGGGATCCGCCGCACGCGCTACGCCGTGCCCGCGGCGCTCATCGCCGACCTGACGGGGTTTCTGGTCGCTGCGCTGACGGCGCGCTTTTTATAGACCGCAGAGCCAGCGGATGGCGCGGCGGTAGCCCTCGAAGCCGAGGCCCTTGAAGTGCGCGCCGCAGGCCATGCCGACGTAGGAAATGCGGCGGAACGGCTCCCGCGCGTCGATGTCCGTCAGATGGACCTCGGCCGCAGGCAGACGGACGGCCTTGAGCGCGTCGAGCAGGGCGACGGACGTGTGCGTATAGGCGGCGGCATTGATGACGAGGCCGTCAAACACGCCGTGGGCCTGCTGCACCCACGTCACAAGCTCGCCCTCAAAATTGCTCTGCCGGATCGTGACCGCGGCCCCGGCCTCCTGCGCCGCCGCGCGGATGAAGCGCTCGAGGGCGGCATAGTCCTCGCGGCCGTAAAGCTCCGGCTCACGCAGGCCCAGCAGGTTGAGGTTCGGGCCGTTCAGCACCAGAATGTTCATGTCCATGCCTCCAGAATTTGCCGGACGGTCTCGTCCGGCGTGCCGTTGTTGTCGGCCGTGCCGTCGGAAAAGCGGGCATAGGCCGCGGCGCGCTGCGCGTAAAGCGCCTCCGGCGTCGTGCGTCGGCTCACGGGCCGCCCGGCGACGGGCAGCCGGTCAAGAGCGCGCTGCAGCCAGATGACGGCGGCGTTCTGACGCAGCAGCGGCTCGTTTTCCGGCCGGGTGACGCAGCCGCCGCCCGTGGCGATAACGCAGCCGGAGCGTTTGCCCAGCTCGGCCAGCAGGGCCGTCTCCTCTGCGCGGAAGGCGGCCTCGCCCTCGCGCGCGAAAAATGTCGGGATATCGCAGCCGAAGCGCCGCTCCAGCTCCTCGTCCGCGTCGAAAAAGTCGCGGCCCAGCCGCTGCGCCAGCAGGCGGCCGACGGTCGTCTTGCCCGCGCCGGGCATGCCGATGAGGATGAGACTGCGCATGCGCTTTTGAAGCGTGTCCGTGATGACCGCCGTGTGCGCCGGGTCGACGGGCCGCTGCAAAAACAGCCCCGCCGCGCAGCGGGCCTGCTCCGCCAGCATGGAAAGGCCGTTTTCGGCCCGCAGGCCGAGCCGGTCCGCCTGCTGCAGCAGGGCCGTGCGCGCGGGGTTATACACAAGGTCCAGCACGCACCGGCACTGCGGCACCCGCCGCAGGTCGAGCGGCGAGATGCCGTTTTCGGGATACATGCCGACGGGCGTCGCGTTGACGACGAGCCGCGCGTCCGCATGCTGTTCCGCCATGTCGTAGGTCACCGGCCCGCGCCGGGAGATCACGACGACCTCGGCCCCCTCTGCCCGCAGCACGGCCTGCGCCGTCTGCGAGGCCCCGCCCGAGCCGAGCACAAGGGCCTTTTCGCCGGGTGCGATGCCGCCGCCCCGCTCCAGAAGCAGGCGGAAGCCGTCGGCGTCCGTGTTCGCGCCGTACAGCGTGCCGTCCGCCCGGCGGACGAGCGTATTCACGCTGCCGGTCTGCTCTGCCATGGGCGAGAGCGCCGCGCAGAACGGCACGACGGCGCGTTTATAGGGAATGGTCACGTTCAGTCCGTCCCACGCCGCGCCGTGCAGGAAGTCCGCCAGCCCCTCCGGCGGGATCTCGAACAGGTCATAGGAATACGCGCCGAGCATGGCGTGAATTTCCGGGGAATAGCTGTGGCGCAGGTGCTCGCCCAGCAGGCCGCAGCGCAGGCTCGCGCCGGGGGCGGGGAGACCCTCCTGCCAGTCGCGGCTCGCGGCGCGCAGGGCCCCGAACCAGGCCTGCATACCGGGCTGCAGGGCCGGGGCGGCCAGCTCCGCAAGCCGGGCACGGATTTCCTGCTCCCGCTCGGGCTGCAGGACCGGCAGGCCCTGCTCCCGCTTCACGGCTGCAATGCGCGCGGCCACATCCATCCGGCGGCGGTACAGGGCCGCGAGCTGCGCGTCCAGCGCGTCGATATCCTGCCGCAGGTCGTTCAAAGCTTCCATATCCGTGCCTCCAGTGCGGCGTCCAGCACCGCAAGCGCAGCCGCAGCCTCCACGCAGGGCACGGCGCGCGGGACGATGCAGGGGTCGTGCCGCCCGCGCAGCTCCAGCGTGACGGGCGCGCCGTCCGACAGACGCACCGTCTGCTGCGGCAGGGCGATGGACGGCGTGGGCTTGAAGGCCGCGCGGAATACAATCGGCATGCCGGTGGAAAGCCCGCCGAGGATGCCGCCCGCGTGGTTCGTGCGCGTGCGCACCGCGCCGTTTTCCATGCAATATGGGTCGTTGTTTTCACTGCCGCGCAGGGCTGCGCCCGCAAAGCCGCTGCCGAACTCCACGCCCTTCACGGCGGGGATGGCGAACAGCGCCTGCGCCAGCCGGTTTTCCAGCCCACCGAACATCGGCGCGCCGACTCCGGCGGGCAGGCCCGTCACGGCACACTCCACCACGCCGCCGACGGAGTCCCCTGCCGCTGCCACCGCCGCGATCTCCGCGCGCATGGCCGTGCCTGCCGCGGTATCCAGCACCGGAAAGCCGCTGCCCGGCCGCTCCGGCGCAAGGGGGTCGAACGCGCGGTCCGGGATGCTCCCGATCTGCGCGATATGGGCGAAAATCTCCACGCCCTGCGCCGCCAGCAGCTGCAGGCACAGGCCGCCCGCCACGCACAGGGGCGCGGTCAGCCGCCCGGAGAAATGCCCGCCGCCCGAGGCGGCCTGTGCGCCGTGAAATTTTACGGTGGCGGGGTAGTCCGCGTGCGACGGCCGGGGCGTATCCTCCAGCCCGGCATAGTCCGCCGGGTGGGCGTCGCCGTTGGGCAGCACGGCCGTCAGCGGCGCGCCGCAGGTCAGGCCGTCCGCAAGGCCACTCAGGAATTCCGGGCGGTCCGCCTCGCGGCGGGCGCTCGTCAGGGCGCTGCGCCCCGGCGCGCGCCGGTCCAGAAAGGCCTGCAGGGCCGTAAGATCGGGCCGGAAGCCCGCCGGGAAGCCGTCGAGGCACATGCCCACGGCCGGGCCGTGCGATTCACCAAAAAGCTGTAATTTCAGCACCGTTCCGAAGCTGCTGCTCACCTGCGCTCCTCCGTTCCGCTCCGCAGTCCGGCAAGCGTCTGCCAGAAGTGCGGGTCCGATTTTTCCACACATTCCGCCCCGCGCAGCCGCACATCGCAGCGTGCCGAGGCGATCGCGGCCAGCATGGCGATGCGATGGTCGCCGCAGGCGTCCACCGTGCCGCCTGTCAGCCTGCCGCCTGCGATCTCCAGCCCGTCCGGCAGGTCCCGCACGTCTGCACCGAGAGCACGCAGTGCGGCGGCGATGCTCGCGAGCCGGTCGCTTTCCTTATAGCGCAGCCTTGCCGCGCCCGTGATCCGCGTCGTCCCGGCGGCACAGGCCGCCAGCAGGGCCAGCGGCGGAGCCAGATCGGGCGTGCCGCGCACGTCGAGGCTGCAGCCGCGCAGCGGCGCGGGACGGACCGTCACGGCGTCTGCGTTCTGCTCAACTTCTGCGCCAAAGCGGCGCAGATACTCCAGAATCACGCGGTCGCCCTGCGCAGAATCTGCCTGCAGGCCCGTGACAGTCACCGGCCGCGAGAGCGCGCCCGCCGCAAGCCAGAAGGCCGCGTTCGACCAGTCGCCCTCCGCCCGGACCGCGCCGGGGGAGCGGTAGCGCTGCCCGCCGGGAACGGCCCAGCCGTCCGGGAGCGGCTCCGTGACGATGCCGAAGCGCCGGAGTGCCGCAAGCGTCATGGCGATATAGCCCGCCGATTCCGGCGGCGTGGCCGCATGCAGCTCCGAGGGGCCATCCGGCAGCGGCAGGGCGAACAGCAGACCGGAGAAAAATTGGGACGAGACGTCTCCCGGCAGCGCAAAGCGGCCGCTTTCCAGCCTGCCCGCGCAGAGAAGCTCGCCCGGCGCGGGGCGACTCAGCCGGACGCCGTGTGCCTCCAGCGCGTCCCACAGCGGGCCGAGCGGCCGCTGCGGCAGACGGCCGTGCAGATGAAACGCTGTATGCTTCCCGAGCGCCGCCGCCACGGGCAGCAAAAAGCGCAGCGTCGCGCCGCTTTCGCCGCAATCCGCCGCGCCGCGCGCCTGCTCCGTGACCGGCTGCACCCGCAGCGCCCTGCCGTCCGAGGTGATTTGCGCGCCGAGCGCCCGCAGGCAGCGGCACATCGCCTGCACGTCCGCTGCGTCCGAGACGCCGTGCACGACCGTCTCGCGGTCTGCCAGCGCGGCGCACAGCAGCAGCCGCTGCAGCTGCGATTTTGACGCAATGGCGTCCACTCGCCCGCCGAGCGGGCCGTGCGGCAGGAACAGCTCCATGTCACATTCCTCTTTCAAAAATATCCGCCAGCGTGTCCACCGGGACCTCCCGGAGCACGCAGTCGCCGATGGCGCGGGGAATGACGAGCGTGATGCGCTCTCCCGCGCGCTTTTTATCCGCCAGTGCGGCCTGTGCCAGCTGCTCCGGCGAAAACTCCGTTCGGGTGGGCAGGCCGAGCTTTATGAGCGCAGCCTCGATCTCTGCGGCATCGCGGCAGAAGGCCCGCGCCATTATGGCAAGGCCGATGGCCACGGCATGGCCGTGGGAAATACGGTAGCCGCTGAGTGTCTCGATGGCGTGCCCGGCCGTGTGGCCGAGGTTCAGCAGCTGCCGCGCACCGCGGTCGAATTCGTCGGCGCACACGGCGTCCCGCTTGCAGGCGATGCAGCGGGGCAGGACCGTCATGCGGTCGAAGTCCGTGCCGCGCGCGGCCAGATGGGAAAACAGGTCCGGGTCGAACAGCACGGCCGTCTTCAGCGCCTCGGCGCAGCCGTCGCGCAGGATGGCGGGCGGCAGCGTGTCCAGCAGCTGCGGGTCGCACACGACGGCGGCGGGCTGATGGAACGCGCCGACGAGGTTTTTGCCCTCCGGCAGGTCGATGGCCGTCTTGCCGCCGACGGACGAATCCACCATGGCAAGCAGCGTCGTCGGCACCTGCACCAGGCGGATGCCGCGCAGCCACGTTGCGGCCGCAAAGCCCGCCAGATCGCCGATGACGCCGCCGCCGAGCGCAACGACCGTGTCGGCGCGGGTCAGGCCCGCCTCGGCCAGCTTATGGAGCAGGGCGGCATACTGCGCCAGCGACTTCGTCTCCTCCCCGGCGGGAAGGATGGCCGGAACGGCGCGCACGCCGGCAGCACGCAGTGCGCGGCAGGCGCGCTCCAGCAGGAGCGGAGCCACATGCTCCTCGGTTACGACAAGGGCCGCCGTTCCCGAGGAAACATAGCGGCCGAGGTCGTCCAGCAGCCCCGGCGCGATGTCCACGCGGTAGGGCTGCGAAACGGGAATGTCGATCTTCATCTGCAGGCCTCCCGCACGGCGTGCAGCCGCTGTGACAGCGCTGCCAGCTCCTCCGGCAGCAGAGCCTGCGCCCCGTCGCACCGGGCGTGCAGCGGGTCAGGGTGCATCTCCGCCATCACGCCGTCGGCTCCGCAGGCCGCGGCAGCCAGCGCCAACGGCGTCACAAGGGCCGCGCGACCGGCCGCATGGCTCGGGTCGACGAGGACGGGGAGATGGGTCATTTCATGCAGGGCGGGCACGGCCGCAAGGTCGAGCGTACCGCGCGTAAACGTGTCGAACGTGCGGATACCGCGCTCGCAGAGCATCACGCGCGGGTTGCCCGCCGCCAGAAGATACTCCGCGCTCAGCAGAAGCTCCTGCAGCGTTGCGCCGACGCCGCGCTTGAGCAGCACCGGCTTTTCGCTGCGGCCGAGCGTCCGCAGCAGGTCATAGTTCTGCATATTGCGCGCGCCGATCTGGATGACGTCCACATCGGCGAACGCGTCGAGCTGGGCGGCGCTCATCAGCTCGGACACGACGGGAAGCCCCGTCTCGTGCCCGGCGGCGATGAGCAGGCGCAGCCCCTCTGCGCCCAGCCCGGAAAAATCATAGGGAGAGGTGCGCGGCTTGAATGCCCCGCCGCGCAGCAGGCAGACGCCTGCGGCCCTTGCCTGCCGGGCTGCCGTAAAGATCTGCTCCTCCGATTCCACGGCGCACGGCCCTGCGATCAGGCCGAAGTTCCCGCCGCCGAAGCGCGCGCCGCCCACGGAGACGACCGTCGGCTCGGGGTGCAGGCGGCGGCTGCACAGGGGGTACGGCTCTGTCAGCCGGAGGACGTCCTCCACGGCCGGGAAACGCGCCGCAAGGCTCGGGTCGATGCGGGAGACGTCGCCCGTCAGGCAGAAAAACGGCCGCTCCGGCGTGCCGGTGACGCGGACCTCCGCGCCAAGCTCCCGCAGCCAGGCAAGCAGGCGCTCCTGCTCCGCCTGCGGGGCATGCTGTTTCAGCAGAATGACCATCGGGCCGTTCCTCCTTCTCGCTTATTCTGCCGCCGGCATCCGGCTGAGCGGGCGGATCTTCTTCCGATACAGGCGGAGGAACAGGATGACCGTCATCGCCAGCGAGGCGACCTCCGCGATCGGGAAGGCGAACCAGACGGCGTCGATGTTCCCGGAAAGCGACAGCAGGTAGGCCACCGGAAGCAGCACGACCAGCTGGCGCGCGATGGAGACGATCATGCTGTAGACGCTGTTGCCGAGAGCCTGGAACACGCCGCCGACGATGATGCACGCGCCTGCGAACACGAAGGCGAGGCTCATGGTGCGCAGCGCCGGGTCGCCGACGGCCAGCATGTCCGCATTGGCGTTGAACAGGCCGAGCAGGGCCTGCGGGATGAGCTGGAAGGCCGCCACGCCGATCACCATCAGCGCCGTTGCGCCGAGGATGCCGCACTTCAGCACGCCGAGGATGCGCTTCGGCTTCCGCGCGCCGTAGTTATAGGCCGCAATAGCCAGCGCGGCGTTGTTGATGCCGAACACCGGCATGAAGATGAAGCTCTGCAGCTTGTAGTATGCGCCGAAGACGGCCGTGCCGACCTCACCGAGTCCCACGCGGACGTGCTCAAAGCGCATGAGCACGAGATTCATGCCGTAGTACATCACCGAGCCGATGGCGACCATGATCATGGACGGCACGCCGATGGCCAGAATGCGGCCGATGAGCTTCCAGTCCGGGCGGAAGCCGCGCAGATGCAGGCGGACGTCCGGATTTTTGCGGTGGTTGAGGATCATGGCCAGAATAAACGCCACGATCTGGCCGAGCACCGTGGCCACGGCTGCACCGGCGACCTCCATGCGCGGCAGGCCGAACAGGCCGAAGATGAGGATGGGGTCAAAAATGATGTTCAGGACCGCGCCGGTGCCCTGCGTGAAGAGGGTGTAGATCGTGCGGCCCGTGGACTGCAGCAGGCGCTCAAAGATGATCTCGCCGAAGATGCCGAACGAGGCGATCGTGATGATGCGGATATAGCCCGTGCCGTAGGCAATGACGGCTTCGTTCGACGTCTGGGAGCGCATGAAGAGCTCCGCGCAGAAAATGCCGAACAGGGCGCTGAGCAGCATGCCCAGCCCGGCAAGAAAGACGCCGTTCAGGGCAGAGCGGTTCACCATGTCCGCATCGCGTTCGCCGAGCGCGCGCGACAGCAGGGCATTGACGCCGACGGCCGTGCCCGTTGCGATGCCGATCATGATGTTCTGCACCGGGAAGGCCAGCGAAACGGCGTTGAGTGCGTCCTGATTAACGTCCGAAATTTTCGCGACAAAGGCGCTGTCGACCACGTTGTAAAGCGCCTGCACCAGCATGGACAGGGCCATCGGCAGCGCCATGGTCAGCAGCAGCCGCCCAATGGGCATCGTGCCCATTTTGTTTTCCTTCAAACTACTCATTGCTTTCTTTCTCCTAACCACAGTCATGCAGTTTATATTATAGAGGAGACAGGTAAGGAATGCAAGCAGACTGTCAAAAAATCTGCCCAGCCGAAAGTTTCGGAGGGACTTTTTCACCAAGCTGTGCAAGGCCCTGCCGCGGCATGCGGCGGGCTGTCGAAAGAACCGGCAATTTGCACAAAAATCAGAAATCCGTCAACATTTTCCCGCGCGTTGTGCTATACTGGAAGGAAACACGTCCCGGCTTTTCCGGGACCCAGAGGAGGAACGCCCTATGACGACCGATCAGCTCAGCGCCCTGCTTGCGCAGGACCCCGCCGCGGTGCTGGAGCATGACCGCAGACTTTATGAACAGCAGATCGTCCGCGCGGCCGATCTCATCGCCGCCCATGCGCAGGAGCGCCCGGCCGTGCTGCTGGCGGGGCCGTCCGGCTCCGGCAAGACGACGACCGCCCTGCTCATCGAGCGGGAGCTGGACCGCCGCGGCATGGAGACGCACACGCTCTCCATGGACGACTATTTCTGCCCGCTCACGGAGCGGGAGCTGGAGCTTTTCAGCCGCAACGAGCTGGACCTCGAGCGCCCGTCGCGCGTCGACGTGCCGTTTTTCCAGGAGCAGCTCGGCAAGCTGCTGGCGGGCGAGGAGGTGGAGCTGCCGCACTATGACTTCAAAAACAGCGTCCGTGTCTTCGATGGCCGCACGCTGCGCAGGCGGCCCGGCGAGCTGGTCATTCTGGAGGGCATCCACGCCCTGAACCCGGAGGTCACGGGCTATGACGGCCGCACGACGCGCATCTATGTCAGCGTCCGCACGCGCATCACCCCGCGCAGCGGCCATCCGCTCCATCCGTCGAAGATCCGTCTCGTCCGCCGTATGCTGCGCGACAGCACGGGCCGCGGCCGCGCCCTGTCCGAGACCATCGCCATGCGCGAGCGCGTCGACCGCGGCGAGCAGCGCTATATCATGCCCTTCAAGCCGCGCGCCCACGGCAGCATCGACTCGTTCTATTCCGCCGAGCTCGGCGTCTACCGCCCGCTGCTGCGGGACGAACTGGAGCGCCTTGCCCTGCCGGAGCTGTCCGACGTGCTCGAGGTCATGCGGGAGCTGCCGGACGTCCCGGCGGATCTCGTGCCGCAGGATTCCCTCCTGCGCGAATTCATCGGCGGCAGCACGCTGCCTTACTGAGGAGGAACCATGAAAAAATACCTTGTCGCCCTCGATCAGGGCACGACGAGCAGCCGCGCCATCGTCTTTGACCGCTCCCAGCAGATCGTCGCCTCCGCGCAGAAGGAATTCCCCCAGCTCTACCCGCAGGCGGGCTGGGTGGAGCACGATCCGCTCGAATTATACTCCAGCCAGTACGGCGTCATGATGGAGGCCATCACGCGCGGCGGCATCGACCCCGCGGAGATCGCCGCCATCGGCATCACGAACCAGCGCGAGACGACCATCGTCTGGGAAAAGGCCACGGGCCGCCCCATTTACCCTGCCATCGTCTGGCAGTGCCGCCGCACGGCCGCCCTGTGCGACCGGCTGCGTGCCGACGGGCTGACGGAGCACATTCGAGCCGTCACGGGCCTTGTGCCGGACGCCTATTTCTCGGCTACAAAAATTCGGTGGATCCTCGACCATGTGCCCGGTGCGCAGGAGCGCGCCGAGCGCGGCGAGCTGCTGTTCGGCACGGTGGATTCGTGGCTCATCTGGAAGCTGACGCGCGGCCGCGTTCACGCAACGGACGTGACGAACGCCTCACGCACCATGCTCTTTGACATCCGCCGCCTCGACTGGGACGAGACGCTCCTGCAGGCTCTGCGCATCCCGCGCTGCATGCTGCCGGACGTCCGCCCGAGCAGCGGCGACTTCGCCACCTGCAACATCCAGGGCGTGGAAATTCCCATCGCGGGCGCGGCGGGCGACCAGCAGGCCGCGCTGTTCGGCCAGTGCTGCTTCGCCCCCGGCGAGGCCAAGAATACCTACGGCACGGGCTGCTTTCTGCTCATGAACACGGGCGAGACGCCCTGCGTCAGCCGCCACGGCCTTGTCACGACCATCGCGGCCGGGCTCGGCGGCCATGTGACCTATGCCCTCGAGGGCAGCGTCTTTGTCGGCGGGGCCGTCATCCAGTGGCTGCGCGACGAAATGCGCTTCCTCAGCGAGGCAAGCGACGCGGAGTATTATGCGCAGAAGGTCGACTCCACCGGCGGCGTGTATTTTGTCCCGGCCTTCACGGGCCTCGGCGCGCCGTATTGGGATATGTACGCCCGCGGGGCCATTGTCGGCATCACGCGCGGCACGAAGCGCGAGCACATCATCCGCGCTGCGCAGGAATCCATCGCCTACCAGAGCATGGACCTCGTCGCCGCCATGGAGAAGGACACCGGCGTGCCGCTGCGCGAGCTGCGCGTCGACGGCGGTGCGAGCCGCGATGCCTTCCTCATGCAGTTCCAGGCGGACATGCTGGCCACGCCGGTGCGCCGCCCTGTCATCCGCGAGACAACGGCCCTCGGCGCGGCGTATCTGGCCGGGCTCGCCGTCGGCATCTGGCACGATCCGGACGAGCTGCGCCGCCAGTGGCGGTGCGATGTCAGCTTTTTGCCGTGCATGACGGCCGAGCAGCGCGAAAAAAATCGCCGCGGCTGGGCAAAGGCCGTCGGCAGGAGCCTCGATTGGGCAAGGGAAGAGTAAACTGATAATTGAAAATTGATAATGGAAAGTGGAGAATTTCACAAAGCTGCCAGTCATGCGTTGTAGGGGAGCGGACAGCCGGGCCCGGCGCAATGCTGCCGATCCGAACAGGCTATCGCTAAAACGGTGATGGCCCCCGATTTGTCATTGCGAGGGCGCTTTGCGCCCGTGGCAATCTCGGGAAGGCACTGCCGACTCGTACCGGCCGCCGTTAAAACGGAACCGGTCCCGACGGGGCTTGTAGCGGCGCTCACTGCGCAGCCGTTGGCGGCTTTGCCGCCTTACGGATGCGGCGTGCCCCTTGCGGGTAGTGAACGCCCTGTACGGGGCTATTCAACCGCGTAAGGACGCTGGTCTGCACTGCCCTGATGTGTCATTGCGAGGAGGCGCGGCCGGGCAGGGCACGCCCCTGCCCCTGCAACGACCTTCTCCAAAATACAAAAAATCCCCCTGCGCACGCAGGGGGATTAGCTGCCTTATCTTACAGAGAGCCGAGCAGAGCGACGAACAGCGTCAGCAGGACGAATACAGCGGCGATCCACTTCGTCAGGCGGGAGAGCTTCGCGTCCAGCGTGCCGGCCTTGCCCTTGCCAAGATAGGTGTCGGAACCGCCGGCGATCGCGCCGAGGCCATCCTCTGCGCCATTCTGGAGAATGATCACGACCGTCAGTACAACGCAGGAGATCATCTGGAAGATCAGGAGAATCAGCTTCAGGGTATCCATAGTAAAAAACCTCCAAAAACGGCCGCGGTTACGGCAGCGGCCTGCCGGAATCAGCCCAAAGGGCGAATATACATACAGTGCCTACAATAATATCATAATGTGCCGGAATTATCAAGCACTTTTTTTGTTATTTCGTGGCCCACGTTCCCGTTGCGGCGCAGGTGAGGTAGGCGTTGATGAAGCCGTCGAGGTCGCCGTCCATCACGGCGTTGACGTTCGTGCTCTCAAAGCCCGTGCGGGTATCCTTCACAAGGGTATAGGGCATGAAGACGTAGGAGCGGATCTGGCTGCCCCACTCGATCTTCTGCTGCACGCCCTTGATGTCGGAAATTTTCTCGAGGTGCTCGCGCTCCTTGATCTCGATGAGCTTCGAGCGCAGCATGCGCATACACGTTTCCTTGTTCTGGAACTGGTCGCGCTGCGTCTGGCAGGAGACGACGATGCCGGTCGGCTTATGGATGAGGCGGACGGCGGAGGACGTCTTGTTGATGTGCTGGCCGCCTGCGCCGGACGAGCGGTAGACCTGCATTTCGATGTCCTCGGGGCGAATTTCGACCTCGACGTCGTCCGGGATCTCCGGGATGACCTCCACGGCGGAGAACGACGTGTGGCGGCGGCCCGCCGCGTCGAACGGCGAGACGCGCACGAGGCGGTGCACGCCGGCCTCGCCCTTCAGGAAGCCGTAGGCGTTGTCGCCCTCGATCATGATGTCCGCCGACTTCAGGCCGGCTTCGTCGCCGTCGAGATAGTCGAGAATTTTATAGGTAAAGCCGTGTGCCTCGGCCCAGCGGGTATACATGCGGTAGAGCATGGCGCACCAATCCTGCGCCTCCGTGCCGCCCGCGCCCGCGTGGAAGGACAGCAGCGCGTTGTTCGCGTCATATTCGCCCGTCAGCAGGGTCTCCAGACGGGCCTCCTCCATGTCGGCCTCGAGCTTGGCATAGCCCGCCGTCAGCTCCTCGAGCATGGAGTCGTCGTTTTCCTCCAGCGCCATTTCGCAGATGGTCATCAGGTCGTCCCATTCGCTGCACATGGACTGGAACTTGTCGCGCTTGCGCTCGAGCGTCTTCGTGCGCATGACGGCCTTCTGCGAGCGCGCGGGGTCGTCCCAGAAGCCGGGGGCCTCCGCCATGGCGTGCAGGCGCTCCAGCTCATCAAGCAGGCTCTGCGGCACAAAGGCGGCGCGCAGCTCCTCAAGCTTCGGCTTCAGGTCGTTCAGTTTGCTCTTATATTCTTCAAATTCGATCATGACAGTATTCTCCAGTTTCGGAATATCATATATAGTATAGCCGAAAGAAGCCCTCCTGTAAAGGGAAATTTTCTGCCCGTTCAGCGCGTGCTGATCTCATATTCCACGTCTGCGAAGATCAGATCGTCCACGTCTCCGCACACCTGCTCCCACCATGGCATGGCCCTCCCTCCCTTCCGCCTTTTGACGCTCAGGCCTCCCATTGTATGCGTCCGGAAGGGAAAAATCGCGCGACTTTTGGCGCTGCCTCTTGACATTTTTTCAAAAAACCGCTAAGATGATTCGGTAAATACACATGTCCCAGTAGCTCAGCTGGATAGAGCACACGCCTCCTAAGAGAACCAAGAGCGTTCCCCGCCAGAGGGGCGGTCGCCCTTAAAATTAAATATGCGCCAGTAGCTCAGTTGGATAGAGCGTCCGCCTCCTAAGCGGAAGGTCGGGGATTCGAGTTCCTTCTGGCGCGCCACAAACAACGCCGAAAGCCTTTGTTTTCAAGGGTTTTCGGCTTTCCTTATTTGCTGCTGTGTTTGGCTGCTTGCTAATTGCTAATCGCAGGATTTGCATTTCGTGTTCAAGACCAATCACCTTTTTCTTATTTCCACAGCTGGCATTTTGCTAATACGCACCGCATTATCGACGGCATTTTCATTCGGTTTTCAGCCCGTTTGCTAATACGGTGCGTTTTGCTAATTTGCTCTCTGCTAATAAAATCAGGTGTTATTAGCAAGCTGGACAGGCTCCAAAGCCTTTTTGAGTAGTTCAGGATTGCTGGCAAGCAGGCTCGCAAGAGCTTCTGCATCAAGTGCGGGTGCGGCAGTAACGGGTGCTTCTTCTGTCTTGCCTTTGTAAAAGGATTGCTCCATCTCATCAGCAAGGCGACGGCGATCCTCGTCAAGAATGTGCGCATAGCGCTTGGTCACCATATCGGGAGAGTTCCATCCGCCATCACCCTGTACCGCTTTTAGATCGCCCTTGGAGAGCCGAAGTTTTACGCCCGTACTCGTATGCCGTAAACTGTGAAACACGACATTATCGACATTGATTGTCGGGTCGTTCAGACCAATAAGGACTTCCTTGAATCGTTTATTCAGATGCTCGGTCATAATCGGTCGGCCGTTGGCTTGGCAGATAATCAGGCCATAATCCATATAGCCGTCGTCGCCAAGCTCCAGTTTCAGCTTCATTTGCATCTCTCTGAGCTTTTCGAGCTTCTTTGCAACGGTTTCGGGAATGTAGACAGTACGAATACTGCCCTCCGTTTTCGGCTGCTTTAAGACAATCACCGTCCGTGTGCCCGGATAGAGGTTTGGAAAGCGGAAAAGGATGTCCATTTTGGGTAGCTTTTCAATCAGTTTCTTATCAACACGGTCAATCACACGGTCGATGTATAGCACCTGATCACTCCGGCTAAAGCGCTCCCACTGCGTTCCACCGACCTCACCGCCGCGCATACAACAAGCAAACGCCAGTTGTATCGCACAGTGCATCACATATAAGTCGTAGATGTCGGTGCGGTCGGTAAAGTCCAATACTCTTTGCAGTTGTTCGGGAGTCAAGGCATCCCGTTTAGCCTCCTTGTGCTCCGGCAGTGTCGCATCCAAAAACGGATTTTTCGCAATGTACTCCCACTTTTTCGCCTGATTGAAAGCACATCGCAGAACCTTGTGGATGTCATGAATGGTTGAGGGGCTGATATGCTCCCGCTTTGGTTTGCCCATATTGGTTGCCGGCTCTGCTTCGTTCAACAGAAAATGATAAAAGTCATCGACGGTCTTGGTGCGGATGCTGCGAAGTTTTTTGTCGCCCCAATAGGGATGGACATAATTTTCAAGCAAGCCTACATTTCCGTCATAGGTTGATGCCACCCATTTTTTCTCACCGTATTTTTCGATGAACTCATACAAGAACTCGCTTACGGTAATATCATTGTGATCCACATGGGTGTTCTGTTCTTTCTCATATTCAATCGTTGCTTTGCGGGATTTGGCTGCCGAATAGCTCAGCCCCGATTCCCATACCTGATGACGATTTGAACCCTCGCCCTCATAATAAACGACAGAATATGTTTTGCCTCTCTTTACGATTGAAGCCATATCAAATACCTCCGTTATCTGTGATATTATCAAGCCACTCATCGAAAGAGAGTTTTGAAATTCTTATGGTTCTGCCGATACGGACGATTTTGAACTCTCCCGAATTGCACAGTTCATATGCTTTTCTACGCCCGATATTCAGTATGGAGCGTATCTCATCGACAGAGTATGTCCGTTTTCCGACAGAGTATTTCGGTACAATCTGTTCCAACCACATAACTCCTTTCTCACAAGCGACTTGATTGTACCTGCTTGTCCTGTAAGACAAGAAGATTATATCACCCGAAAGACGGAGCGTCACTTGTGCAAATTCAGCTTTTTCCGATAAAACATCTGCTATTTGCGGACAATCTCATAATCCAGCCCTTTTCTGCTGTTGCAGTAGGTGCAAGTGTCTTTTGCCATTTGGTTCGGGTCGATCCTGCGTAAATAATAAGCACCCGTGCCGTAGAAATTATCGGCGCAGGTACTGCAAAGGCAGAGGATCAGTTTTTGGGGGACGCTCTCGATCAGACCGATGCTGACCGCCAGCGCATGGTTGATACCGCAAATGTGCTTTTCGGACAGATGCCCAATGAAGTTGCCCAAGCGTCGCTTATCGACGGTGCGCAGCTGTTCCAGCAGGACGATGGAGGGCAGCTCCAAGCCGTCCTCGGCGTCGATGTAGTAGTGGGTGGGAAGTTTGGCTTTCACGCCGGTTTTGCTCGTAATGGAAGCGATAATGACCGTGGGGCTGTGTTTGTTCCCGACATTGTTCTGAATGATCACGACGGGGCGATAGCCCTCCTGCTCGGAGCCGATACCCCGGCCTAGATCGGCGTAATACATATCGCCGCGCAAATATGTGTGGTTCATTCTGTGATGACCTCCTTTGTGTATTTAGGCGTTTCCGCCTATGTAGAGGTCAAGCGGCAGAACAGAATTGAGGTCGGTGAGAGATAAAACATTCTCCGTTTCGTCTGACCCGTCCCGCCGCTTGACCGTAGTATTTTGAAGAAAATCTATTTGTCCTCGACACCCCGATTTTCTATTGGGAAGTCATCAAGCGGCCGATGGCTGTCGGCTCCACGGGAATTTCACCCTCACGAGGTTCTCTCGCAACCGCCCCCATTGCCTGCGACGGCTTCACGGTCGAAATGCCGCTTATCACGCTCGGACTGTGGCTGGACGGGAGTATCGTTAGCCCTATTGCCGGTCGTCGCCGGGGCGGGAGCCACCCGCCCGTGATAGCCGACTGTTTCTCGCTCCCCGCAATGCGGATTATGGCGCAGCCGCTAATGTGGCTCATGCTTTCGCAATGGCAATAGGAATGTGCTTGATGAATGGTTATTCGGTTGTCAAAGATCATCCCTGCTTGCCGAAAAGGAAAACAGGCAGAGAGTTTTCGTACCTCTCCACCTGTTTCCTCACTTAAAGGCTATTTGTGTAGTCTGAACTCAAAAATTTTTGAAAAACTTTTTGAGCTTTTCCACGGCGATGTCTACACTGAATTTCACTGCCCGTTTGGTGCATCCCTCCATTTCTGCGATCTGCTCATAGGTCAGACCTTGAAAGTAGTAGAGGATCAGCCTCCGCTTTTGTATTTCGGGCAGTTCAGAGATCGCCCTATGTAACTGCGCATATTCCATGCTCTGCAAAGCGCTTTCTTCGACCGTCGCCGGGCGATGCACGGCTCGGTCATACAACGATGCCTCCGTGAGCTCCGACTGCTCATAGTGGCGATCTACCTCGTTCAGATAGGAGAGATCGTCCAACTCAAAGGAATCGAACAGTGTAAATACGGCAGCACTGATCTCAAAATGATGTCGATTGCCTTGCCCGTCCGAAAAGGTCAGCCAATGGCGGCCGTCCTCGGTCGTGCTGATGGTATAGGGATCATATTTGTCCTTTCTTCGTTTCGGATGGTTTCCATCCATAGCGTTATTCTCCGTTTCGATTTGAATTTTTGAATGATCCAAATCGGACGGAGGGCTGCGGCAGCCTACGCTGCCACGCAAAAGGCACAGATATAGCAAAACGCACCTGCAAAGCGGCAGAAGCCGCAAAGCAAGTGCGTTTAATTCATTATTATAATGACCGTGCAGTTCAGCATCAAGGAATGAGTAGAAATCAAGTTGAATAATTGATGCAAGCGATGGATCAAGCGCCCGATGCTTTTGCCATGCTTTCAGGATAATCCTCATTGTCCGGTCACAGCAGCGAAAGCATCTTTCAAATCGGCATCATGTTTTTGATATACACCGCAAGGTGACAATCATTTTACGGATTTCCGCAGCCATATCCTTGAAGACATAAGACTTCAAGTCACCAAAATGGGCTCTAATCTGCAAGCAAATCTTTTGGTATATGGCACTGCCAGTCATTTTACTTGTGCAAATAGGTGATGCAGCGAATCAGTGAATCAACTTACCGTCCTTCATCTTTAGTACCACATCGGCTACCTCTGCTACGGCGGGATCGTGGGTGACGATGATAACACAGCGATTTTCCTCATGGGCCAGCCCTTGCAGAATACCAACAATGTTTCGGCTGTTTTCACTGTCCAAATTGCCGGTAGGTTCGTCTGCCAGAATAAGCTCACTGCCTGAGGTTAGCGCGCGGGCGATAGCCACTCGCTGCTGCTCTCCTCCGGAGAGCATATTGGGAAACCGCTTGAACTGATCCTCCTTCAACCCAACTTGCAGAAGTTTTTCTGCTGCGAGCTCATCCGCTTTTTTCTTTGGCATTTTGCGGACATACAGGGGATAGGCGGCGTTCTCCAACACGGTCAGGTGTTGAAACAAGTTGAAATTCTGGTAGATCACGGACACATGGTTCAGTCGGTAAGAATCACGGTTCATTTTCGCCGTGGATTCTCCGTCTAACTCGATCGTGCCGGAGGTCGGCACATCCAGCCCTGCAAGCAACGATAGAAATGTAGTTTTCCCGCTGCCGGAAGATCCCACAATGGCATAAACTTGTCCCTGTTGAAAAGCACAGCTGACACCATTCACAGCCCTGACTGTCTGGACTGCATTTCTATATTCGTATGTAACTTGTTTGGAAATCAGGGTATTCATATTCAATCCTCCACCTTCATGAGATTCATAACATTTATGCTTGTGATCCGAAGTGCAGCAGCCGCGGAACCGAGTAAAAATATACCTGTCATCAGCGCAGCATGAAGCAATGCACTTGTCTGTATTTCGCCTTCCAGAAGAATGCCACCAGCTATACCGAAGAATGCACCTGTAAAAGCGAGAATAGAAAGTTCTCCCATGACCAATCCAAAAATTTTACATTGTTTCATGCCGAGGCAGCGCATGACAGCAAACTCTTTTGTCCTGCCGCGAGTTGCCAGAAAACTTGCGAAAAAGCCGATGCCGCCGCATACAATGATCAAAACCGGCAGCAACAGATGCAGCATGGAAAGGTTCGCCTGAATCTCCTCTATATTTTTCTGATAGGTCTCATCGTGGATTAAAACACCAAAAGTAAGACCATCCATTTGATTGCTGAGATCCGGGCGAACAAACCACTCGTAAATATACGATTTGCTTTCTTCCAGCTTTTGATTGTTTCGGATATCGAAAGAACAGCTGTCCGTCAGAAAAGCAACGGAAACGCCTTCACTCCATGACATGAAATAGGGACAATATATTTCATTGCTCGGGCCGTTTGCGACAGTCCCTATGATTCGCAATCGTGCGGATTCGCCCATATCGGCGGCAACGGTAATGTATTCGCCATCGGTGACCATGTCAGATGAAATCAGGCATACTTGTTCTTGCCCGCGCAGAACTCCTTCCTCCCAGTCTTCAAAAAATTGGACATAGACCCCTTCTGCCTGAGAAAGAGCGGGATCGGAATCGATCGAGAGAATCCTGCTGAGTGTTGCACCTTCTGGTTTCTCCAATGACATTTTCGCTTTTGCCCGCACGTTTTTTACATAATCATCCAAATAGCATTCCCGCAACCGTCGTTTCCCCTCCAACATCTCTACAAAAGCGGAAAGCATCTGTAGGTTGCCGGAATCAGTGCCTTTTGCATTTGTTACGGTGCAGGAAATCGTGGTGTTCTCAATTGTGCTGCTTAAAGCGTTCTCCTGACGGATAGTTAAATTCTGCAAGATCATTGCAGAAAGAGCACTTGCGGCAGTAACTGCAATAAGGAGCAGACTTGATGTCCATCGGCGGAGCATGGCAGTCAGTGTTACACTTTCAAGAGCGTGACCGTTTTTTTGAAACATAGACAATTATGCTCCTTTCAAGGCAAGCCTTATTTTGCTTTCATCAGCTTGCGGTTCGCAAAGATCGCCGTGCTGATCATAGTAGAAACCATGAGAAATACAAATGCAGTAACAGCAGAAGCCGCCATCGCCTCCGGTCGGAGCGCAAGAGCACTCGAAAGCAGATTCCGTGTAACAGCATCAAATAGCGCAATTGCAGCACATGTGCCAAACAAGACCGCAAGGGTTTCCAAAGGAATAAGTGCCATGATGATTTCCCGGAACACTGCCTTGGATGACCTGCCCAAGAGGCGAACACCACGGATCGTCAAGTTCATTCTGCGGAAATTCAGAAACAAAAACAGTGCGGAAGTAAGCAGGAATACTCCGATGCCGACTATCATCAGGCGCATGGCATTGGTTTCAAGTGCATCCAGTGATTCCTGCATAGAAGAAAAGTCCTGATCGAAATAGAGAAATTGTCCAGCGAGGTTCTGCTGCTCCATGTACTTTTCAAATTCTTTTGCAGAGCCATTTTTCAGGACAAAAGTGTTCAGTAAGGAATTTGCCCGTGTTTCATAATTCTGCGCATTAGGAACAGATGCTTTGGGAACCAAAATCGTGTCCGCATTAAGCTGATATGCGCCAAATGCGAATCGAGCGCCAGTATAAATGCCAATAACGGTATAATTTTTGCATACACCGATCGCATCATCGAGAGACATATAGTATCGTTGACGATAAGGGCCCGGATCTTCCGCCGCAAGCATAGAATTCGCCGTCGCACCGTTGTTGTATTCCCCAAATCCAGAATCATAGTAGTCAAGCTGAATCATATCTCCCAGCCGGAGGCCGTTTTGTTCAGCATAGGCTGCACTGATGACACACACATCATCACCGTTTGTGTACTCTTCGCCTGTAAAAAAGCGCCCGGATAACAAAGCCTCATCACCGGTATTAAAAGAATACATACTCTCCGCCCGATCGGTCAGTATCACGGCCGCAGACTCATAGTTAAGCTGACAAAGCGGTACAATATCTTCCCGCCAAGTCGAAGCTGCATCGCTGTTTAGATAATCTGTCACCGACCCTGTATATTCACAGACCCAAGGAAGTTGTCCTGCCGCAGGGAAATGGTAGTCCAGCCCATTATAACTACCAAGTTCAAGACTGCTGGGCTCACCATAGAAATTGCTGTTGATCTCAGGGAACGGAACAATGTAGCGATTCTCATTTTTTACCTGATCATACCCATCGGCAGACCGAACGACACGATGATCTTGGTATTGG
Source organism: Clostridiales bacterium (assembly GCA_003525905.1). GTDB lineage: Bacteria > Bacillota > Clostridia > Oscillospirales > Oscillospiraceae > JAZOXB01. Next base: position 28,207 of record DQIA01000057.1, read on the forward strand.
CCGAACACAAGATAGGTTTTACCTTTTTCAAATGGTACTGCCCCATTTGATTCGCGTACATCGCTGTAGATATGTACCGAATCAGGTTTGGGGAAAGTATTATATGCGTCTGACAGGCAGATGATTTCCTCAACGCTGAATGTTGCATCATACAGAAACATACCTTCCGTTGGCTGCTCCCGGATGCCGCTGCAGCGCAGTGCAAATACGGCGAGAGAATAGCATTCTCCATCGAATGCCGTATTATATTCAGATGGGTCGATGCTGCTGGAAGAGAGGGATCTACTGCCCGCTATATGAGCAGAAAGCAGGCAGCGGCGGTCAACCGTGGTGATTTGGGGAGCTTCCTGCGCTGCTTTGTCTGCAAATACACGATTCTGCAATGCGGTGGCAATCTCCTCCGGTGACAGGTTGCTTAGATCAGGCTCTATCGGGATTGCAATCGTTGTGTAACCATTTGAAATCTCACTTTTCTGTGTTTTGGCGCTTTCCCATGCAGAATAGCCGGTGCAAAATAGCAGGACAGAGAAACTGAGCAGCAATACCAGCAATGTGGTAAAGAGAGGCCTTCTTGTTGCCTGCTTGAGGAAAATGTTCATAATTCGTTTTGCCTCCTTGGGATATAGTCGTTCGGCACATATCGTATGATCGTCCGTTTCGTATATTTTACTCTTGAATGTATGACGATTCAATCGGTCACGCACGAAACGACAGTTTTGATGCGGTTTTGGTCATGCTTCCTATGGCACATTCGGGGGTGGTGCTTGCAAAAAAGCACAAAATATGCTATAATGATTTTACTTATATAAAGTGTAAGGGTACTATTATGCGTGTGATTTTTTGCGATGACGATTCGATTATTCTTGAGCAACTGCATTTATATGTATCGGAGTATTTTGAGCAGCTGGGCGGAATGATACCGGAATTTGCCTGCTATTCCAGCGGAGACGCTCTGTTAAATGCCAAAGTTCGCGCGGATATCGCATTTTTAGATGTTGAAATGCCCGGCGTTAGCGGGATCCATGTTGGTGCAAAGCTGAAAGAATTGAATCCAAATATAAAAATATTCATCGTGACCTCTTATCCGGATTATTTGGACGAAGCCATGAGATTTCAGGTGTTTCGGTATTTGTCAAAACCGATTGATAAAAATCGGCTGTTTCGCAATCTGAAAGATGCAGTTTACCAGTACAATATGGAAAGCCGCGAGTTCCCCATTATAACGAATGAGGGAGTATTCGTTCGTCGTGCGGAAGAGATCATTTGCGTTGAAGCGACACAGAGAAAAGTTTTAGTTCATACGATAGATGGAGCTCTGCAAAGTACACAGAATATGGAGTATTGGCGGCAAACTCTGGCCTTGCCATGCTTTTATATGACGCACCGGAGCTATATCGTCAATCTGCACTTTGTCAATTCCATTCGCAAAGATACGATTCTGCTGAAATATCGGGGCAGAGAGATGATTGCTTATTTAACAAAGAGAAGGTATGTTGCATTCAAGGACACATATTTGTGGTATATGGAAAGTGTGAAATGATGGCGGAGTATATTTGCTATGGCGTGTTATATATTGCAGAAGCGACCATTGCGTGGCTGTATTTTGATGCTCTGTTTTGTAGAAAATCGTCCGGCTTGAAAATCGGTATCACTTTTGCGGTTGCCTATCTTCTCTTGTTTGGCATTACATGGTTTAACAGCGTCGTTTTGAATGGCGCAGCATTTTTCCTCGCTAATTTACTGCTGCTATGGATGAATTACGAATGCAAACTGAGATCTGCCATATTGCATTCTGCTTTTCTGACCTCGATCATGGCTATTACAGAAATTATCGCAGCATGGATCATCAGCTTGTTTGGGTTCCGTTTTGGCGCCTATGCAGATAGTTTGGCCATCATGATCGTCATGGCTGTGATCAGCAAAATGCTTTATTTTTCGATAACAGTCATTGCTGCAAAACTCTGGGCTCCGAACCGACAGGCTCAGGAAGAGCCTGCGTTTATGGGATTGCTTTGCATATTACCGATCTTTTCTGTCATTGTCTCAGCAGTAGTGGTATATATCGGGGTACGCGCAGAGATGACAAAGCCGGTAGAACTTCTCATGATAATCATTGTGTTGACCTTGCTGATCGTCAATCTGATTTTTATGGTCATATACAACCATTTGCAGCGAATGCACGCTGAACAGCTGGCTATGAATTTGAGTATTCAAAAAGAAGAAGCAGATGCTGCATATTATCAGGATCTGCAAAAGCAGTCCGAAAACCAGCGCATTCTCATACACGATATCAAAAGACATCTAAATACTATTCACGGCTTGGCAAACGATTTCAACGCTCCGGGGATATCCGAGTATATTACAAAACTCGTGGATGATGTACTGCCTGATCAGCAGGTAAAACTATGTTCTGACCCCATACTTAATTTCATGCTGCAGCAATTTCGGGATAAATGTAAAAGCCCCCAAATAACCTTTCAATGTGATATCCGGGATAATTGTCTTTCGTTTATGGATGCCCCAAGTATTACGACCTTTTACGGTAACCTGCTGACGAATGCGTTCGAGGCGGCGAGCTTCTCTGCAGAACGGACGATAGAGCTATCCGTAAAGAAAAATGAGGACCAACAGGTTGTGATCGTTTCAGTTGTCAATTCCTGCGACACACCACCTGTGCCGGATCATGAGGGCTTGTTTCGAACGAAAAAGCGCAATCCCGGAATTCATGGTGTGGGGCTGAAGAGCATTGGACGTATAGTAGCCCGATATCACGGCGTTGCAACGATGCGTTTTGACCCCGAAAGTAAGAAATTCTATCATATCGTTCAATTTCCCATGCAAGAAGAACGGAAAAATCGTAGCTGAACACATCTAATGATTTTTCCGCCCATTCGGTATGTAACATGCAAAAGGAGCAAATGGCATCTTTGGTCTATGCCATTTGCTCCTTTTTATAGGCCTAATTAAAAGGCTGGTATTCCATACCCAAGGATCTCATAATACCCTACGGGATATTGGTTCTGTCGGCAGCTATCGCCGGAATTGCCCTCGATGGTGTAGACAATGCCGTTTTCGCATTTCTCCACGATGCCGACATGATCGGACTGCCCATCTTGCGGGCCGGAGCTGCCTTTGTTGTCCCAATCAAAGAAAATGATCTGACCGGCAGATGGTTCAAAGCTGCCGTCCTGCCATTGTCCATGGTCTTTGAACCACTGGACACCGTTGACGCAGCCCGCAAACTTCGGGATAACGCCGCCGTCGATATAGCCGCACTCATTGGCACACCACGAAACAAAGCAGGCGCACCATTCTACACGGCTTTCAAATCCATACCACGACCAATAGGGTTGACCGCCCACATTACCCACCTGCGACAAAGCAACGGTTACGATTTCGCCGTCGCCAACGGAAATGCCGTAAAGCACCGCAGACCAGAGCGAATTGTTTTCCTCGGCAAGTAATTCAGATAGCTGCTGTCGCTGTTCTTCATTAAATCCGTATAGGTCTGCCATTTCATCGGCGGTCTTGTGACTGACCGTGATATAAAGATAGGTGCGTGTGACCGTCGTTGTAGTTTCCACGATGTTCCCGTGGCCGTCGTCGGTTTCGGTAATGACTTCTTCGGTCTTGCTCTCGGTGCGGGAAGATAGCTCGTTCATCCGCCAGAAAATATCTTTGAGGATGGCTTTCTTGGCATTGTCCACCGTGGCGACCTCCTGCGGATCATCGGGGTCAGTGGTGGTTTTCACGGCATACACCGCCAGCACCTCCGGCCAGACGGCACGGGAGCCGGACATTTCCAGCTCGTCATAGGTGATGTTTGCCCTTGTGGTGTCGATCTGTGATTGATAGTCGGCATTGATCTCCTGCACGGCCTGTCGCATGGTCTGTCCCGTGCCGCTGTCCTCGCCGGAGAAAAAGATGCCGAAGCAAGAGCCGATGATTAGCCCGATCAGACAGATGACGATAATCACGACAACGGCGATCCAACCGCCCGCAGCGATGGCGGCAATCAGCGCTTTTGTTCCGGCAATGATGGCTTTGACGGCAGCAGCGGTAGCCTTGACCGCCGCCTTGATGCCTGCCGCAGTCGCTTTTGCTGCTGCACGGGCGGTTTGCGCCGCAGTTTTAGCGGCTTTTGCCGTGGCCCGTGCGGTTTTCTGTGCCGTCTTTGCCGCAGCCTGCGTCGTTTTTATGGTCGTCCGGGCGGTCTGCTCGGCGGTCTTGATGGTTTTCTGCGTGGTCTTGGCTGCTGCCTTGCCTGTGGATTTTGCCGTCTGCTTGATGGTCTTGCCGCTGCGGTCTACCGTTTTGATCGTTTTTTGCGTGGTATCGGCAGAGCGGCGCACCCGCCGCATGGTGTCCTGTGCCTGTTTTTTCGGCAAGTCTGCCTTTCTCCGCTGAAAATAGTCCTTTGCCTTGGAGATATTCTCTTTGGTGGTTTTTATACCCTTGCGGCCGACCTTATCCAGCCCGTGGGCAACTTCGTGAACTGCCGTTTCCGTCCCGGTCAAAGTGCGGTCGGCGGCGTATTCTTCGGGAGAGGATTCCGCCGCAAAAACGCTGTGCTCCGCCTTGTCCTTGGTGCGGACATAGGCATCCTTCATCCGCTCGGCAGCTACCGCCGATTTGTCGATCACCTTTACCGTTCCCTTGACCACATCTCTCGTCTTGATGTCGGGCATGGTTTCACCTCCGTTCTGCGCCGCTGGATCTCTTCCCGCATCGCCGCATAAAACGCACGGCTGCGGATATTTCCACCGGCTTTTTGCCACTGTTCTTCAAAGTCGAAACGGGCAGCAAGATCACGGGCGGAATACCCCTTAATAAAGGTGCGCCAAGTGGCATCGTCCCAAGTTTCGAGCTGCCGCCAGAGGTCTGGGAAATACCGGTGCAGCTTTCGCAGCTCGTCCAGACTTTGCAGAGGGCAGCACCAGCAGGAAACCCGGTGAAAGATCTCATACAGACCGCCCCAATCAAAGCCCTGTTCATAGCAGTAGGCCAGACAGTCCTTTTCGGTCATACCCCATTCTGCGAGAGGATAGGTTTTGTCCTTGATCCGCTTCGGCTCGCCGGCTGCAATACCGACATATTCAATAACCGTGTAATCTTTCCGCAGCTCTTTCAGGTAGGCATCCACCACACGGGTTTTGAGGATGCCCGTACACCAGCGGTTGCGTGGGCCTGCCCAGCTCATGCCGCTGTACTGCTCCAAGGCGGGATTTTTCCGTTTCGGCGTGTAGTGCAGAAAGTAGTATTCAAAATCGTGCTCCGCTTTCAGCCGGATAATGGGTCTGCCGATATACGCCTCCAAATGGGCAAGATGCTCGTACATCTGCGGAAATTCTAACCCCGTATCGCAAAAGAGGATCAGATCAACAGGCCGTTTTTCTTCCAGTAGGCGCAGGAGCATCGCCGTAGAATCTTTGCCGCCCGAAAGCGACACCACATATTTTTCAGGCTTCATCGCTGCCCACCTCCGCAGAGGGTACGGCGATCCGCTTGGCGACAACGACCATGCGCCCGTTTTTGTGGCTGTATTCGCAGGTGGAGAGCGTGATCAGCTTATCGCCGTATTCCGCCGTTACGCCGGTGTCGTAAAGAGAAAGCGCCTTGCATTGAGCGATATAGGCTCCAAAGTCCTCCGCCGAGTCCGCACGGGTGAAGTGGTAATACTTGAAGCCCTGCTCGGAATAGGCAACGGTCTTGAACACCGCCACGACCTCATATTCACCAAAGCCGGACAGCGTATCAAAGCGGACGGTCTTGTGCTCCTGATAGAAGTCCTCGCTTTCGTATTTGCAGAGATCGGCAAACATTGTCCCGTTGTTCATGTGATGGCCGTAGATCACACAGTTGTCAGACAGTGCAAGGTCGCAGTTTTCCTGCACATAGGGCACGCCGTAATCGCTGTGCTGTTTGTCAAAGCCCCGTTTCAGATAGAAATTTGGATTGTCCACGGTCTGCATCACGGGATAGTCAATGTTCGTGCCGGGGACGGAGAGCCAGCCAACAAAATCGCTGTTCTGCTCCTGCACCGCCCGGTACTTTTCAAACGCCGTCAACTCCGGCAGCAGCTCGGTTTCCTGCGGCGTGTCGGTGGGAGCAGGTTCGGTTTCCACCAGCGCGGCGACCTGTTCAAAGGCTTCGGCGCTCTGCTTTTCATCCGCATACTGCCGCCAGAGCATGATGCCGGAGAAAAGGAAAAGGGCGGCACATACGGCCGCCCCGATCATCAGATATTTGCTTTTCATATATGGCCTCCTTTAAGATGCGTTTCCGCTGCCGAACACACCCTCGCCGGGGCGCGTCGTCATCAAACGGTAAAGCTCGGTATCTTTGGGAAAACGGTTGATAAACGGCACCAGCGCCGAGCCGTACTTGATCAGCCCACAGCCCGCATCGGCGTTGGTGACATAGCTCATCTGTTCGTCAGAGATGTTCAGGAGTTTTGAGAGCTTGGCACGGTCGGAAAACGCCTGATTGAGCATGACCACAAACTCGGAGTTGGAGAGCATCGTGCTTGCCTGCACGGAATCCAGCAGGTATTCCACATTCTGCGTGATGGCGGTGGGATAGCCGTTGCGCTTACGGAACTGCCGCCATGCGGAATTGAAGAAAATGCCGCTCTGCTCATTTTCAAAAACGACATGAAATTCGTCGATGAAGATGTGGGTGCGCTTGCCCTTCTTCCAGTTGAGAGTGACACGGTTGAGGATGGTGTCGGTGATCACCAGCAGTCCCGTCGGCTTCAACTGCTCGCCAAGGCCGTGAATATCGAATACGACGATGCGCTTGTCGAGATCGACGGTGCTTTCGTGGCCGAAAATATCCAGTGAGCCGGTGGTGAACAGCTCCAGCGACAAGGCGATTTCTTTTGCCTTTTCTTCGGGCTGTTCCAACAGCTTGTTTCGCAGGTCACAGAGCGTAGCGGGCTTACCCGTCCGCTCGGCGTCCTGATACACCAGCGCCGTGCAGCGGTCGATGATGGATTTTTGCTGCGGGCCGACACCAGCCTTATCGATCTGCTCCACAAGGGACATGATGAACTGCGATTTCTCCACGATGGGGTTGTTCTCGCCGTAGCCGTCCACCATATACATGGCGTTCAAACGGTCTTTGCCGCCAGCCGCCATATGAATGACGGTCGCCGTTTCCTTACCCAGCGCCGCCGCCAGCGCACCAAATTCGTTTTCCGGATCGCAGATCAACACATCATCGGCGGTATTGAGAATGAGAAAAGCGATCAGCTCCTTGGCGCTGAACGATTTGCCCGAACCGGGCACGCCCAGCAGAAACGCCGACTGGTTCAGAAGATTTGCTTTGTTGCACATGATGAGGTTGTGGGAGATGGCGTTCTCTCCGAAGTAAATGCCGCCCTTGTCCTGCACCTCCTGCACCTTAAAGGGCATGAACACCGCAAGGCTTTCGGTGGTAAGGGTGCGGAACGCATTGATCTTCCGTGTGCCGATGGGAAGGACAGTGTTCAGCCCATCGAACTGTTGGAATTTCAGCACGGCAAGCTGGCACATATGCTTTCGTGCCACGGCAAGCAGCGTTTCAGTATCGCTGTCGAGCTGATTTTTGTCGTCGGCAGTAATGACCATTGTAATGACCGCCAGCATCATCCGCTGATCTCTCGTGGTCAGATCGTCCAGAAACTCCTTGCTCTCCTTGCGCTGGAGCTCCATATCGTAGGGCACGACGGCAGAGAAATTGTTGTTGGCGTTCTGCCTGCGCTGCCAGTTGGTGATGTTGGTTTCGATGCCGAGCAGACGGTTCTCCACCTCCCGCACGGCCTCGTCGGTGGGGATCGGCACAACATCGATCGACAGCATCATATTTCGGTTGAAATCGGTCAGCTCCGTGACCATACTGTCTTTGATATACGAAGCGTAGTCTTTCAGAAACAAGACCCTGCAGTATTTTTCGCCCAGCTTCAGACAGTCGCTGCTTTTCTCCAAAGAGTCGGGGCAGATATAGTCCTTGAAATCATGCCCCTTGCGCATCATGTCCTGCGGGTCAAAGTGAAACGCCGCTTCCTCGCCCTGACGGTAAAAGTCGTGGAGCACCCGCGGCTTTTCGGCGGCGTCCAGCTCGGTACACTTGGAGCCGAGGGCGGCGAAATGGGCGATCAGGTCGGCGCCGATCCGGGCAAAGTAGGTGCGGGCTTCTTCGATGTCCTTCTTGCAGACCGACACCGTGATATATTTCTCCTGAACGATGCCGTTGGCGCCGGTGGCCTTGTCCAACAGCATTTGATTGTATTCTCTGCGGTACACATCGCAGGCGTCGCCCCGCATGGGCATCAAGATCGACTGCTCGAAATTTGCCCGGTTCAGCCTGCGGTTGTTAATGGTGATCTTCGTCGTTGCCCCGGAATCCAGACTGTTCAGCAGCTCCGAGTAGGCAAGAAACATCTGCTCCTTGTCCTCACGGCTTGCCACAAGGTAGTTGATGTCGGTGAACTGATAGGTTTTGGAAAAGCGGCCGCCCACCTGAAAAATACCGTCCTTCCAGATGCGGCGGACGGGGATCACATCCTGTACCTTGCGGGGCACGGTGTACCGCTCCTTGTCCTGTTTCAGCAGGTTTTTCAGCGTTTTGATCATGATTTTCCTCCCTCCAATTTGTCTTTGAGTGCTTCATAGTAGAGGTTCGATGCCTCAAAGCGAAGCTCTTTCGGCTCTAACAGTTCTGAGCGCAGCCACGCCCAGAGAAATTGCTCGGCAGTCATGCCGTGGTAAGTGATAAAGCCCAGCGCCGCAAAGGGTGCGGCACCGAGAATACACATCCAACTGACGGTTTCCGTCCCGAAGTAGGGTTTCAGCAGAAAGTACAGCCCCACGGCGACGAGAATCGCCAAGACAGAAAAAACGAACTGCCGCATGGACAACCCGAAAAACATGGATTCCGTATAGTTGCGGATCTCCCGATTGATTTTTACTTCCAAATTTCTTCCTCCTTTACAGTCCCATCATTTCTCTGACAACACGGTCGGCCATCTTGACAGCGCCGACGAGCACCAGCATATTAAAAACCAACTCGCCCACATACGACCACACCTGCGTTACTGCCGCAGCGTCGGGATCGACGACGGGCGGGCTGGATGCGAATAGCGAGAAAATGATGCAGGCCAGAACGATGATCGCCCCCTCTAAACAAACGGCGGCATAACTTTTGATGAAGCTCTTGCCGATGTTCTGTGACGGCTCGCCTGCAAAGGCCGAGAGCGGGACCGGTGCAATGGCCGTGTAGAGATAGAGTTTGAAAAATCTGCCGTACACGGTCATGATCATGATAAACGACAAAACCGTGATAAACAGCCCGCCGATCAAGGTCACTGCCCACAATGGGATGCTTTCAAAAAAGCCGCAGTCCTCTACGGCGGTCACGATCTCGGCAGGCAGCACAGTTTCCTGCGCCACCCCAAAGCCTGCGGCGTTCATGATAGTAGAGATCAGCCCCTGCACGATGTTGAATAGGGCGATCATCAGCTCCAAGCCGTATGTGACGGCGGCCTTGGCAAGGGCGAAACGGATAAACACTTTGAGAGCGTGCTCCGGCCGTTTCAGTTCCGCAAAGCTGCCGCAGGTTTTCATCACGCCCACCACAAAGAACAAAACGAGCAGCGCAAGCCCGATGGCCTGCACCGCACCGTGGATGCCGACGATCACATTCCAGATCGTGCCGCCCTTGAACTGCTCCGGCGACTGCGTAATGAGCTGCCAGATCTCCGCCAGCTTTTCATTCCAAGTTTCCAGCGCATTCTCCAAATTCTGTACGATCCAGTTATCCGACATTCGGCTCACCTCCCGTCAGCGCAATATCGCAGGCGACCTCGTTGCCCCAAACATCCCAGCCGTCCGTTTTTTGACGGGCGAACAGCTCAATGCGGGGCAGATCACCCATCAGCTCGACAATGCGCCGCCTTGCTTCGTCCGGCTTTTTGCTGTGTTCCTCGATGTGGGAGAGGATGACTTGATGCACCCCGGCCGAGCGGCGTTTCGGGCGGCCTTTGGTGGCAAGCATACAGAACTCTGCATTGGCTCTCGTCCAGTGTCCCATGCCCCAAAACAGGCTGTCGGACTTGCGGTTCTGCTTGATCCATACGAAAGCCACCGTCTTATACGAAAAGCCCCATGCACGCATGACCGAAAAGCAGTCGTGCAGCAGTGGGATCGTTGTCCATAGAAACAATACGCAGTCATCAGCGGCAAGCGTGCCGACCGGCAGCGCCCGTATATCTTCCAGTTCCATTGTCGGGTAGTGGGATTCGGCGGAGCGCCCAAGCCCCTTTTTAGAATAGACTTTGTACCGCCAAGGCGGGCCTGCGTAAATAATGCTGTATTTCTTCACAGCTTCCTCCTTTCCGGCAAATAGGGGCAGGCCAAAGTGACCTGCCCCGTGCGCCGTATCATTTATCTGCTGTCCCGGTCGGGCGAGCTGCGGATCACGCCGTACACATCATCCACAAAGTAGCGCCCGGCAAAGGGATTGAATATGGCGTGGCACTTCACGCCGTTGTATTCGGCAAGGTAGTCGTTGTCCCCGATGCGTTTGAGGATCGTCGCCTCACCGAGCACATGGGTTTCTCCCTGTTTCAGAGAGTGGATATAGCACTCGCACTTTTCCATCTGCGGCCTCCTTTCAGCCCGTGATCAGGTTCAGGATCTCTTTGGCAAAGGTGATGACGATGCCGCCCGCAAGGGTGAGAAAGCCGTTGCTGCGCTGGCTGGGATCGTGGGACTGGAACGAAAGTCCCACCTGCACGATACCCCAGCCGAGCAGGATCAGTCCGACCGCACGGATCAGGCCGAAAATGAAATCGCTCAGGTTGTTCACGACGGCAATCGGGTCATTGGCGGCAAAGGCCGTGACGGAGCAGCCGAGCACAAGGGCAACCGACAGCACAGCGACGCAGTAGAAGCGAAAGCCCTTTCTGACCTTGCCGGGCATGGGCAGCTTGTTTGCAGTCTTTTGGGTGTTCTTCATGGGTTTATCCTCCTTGAATTGAATTAAAAAAGAGCTTCTATATCCTCGTCGGAAAGAAGCTCATAATCGGGTATGGGTTCATTGGGTGCGGGTACGGTTTCGGCGGCAGCGCCTGCAAATGAGAGCGTCGCAATGGCATTTTCCGTCCCGCCGTGTTCATAAGGTGCTGCGCCGCCGTCCTCGGTCAGTGCAATGTTCGGGTGTTTCAGAATGTCGTATTTCTCGTCCATCACTGGACGCTCACCACGGATAAACAAAAGGGCGTAACGGTTGTCCAGCATACGCACTTCGTCCGGCGTCAGAAGCTCTCTGCCGCTGATCTGATAGTTCGTGCTGTAATTGCCGTTTCGCCCGGATGATTTGCCGTAGGTGTTGGTGTCGATGGTGGATTTGCCGAGGTAGGATTCCGAGATCAGCTTGTGGGTCGATGTTTCGTTGCCGCCGAGATAAAGGAACTCGTCGCAGTTGCCGAGGATCGACTCCCATTCCTTTTCAAACAGCGCTTTGAGCGCCGCCACATTTTGCAGAATGATGGACACATACACATTGCGGGAGCGCATGACCGCAAGGATCTTGGAGAAATCCTCCGGCAGGCTGACATTGCTGAACTCGTCCATTAGGAAGTGAACGGGAACGGGCAGACTGCCGCCGTATTTGTGGTCGGCCAGATAGAATAGCTGCTGAAAAAGCTGCGTGTACAAAATGCTGACCAAAAAGTTAAAGCTGGTATCATTGTCGGGGATCAGGGCAAAGAGCGCCACTTTCTTTTCGCCGAGGGACGGCAGATCCAGCTCATCCGTAGCGGTCAGCGCCGCCAACGAGGACAGATTGAATTTCTCTAACCTTGCCGCCAAAGTGATCTGAATGGATTTCAGTGTTTTGGCGCTGCCGGAGTGGTAGTCCTTGTAATACTTCACGGCAATATGGTCGGGCTCCCGCATTTCCAGCCGTTCAAACAGCTCGTCCAGCGGCGAGGTGTATTCGTCGCAGTCCTCCCGCACATCCGCCGCACGCAACATTTCCATGACCATTGGAAAGTTCTGCTCGTCGGGTGGCGCTTCGTATTTCAGATAGAAGATCAGCGCCAGCAGGAGCATAGACGCGGCGGTGTCCCAAAAGGGATCGTTGGACTGGCTGCCTTTCGGCGTGGTGCTTTTGAACAGATTGGTCACAAGCCGCTGCACATCGTTGTCGTCCCGCAGGTAAACAAACGGGTTGTAGCAGTGGCTTTTCTCCATGTTTAGAAGATCCAGCACCCGCACCTCATAGCCCTTTAGCCGCAGCAGATGCCCCGTGCTGCGCAGCAGCTCGCCCTTCGGGTCCAGCACGGTAAAGCTCGTGTTGGCTTGACACAAATTCGGTTTGGCGTAAAACCTCGTTTTGCCTGCGCCGCTGCCGCCGACAACGACCGTGTTGAGGTTGCGGCGGTGTTTTCGTCCGTCCAGACCCATACGGACATTCTGCGTGAAGATCTTGTTGTCCTCTGGTGCGGCTGCCCGGTATTTTCGGTTGACGGTTCGGGCAGAGCCCCACTTGGCCGAACCGTGTTCCTCGCCCCGACGGTAATTGCGGCGGGAAGATAGAATCACACCCACCGTAAGCCCGTAGGCACAGAGCAAAACAATGACAGTTTTCAGGCTGTCCCCGCAAAGCTCGATATGAAACGGGTCGTTCATTACCGCAGGAAACCGGGCGACAATCTCCGGCAGACCGCCGTGGGCGGCGGGGGCGATCAGCAGCCCCAGCCACACCACGGGGAGAATACCGAACAGGCAGAGGATAAGAGGGTTATTCTCTTTCTTCATCGCTTCGGCACCTTACCTTCTTTGCGGGGGCATCGATCACCTTCAAAAGAACCTCGTCAACAATGTCGGTGGGGCGTTCTTCCTCCAGCAGATCGTTCCGCATCTCATTGAGGGCATTGACCACAACGCCGTGCTCATAGCGGTCAAGGTCAATACCCGTTTTTCCTGTTTTCCCATCATTATCGCTCCTGTTCACTCTGGCGGGGCGCTTTGCTTTGTTCCAGCGACCGCATCATCCTTGAGGAAATGTCATAGGCGGTGTCCCGGATGTCGGTCAGTTCAGTGCGGATCGTCTGCGGGTCATCGGTACGCAGGAAGTCGGCAGGCGCTTCAAAGGCATAGCCGGTCACATCTACGCCGAACTCTTTACCGAGGATATAGGAAACGCACTGCGCCTTGAACCCGGCATTTTCCTCGGTGTATTCCTCGCCGGTCCGGGCAAGCTCCGCCTGCGCCAGTGCTTTGGACAGACCGCAGAACAGATCGTTTGCCGACAGCCCACGGCGGACAAAAACGGCGTTCTGCTCACGGTCATACACGGCATCCATGCCGTTCGGCAGCTCGTCCACAGACTGCACCGGCGCAGGGCGCTTGTAGATCAGAGCATTCAGCAGCGCCCGTGCGTCATGAGAAACCGCCTGCGGTGCTCTCGTTCGGGCGGTAGTCTGTGAAATGTCATAGACCCGCTTGATGTTGTAGGACACGCCGATGCTGCCATCATCACGGGTGTATTCGCCGTTGGACTCGACGATCTTGATGGGACGGCTAAACTCCTGCCGCTTGATATACACGCCCTGATCCCGCCAGAAGTCTTTATCGCCCAGTCTGCGGGCATCCGGCTTCGTGGCAAGGATCAGCAGGGCGTTGGTGGCAGAGTAGTTGCGGAAAGCCGCCTGCACATCCAGATAGTCACGGAACTTGCCGCCGTCTGCACAAACCGCCTCGGCGGTGGCATCGGCAAGAGCGTAAACCTCGTCACGCTCCGCCTTTTTCTTTGCCGCCCACGCCTCCTTGTCAAATTCGTCGGTCTGCGGGGCAGATTCAAAAATATCGTCAAAATTGCTCATCGGTTATCGCTCCTTTGCTTTCTTCGGTTTCTTTCGGGAAGGCTGCTTGTGGGTGGTGGTCTGCTGCTTTTTCGGTTCTTTTGCCGGGGTGGGTTCGGAAATGCCCGGCTCTGCCGCCTCTTTCTGCCTGCTCTCCCGGATTTCCCGTAATTCCTCACGGACAGAGGGGCGTTCTTCGGGAGATTTAGCAGTACCCTCGGCGGTTCTGCTTTGCTTCTCGGAGGTAGGCGCGGACGGACGGGATTTCTCCGTCTTTGCCGCCGCAGGGTTTGGGGATGCGTGTTCCTCCTTTTGAATGGGTGCGCCCAGCAGGTCATCCAGCAGGCGGTCATCCGCCGCCTTGTCGGGCTTCTCCTGCTCAGGGGCAGACGAGGCGGTTTTGTCCGCCTTGGACTGTTCAATGTCCCGCTTGATGGAAACGGTATCGACCGTCGCCAGCTTGAACCGCTCTACGATGCGGTTGATCTTGGACGCATCCTCGGCACGCACCATAATGTCTACCATACCGTCAGCAGAGCGCTCTTTGCCCCGCAGGGCACAGTAGACAACGCCGTACCGCTTGGCCTCGGTCGCAAACTGCTTCAGATGCTCTTCGCTGACGGTGAACACTTTCAGCTCCTTGCCGCTTTTGAGCATGGCAGAGAGCCGCTGGTGGCCTTTGGTTTTGTTCTTATCTCGGTTTTTCCAGACAGCGTAGAGCATGGCGGCGATATTCTTTGCCGCCGAGCCGGTCAGCTTCAAGGCAACTTCCGTACCCTCCAAGCTGATCCGCACGACTTGCTCCGCTGCGTCACCGGAATTGTACATGGTCGGTTTTCTCCTTTCTTTCGGGTTGCTCGTCCTCACGGACGGCTTTGATTTTCTCTTGGATTACGCCGGAACGCTCAGCAATGCTGTTACATAGAACCACCTCCTTCCGCAGTGCGGCAAGTTCTTTGGAAAGTGCGGTGATCTGCGCTTTGACCTCCGCCGTCTTTTCAGGGTCAGACTTCACCGCTGCCGTCCGCTGTGCTTTATAAAGCTGTTTGCGCTTCTCGGTCAGAGCGGTGATTTTTTCGCTTACCTTATCCCGGTAGCAAAAAAGCTGCTCGGCGGTATCGATCCGATGTCCTATAAGCAGCCTTGTTTCGGCGGTGATGGCGTCCAGCTTCAACAGATCCTCCCGCAAGAGAAAGTGCTGCCGTTTTCTGCTTTGCTGCGGGCGGTTCTTCGGGAAGATGCCCAGCAGATAGCAGTAGTGAACATACAGCGCCCGAAAGCCGGTCAGTTTTCGGGCGGCTTTCAGATTGCCGATCAGTCTGACCCGCAGGATCTCCGGCTTTTGTTCGGGCTTTTTCCGTTCGGGGCGGCTCTGGGATAAAATGCGTCTGCGGATGCTGTCCAGTGAGTAGTCCTCACCGAAATTACGCATCAGGCGCACAAACCGCTCCTTGCCCGGCGGCCTGACCGAAATATCTTTGCCGACCTTCACCGCATAGCCCTTTTTCCGCAAAGCGTCAAAAAACTGCCGCTCGGTCATGGCTTGCCGTATCGCCTCGTCAATGTCTGCACGGATCAGCCCACGCCAAGTGGGACGCTGTTCCTGCTCGGCACGCCATTCGCCGTATTGCTTGCCTTGACCTTGCTGTGGATGCTCGATCACCGACAGTCCGTATTCCCGGCAAAGCTCATCGGAAACCGTCTGCATTTCGTGATAGTCCTTTCGGGTACGGTGGTATTTGATGCCGTCCGCAAAGGATACGGTGTTGACGACAAAGTGATTGTGCAGATGATTTTCTTTGTCAAGGTGGGTGGCGACGATCACCTGATAGCGGTCGCCCCATAGCCGGGTCGCCAGCTTTACGCCGATCTCATGCGCCAGTTCGGGCGTGGCCTCGCCGGGGGCAAAGGACTGATAGCCGTGGTAGGCCACCGTGCCGTCCTCCTTGCCGAACCGCTTTTTCACGGCAAGCATTTCGTCACGGGCGGTGGCAGGAGAGCAGTTGATACCCGACGCAAAACGATGAACCACTGCGCAGTCCTCGTTATCCGCTTTCTGCGTTTTTCGGGAATTGACCGCATAGCGGATAACATCGGAAAGCTCCTGTCCGTCCTGTTCGGCCATATCTTTATCGGTAAAAAATTTCGGGTTCGTCGTTTTATCTGGATTTTCTACATATACAACCACCTTGCCGAGCCAGCCTTTCACACGCCAGATTGATGTCGTCGCCATTACTTCATAGGGCGGGGCAAAATGGCCGCCTCGGTGATTTTCTTGATAGCCATATCAATCTTGCGGCAGGCCTCGTCGTACCTCTGCACATCAAGAACATTCAGGGTGTGCGCTTTGACGGCAATCTGATTGAGGTTGTTGCCGATCCCATGCAGTTCCCGCATCATGGCGTAATAGTCGGGCGGCGGTGCGTCCTGCGGTTCAAGGCCGTTTACCAAGTGCCGGAGATACGCTTCACGGGAAAGTCCGCTTTTCTTGACCTTCTTCTGAAACGCCTCAGCTTCCTTTTTATCCAGCCAGAATTGAATGTGAACATTGCGTTTTCTCATAGGCTCTCCTTATCTAATTCGTTTTGTATTTCGGCGATCCGCTTGCCGACCGCATACACGACGGGGATCGTCACGCCGTTGCCAGCCTGCTTGTAAAGCTGGGCATCGGAATTGACGGCGGCGGCCCGGTCAAACATATCGTCCGAAAATCCTTGCAGCCGCCAGCACTCACGGGGCGTCAGCTTGCGGATGCGCCCGCAGCCGAGCGGAAGTGCGGAGCCGTTTTCAGGTTTGCTCTGATTTGCCTCTTTTGCTCGCTTGACGGGCAGAGCAAACTCGCAGGAATCGCAGGCGCAGAGATAAACGCCGTGCTTGTCCTGCGTATTCAGGCAGAAAGCCGGTTCGCCGCACGCCTTGAAGCGCCGTCCGTTTTGCCGCTTGTTTTCCCGGTCAGGGGTGAGGACGGCACGGCAGCCATAAAAAATGCCGGAGCTTTCGCCCCGGTTGCTGACCCCGATCTTGTCATAGCCTGCGATCAGGCATTTGGTGTGATCCTGCTCCAAAATTTTCGGATCGCCACGCTTTAGCTGAATGAGTGCCGTTTCTTCGGTGCGGTCCGGGCACTCGCCGCTCATGCAGAGAACGCCGCTTTTGTCGCCGCTGTGATTGGTAATGCCGCTGTCATACCTTGCTTTGATGCAGCGGGCGTGCTCGGTCAGCCTCGGTTCGCCTTTGCACAGGTCGATGAAGTACATCCCCGTGCGTCCGGCAAAGCCGCCGCCCTCGCTCATCAGCGTACAGCTCACGCCCGCAGGATCATAGACCCGCTTACCCTGCGTGCCGCCGATCAGTTGTATAAGAGCCTTGCCGTCGCCTGCGGTGACAGGAAATATTTTTCGTCCACCCTCGGCTCTAAAATGTCGATAAGCGACAAGGTAGATGCGTTCCCGGTTTTGCGGAACGCCGTGGAAGCGTGAATTAAGCAGTCCGTATTCGATATGATAGCCGATTTCGGCCAACGAATGGAGAACGGTCGCAAAGTCCCATCCTCGATTAACGGAGAGCAAATTTTTAACATTTTCAAGGACAAGCCATTCGGGTCGATCCTCGGCAGGCGTGCCTTTGAGGAGTCTAACGATTTCAAAAAAGAGAGAGCTTCGCTTGCCTGCAAGCCCTCGCTGCCGGCCAGATACAGAAATGTCCTGACACGGGAATCCGCCTGCCCAGAGGTTGACTCTCGGCAGGTTGGCGGGCTCGGTTTTGGTGATGTCCTCGCCATACCATTCATCCTCCTTTACATCGTGGATCGCGCGGTAGCTGCGGTCTGCGAATTTGTCGATCTCGCAGTGGCCTTTGCAGACCATACCGCAAAGCTCAAAGCCCTTGCGGAAACCGCCGACACCGCTGAAAAAGTCCAAAAAGGTCATGGGTTCGTTCACCGGCTGTGACCTCCTTCCGGGTATAAAAATATCGTCCTCCGCATGGGCGGGGACGAAAAGGGTTTCAGGGATTTCCCTGACAAGTGCCGTTGTGGTATCACAACGGCGATGCTTGCTGGTACAGTGCATGGCGTTCGTCCCATAGGCCGAACATTTTGCCACCGACCGAAATAACATCACCGCTCCTGCTCCGGCTGCGGACGGTATGGGATACCGAACAGCGTGCCGTTCACCCTCGCAAGGTGTTCGGGATAGCGGAACATCTTGCCGTAGCGGTCGATTTGCTCGTCGGAAAGACTGTCCAGATTTTCGCCTCGGCAGTCGCAGATAAAGGCGGGACCGAAGATGAAATCCACCATCACGCCGTCGTCATTCTTCACGCTGCGGTTCGGGCGCATTCCGTTGATCTTGCTTTCCTCATTGCATACGATGCAGACTTGCTCCTCAAAGGGATAAAACGGCTCGATCAGACCGTCCACCACTTTCTGCATCCCGGCAAGGGACGCATCGATCTCGGCTGTGCGGGCGAGCTTGCCCGGTTCCAGCAGTACCACCTTGATTTTCTTTTCATTTTCCATTGCAAATTTTCCTTTCGTTGTTTTTCGTAATCATAATCGTGACCGTCAGCCCGTATTCATCCTCCAGCGCAAACAGCAGTTGGTTCAGCACCTCATGGCTTTTGATGCGGGGAATGTCCAGCGCCGAGGGAGAAACGCCCAATGCCTTGGCCAGCGTACAGAGCAGAGCGTGTTTCGGCGTTCTTACGCCGGACTCATACTGTGCGATGCGGAGGTCGGCGGTTTCGGGCGGAAAGCCTGCGGCGATGCCTAGCGCCTTTTGCGTCATGCCCCGCAGCATACGATAGTGCCGGATGCGCCGTCCCGGACTCATAAAGTCGCTCACCGTTCTTTGCTCCTTTCTCCGCGCTTGGTGATAGGCAGACCCAGCCGCATACAAAGGCAGTCGTTGTAGTCCTTGCCCTGCGGGGGCGGCTGGATGTCCACCGTGACCGCATACTTCCTCGGCAGCAGCGCCTTGATGGTTTCTGCGGCGATCCGTCCCGTAGTGTCATTGTCAAGCCGCAGCACCACATGACGGATAGGGGGATGCTCGGCAAGATACCGCACCAATGCGGCGGGCAGGCTGCTTTCCTCGATTTTTGCCCTTGGTTTGTAGACCCCGGCGAGGGAGAGCAGGTTTTCACTGCGCCAGCCCTTGCCGTCCAGCTTTTGCAGCGTCCCGTAGGACAGCAGATCCACCGCTGACTCAAAAAGGTGGAGCGTATCGCTTGCGGCCGCCGCAGGAATCCCAAAGGAATAGTGCTTGTCGCTGCCGTTGGCGTCCCCGATGAAGTCCGAGCCGATCCCTCGCTGGTTGGCGTAACGGGGCTTGCCGTCTGCGTCCATTCCTACGAACACCACATTGTGATAGGGGTAGCTCTCATAAAGGCGGCTGGTCTGGATGCAGAAATCGATCAGCTCATAATCGATTCCTCTGCGGTGCAGGTATTCGACGGCATGGGTGGCGCTGCGGTTGACCTGCGGCAAAAGGAGCACCTTTTCTTTCGGTGCTTTCGGAGCCGGGGCAAAGGCGGGCGGTGCCGCCGCAAGATTTCCCATGATGGTTTCAACTGCCTGCGTAAAGGGCATCTCTTTGACCTTGATGAGATAGTCCAGCGCAGAATAGCCGCCGATCCCACGGGAAAACCAGCACCATTTGCCGTTGGAGATTTTTAAGCTGTCGTGCTCACGGGTGCAGTAGGTGCTGCCCCCGAAATGCACCAACTCCTGCGGCTCATAAGTCCGCAGATAGGTCAGCAAGTCCATCTCACGAGCTCTTGCCACCACCTCCGGCGGGATATATGGCATATGTTTCACCTCCGTTCTGACATAAAAATAGCCGAGGGGTTTTCAGACTGAAAACCTCTCGGCTATGTAGTTATCTGCATATACTTTGACCTTTTATATGCAGATAACAGAACTGTATATGCAGAAAACGGCACAGGTTTCCGTGCCGTCTGCGTTAGATCGCTTTGATTTTTTGAGGTAGGCCACGACAATATGCTGCCGTTTCATAGCAACCTCCGACCTTTCAGAAGATGAACACACATTTTTCCGGCCTTTTCTATTGCAAATTCGCACATTTTTCCGAACGGTGAGGACAGCGGCCTGCTATAACACCCCATTATAAAAAATACGCCGGATGGCTCTCACATGGATGAAAGCCGTCCGGCTATGCGATTATCTGCATATATCTCGACCGTTTTATATGCAGAAAGCGTTTAATAGTCCTTGCTCAGCAGAAAATCCGCCAGATGCACGATCTTGACACCGTTGATGTTGCCTGCGGCCAGTTCGTCCAGCGTTACTACATATTTCGGGTAATGGTCTTTGATCTCCAGCAAGTTGGCAACCTCCCGGTCGGATTCCTCCGGCAGATTGCGGCATACCTGCACATAGATCCGCTCGTCCCGCCGCACGGCCACGAAGTCGATCTCCTTGGTGGCGTTTTTGCCGATGTAAACATCATAGCCCTTCCGCCGAAGCTCAAAGTACACGATGTTTTCCAGCATAGCGGCAACGGATTTCGGATTAAAGCCCATCATGCAGTATTTGAGGGAAGCATCCGCAAGGTAGAACTTCTCCTGCGTTTTCAGGACGGTCTTGCCCTGCATATCGTACCGCTGGCATCGGTAAATCACGAAAGCCTTTTCCAGCCATTCCAGATAATTATAGACTGCTTCCACCGAGAGGGAGCGTCCTTCGCCTTTCATGAATTTCACGATAGCATTGGCGGAAAAAGTCTTGCCGACATTCTCTACGACATACTTCACCACACGGTTGAACAGGTCAAAGTTCGTGATATTATGCCGCTTGGTGATGTCACTGGTGATAACGGAATTGTAGATACCCTCGACGATCTGATAGGACGAACGCTCGTCAAAGTTTCCGAGCGCAACGATGGGAAAGCCGCCCATGCGGATATATTCGTTCAAAAGCTCTTTCGGCGTGCGGCCGCTGTCCTTCTTAAACTCCAAATATTCAGCAAAGGACAGCGTAAAAACGGGAATGGAGATATACCGCCCTGTCAGATAGGTGGAGATCTCGCTGGACATCAGTTTGGAGTTGGAGCCGGTCACATAGATGTCGGTATTGGAATCCTCCAGCAGGCTGTTGACAGCCTTTTCCCAGCCGTCCACCTCCTGCACCTCGTCCAGCAGAAGATAGTAGCGTTCGCCGTCGGTCATTTTCTCTTTGATGTCACGGTACATCTGCTTGGCGGTCATGCCATCGTCCAGCTCTTCCGAGGTATAACGCAGATGAATCACATGGTCTGCCGCAATGCCGCTGCCGAGCAGGTCGTCTTTCAGCATATCCAAAATGGTCGATTTCCCGCAGCGGCGAATCCCGGCAAGGATCTTCACCAGCGGAACATCCCGATAGGTTTTCAATATATCCAAATAGTAGGGTCTAACGATCATGGTATCGCCTCCTTGCTATTAGTATAGCCAAAAACGCCGTTTTGGTCAATAGTTTTTACTTAAAATTCAGAAAAACTTTTTATACAGAGCATCTTTTTCGACTCGCTTTGCATTTCTGCCAACAAAAAAGCGGCGCAGATCTCTCTGCACCGCTTTCGTCGTACTTATATCGTTTTGATTTTTTTGAGATAGGCCACGGCATCGGTATGTCCACGGAAGTAGATGTGCTGCCGCTCCATATCCTCCATTTGGCGGGCAAGGTTCATATAGTCCACATACGCTCGATGCTCCTCTGCGGTCATGCGAATCTCGCCGCTGTCCTCGTTCATTTTGTCGATGACGGGGTACTGCGTTTTCAGCTTGTCCATACGGTCGGAAAGCGCGGCGTAGTCCTCGTCGGTATTCAGCAGATCCATCACAATATCACTGTCGATCTCCGCAAAGGCGTCCTCAATGCGGGATGGCAGATCAAAATAGCTGTCGCTCATGGTGCTCACTTCCTTATCGTTTTTATTATACTATACCCAAACCGCAAGACAATATCAAAGGTGCAAATTTTATCGTTCCGGCTGTTCTGTCTGCCGTGGGGCTGCGGAGCGGATGGGTACGGCGAGCGAACTGATCCGATATTCTTCGGGGATGTTCTCGAAGTCGCCGTCGTAGATGTCCACAAAGCGGACGCCGTTTGACCGCACATAGCCGTTATCCCCGAACACGCCGCCTTCTTCATACCGAATGTCCCGTCCGAAACCCTCATAGTCGATATAGTTTGCCAGTGCGCCGAGGTTGCTTGTGTCATAGCAGCCGCTTTCCTCGATCCAGTAATAGCCGAGGTCGTAGTCGTTCCGCACGCCGGACAGGTAATCAAAGCAGTCCAAATTCTCGGTCAGGTTGATCAGCTCCTGCACACTGCCGGTGTTCTCGCCCAAGTCCAAAACCGCCTGCCAGAAATCGTCGCTCTCCCGCAGCTCCATGATCTGCCCGGCAAGATAGTTCAGCTCGCTCAGGCTTTCGTATTCTCCGAGCACCTTGCCGATGGTGGCATCCGGGCAGTCATAGTCGGTAATGAACCATTCCTCATAGCGCCGCCCAATGCCGATGCGCCGGAAAACCGTCTGCATTTCTTCATTGGTCACGGGAAACTTCACCCATTCGCCTACCAAAAAGCCCTCGTTGTATTTGCCGAGGTTGGTAATAAAGGCTTCAAAGGCGCAGT
The DNA here is from genome assembly GCA_003525905.1 of Clostridiales bacterium. Classification (GTDB taxonomy): domain Bacteria; phylum Bacillota; class Clostridia; order Oscillospirales; family Oscillospiraceae; genus JAZOXB01. The sequence goes on from DQIA01000057.1 coordinate 50,694, forward strand.
CCCTTGTATCAGATATATTCATCATAGTTGCCTCCGTTATCTCTCCTGCACCGGTGCCTGTCTGCGGGGGATGAGAAAGCCGTAAACACGGGCGATCTCGTCGCCGAGTCTGCGGGTGATCCTTGTAATATCCGCACGGGTGGCGGTGCCGCGGTAGAGTTTTTCTTTCAGGTTCTCGATCTGTGTGTCGCTCACGCCGTCCTTATAGGCACGGTAGAGATAATGGTTCGTGCCATCGTGATGGATGGCATCGCAGCGGAAGTCACCGTTTTTATCCACATACCATGTGCTGTAATCAATGTCCCGTTCGCTGTAAAGGCAGTCCCGGATGTTGCCGCTCGGAATTTCCTTATATCCCATGCGGCGGCCGTGCCAAAGTCCCAGATCACTGACGACGAGAATGGGGCGTGAGAGCTGGATGTCCAGATTGGAACGCTCGTCGTCCAGATAGTCACCGTTCAGCTCATACATCAGCTCCATACGCTCGGCTTCGGTGAGGTCGGGGTACTGCTCCTCCAAGTCCTCCCGCCAGTCGTCGTAGTCAATGTCGTTGCTCCAAATGATGTGTCTGCCGTCCTTCATTGCGTCCGTCCCTCACTTTCTGCCATCAGGAATTGTCCAAACTCGGTAAAGGCATACCAGTTCGTGCGGTCAAAACGGCTCTCGTTGAACTGCCCCTTGGTGAGCACCCGCCCCTTGACCAACCGTTTCAGAGCATAGCGGATCTCATCGTAGGACAGAAACAGGAAAAAGCCGGTCATCATCTGCACCGAACAGCGTACCCAAACCTTGCCCTCATGGAGCTGCGGCGATTCGGTGCTTTTCTGCTCAATACAATCCCAAAGGAAGCAGGCCAGCACCGCCGCATTGACTCCGTTTTTTTTCGCTATGTCCGCATCAAAGAAATGAACCATAATTTTTGCCTCCTTTTCTGTTTTCGGGATATGTAAAAGGGGCAGCGGTTTTCGCTGCCCCAAGGCTTACTTCTTCTTGGCTCTGATCTTCAGGAAGATCAAAGCGCCGACGATAAATACGACCAGTCCGATCGCCAGAATGGTTTTCAGCTCCATTACTCCGCGTCCTCCTTTCTGCGTTTTCTGAATCCGACCACGCCCAGCGTGGCAGCGCCCGCAGCGGAAACGCCAAGCAGGGCAAGCCAGCGGGCGGGGTTGCTGTCATCCCCGGTTTTCGGCGTGTCACGAAGCTCGTTGTGCATCTCCACTTTCGTCACCGCACCTTCAAACACGGATGCCGTCTTGTCGGCGGGCAGCACATAGGCGGAAGATGCGCCGTCCGACACCTCGGACACCACATACTCACCAATGCGGAGATTTTCGATGATGATCTCGCCGTTTTTGTCGGTAGTGAATACGCCGACATATCCGTTCGGTCCGGTGACACGGAACGAGAAGCCCTCAATTTTGCCGTTCGAGGAAGTCTTGATGATTTTCAGAGAGCCGACCTGCGGCGCATTGACAAAGCCCTTTCCGGCCTCGTTCTCCACGGTCACAGCCTTTCCGTCCTCGGTGATCTCGAAATAGTAGGCGTTATCGTCCAAATAGAAGCCCTCCGGCGCTTTCGTTTCTTTGACATAATAGCCGCCGTAGAGCAAATCGGACATTTCATAAACGCCGATGCCGGTTTCGGTGAGCGTACCGAGCAGTTCATCGTCGGCATCCAGCGCCTTGTTTCCGTTGCTGTCACGGTAAACGGCAAATTCCGCACCGGACAGCTTGTTGTCGGGATAGTCCTTATCGACTTTCGTGAGTTGCACCGTACCGCGGATGCGGGTGTTTTCGATTTCAACCTCAATGACTGCGCCGTCCTTATCCACCGTCACGGCAAAGGTTTCATCCGACAGCACAAAGCCGGTCGGGGCTTCGATCTCCCGCACGATCCAGTTACCATAAGGCACACGGGCAAAAGAAAAGCTGCCGTCCTCGGCAGAGGTGGCAGTCAGAATGGCGGTTTCGCTCGTAAATTCGGTGCAGTCCGCACGGAACAGCCCGATCAGCGCACCGGCAAGACCGCTGCCGTCCTCGTCCTTTTTCAGTCCGTGGATCTCGCCGTAGAGCAGCTTGTTTTCGATGAGTGCGCCACCGTTTGCCTTGATGTCCACCAGCGCCGTGTCCTGCCCGGCGTAGTCAAAGACGATGGGGTACTTCTCATCGGAGAGGATATAGTGTCCATCGGTGGAAAGCTCTTTGAGATAGTAGCTGCCAAACGGCAAATCGGTTTTGCAGACGGCGTGACCGTTCTCGTCCACCGAGAGGATTTCAAGCAGACCGTCCGCAGGAATGATGCTGCCGTCCGCGGCGGTCAGATCCTCGGCAGCGAACAGACCAAAGGTCACGGCGGTGATCTCGCCGTTCATGCCAATGCCGAATTGCTCATTCTGCTCCAAGACCTTATCCAGCGAAACGGCGGCTTTTTGCCGTTCGTTGCAGAAGTCGGCGGCGGTTTCGGTGATCTCGACCTCCTGCCCGGCATAGACAAGCTCTGCCGTGTGGACTTCGGTATTCAGTACATAGCCGGTGGGGGCTGTGATCTCCCTGACCTCGTATTTGCCGAGATACAGCGGCTTGCTTTCGGCAAGTCCCGTTTCATCGGTGGTCACGGTATCAACGACCTCTCCGGCCGCATAGCGGAGCGTGCCGTCCGGCGTGATGATGTCCTCGGCAGCGGTGATCTCATAGACTGCGCCCGCAAGCCCCTTGACCGCAAACACCGGCTGGTAGATGCTGTCCGCCTCGGTGACGGAAGAAAAGGCCTCGCCGCTCTTGCTGATCCGGATCACGCCCTTTTGCGCCGTGTTCGGTTTCATGACCTCGACCACCGTAACGGCGTTTTCCTCCGTGGCATTGTCGGCGGTCACATCAAAATATACAGGTTCGCCGCTGAGCGTGTAGCCGTAGGGCGCAGAAACCTCGACCAGCGAATAGCCCTTGCCGTACTCCAGCTTTTCGGGCGTAATGAGATAGCCCTCGCTGTTCGTGTAGAATGTGTCGATGGTGGTCACTTCGGGATAGGTGAAGGTCTGCGTGATGAGCGACCCGTCCGGGCGGTAAAGCCGGAAGCCTGCGTCTGCCAGCGGAATGACCTTGCTTGTTTCAGCGTCCACCTTGACGATCTTGATATAGCTTTCAAAATTGCGGTTGTTTGCAAGGTAGCGATAGGTCTGCCCGTCCTTGGCGATATACACATCGAAATCGGCAAGCAGCTCACGGCCGTCCCAACCCTTGGCCTGATGCACCGTGTAGATGCCGTAGGGCAGGTCTTTTGTGGCCGCATAGCCGTTTTCATCACAGGTCAGATAGTCACGCTCGGATGCCTTGGCGTTGTCATAAGAGCCTGCGGCTTTCAGGAAAACCGCAAACTCCGCTCCGGCCTCCGGTGTTTCAAGCTGCGTTTCGCCGTCGTCGGTGTGCTTGATGATGGCGATTCTGCCCTTGATGATCTGCTCGGTCACATCGTTTGCCGTGGTGTTGTATTCCACGGCATAGTTCTTCGCCTCTGCGCCAATGGGATAAACGCTGCTGTCCAGCAGATAGCCCTCCGAGGGCGTGATCTCACGGATGGTCCAGTCGTCCCCGCAGACATAGTATTTTGTAGTGAACTGCCCGTTGGCGTCGGTGGTGTAGGTGTCTACAAGCTGGTCGCCCTTATAGATGCCGTAGACGGCACCGGCAAGAGTGGCGTCACCCTGCGGCAGACCCATTTCGGCATCGCTCTTGGTGACAGTGACATTCCACTTTTTCAGAATGTTCGTGAAGCTCTTGTTCGTGACGGTGTTCCATTCCACCGCCGCCGTCTGATTTGCGGGGACGACATAGCGGATCGCCGTATCAACTTCCTCCAGCGTGTAGCCTGTGCCGATCAGCACATCAGAAAATACGGCTTTGCCTGCGCTGTCGGTCACGGCGTATTCATCCACCGCAAGCCCTGAAAGCGAAGTGCCGTAGAGGTGGAATTTCACGCCCTCGTTCAAGCCGTCCTCGGAGGTCTTGGTCACGATGAGCGTGCCGCGCTTCAAGGTATTATTGAAATTGACCGTTGTCACCTGACCGCTGACGACGGTGACACGGCGCACCTCCTGTGGTTCATATTTGTCGTAGTTCTGCTCGGTGACGGTGTAAACGCCGGGGGCAAGGTTGTCGATCTGAATGATACCGCCTGCGCCCGTCGTAACGGTCTTGTTCACACCGTTGCCGGTGATCGTAAAGGAAATGCCCTCTACCTTGCCGTCCTCGCTGGTCTTGACGATTTTGGCACTGCCGTAGCTGACCTTGATGTTCAGATAGCCCTTTACGGGATCGTTCACCGTCTGCGCATAGGTGACGGTATCTTGCAGCTTTCCGTTCGGGCCGTAAACGCCGTCCGTCCAAGTGATCACGCCGCGCCGCTGAGAATTTCTCTTTTCGGCTGTGATCGTTACTGTGTCAGCGGGAGCTGTATCTGCTGTAATGGTCAGCTTGTTTCCGTTTACGGAAAAACGAATCCCCGGAACACTTGCGGAAAACAGGTAATCGGAAAGGACATTGTTTGTATCGGTAAGTGTGGCAGTGTACTTTTCGCCGTCCCATGCAAGCTCGATATTCTGCGCTTTTCCTGCGGATTTGGAAAAGAAGCTCGGCACTTTGGAATGCTTCTGTACGCTTGCCGCAATGGAATCGCAGTAGCTCATGATTTGGCTGTACAGCGGGTGGCTTGTGCAGATCTGCTCCGTGATGGCGTTTTTGCCTCCCGTACTTACCTTGCCAAAGTCAGCGTCACGCTCACCGACGACGGTTTCCCAGATCAGAAGCTGCGTGGCGACCGCATGAGCCAGCTTGTCGCCGCCCTCGTTCTGCGAACGCCAAGAGGTCGAGATCGTCCCCGTATAGCCGTACTGAAAGATACGGCCGATGAACAGCTTAATATCATCGGGCGAAATCGTGCTGTTGTAAAACGACGGATAGTAGTCCCAGAAATCCTCGCCCTTTTTCGTAAAGGTGTTGCCCGTCTGCTGCGGCACGCCGGGTTCGATGCAGTAGCAGATATTGCCCTCATACGACCCCATTGCTCGGATCGTCGTAAAACGGGATGTTGCCGTAGACCAGCCGTTCATAAAGCTCAGGCTGTTGTGTCCCCATTCGCCGCCGTAGTTAGCGTCGCCGTCACGGGGATAGGAGATAAGATATACTTCGTCGGTTTCTTCTGCGGCAAATGCGGTCGTTCCCATGCCAAACAGCGTGGTAACGCACATCAGCATCGCAAGAAACAGCGACAGCGTTCGTTTGAATTTCTGCGTTTTCATTGAGTGACCTCCTTGAAATGAAAAAACGCACCGTGTTTCTCGGTAAATATTTGGTTTTCAGGCATAACCGATATACAGGTCGTATTTCCCGTCGGAGCGTGCCTCCGCCCATATCCACACATCGGTTATATCCTCGTCACGGGCGTATCGGTTCAGCCTGCTTTGAATGTCCCGTTCCAGATAGGAACAGTGCGTACCTACCGAAATAGGGTTGTCCCAACAATCCACCGCCGAGCTTTCCATCCGCAGCCCTATGCTTTCGGCATAAGCCTTGGCATAGTCGATCCAAGTCTGAATGTCAAATGCCGGCTCTGTGGGTTCTTCTTCGGCGGGCGATTCAGGCTCCTGTGGCTGTGTTGCCATTGGTTCTGTCGGTGGTTCGGGTTCGGATGCTTTCGGCGGGGTAGTTTCTGTAGGGCTGCTGACGGTCGGCGGCGTTTCCTCTTTGGCGGGGGTTGAAACCTCCGGCTTTGTTTCTACGGGTTCGGGTTCTGCTGTGATTTCTGCGGGAACCTCTGTACTTCCCGAAACAGAAACCGTTGCTTGCTCCTGCGGTACGGTGCTTTGTGCAGGCTCGGCCATAACCGTTTCCTGCGAAGATGGCGCAGACACCTCGGAGCGATCCACATTTGCACAGCCCGAAAGAGAAAGTGCCAGCAGCACTAAAACGGCGATGATCCTTGCGTTTTTCATATGCGCAAACCTCCTTTGCCTTTTCATTGTACGGATCGCTGCCGAAAACTGCAAAGCTGCCGCCGCTGTACTATCTCTTTTTTCGGGAAGTACAGGTAGTTTCGAGGGGGTGAGGTGTGGAGAGGGGGAACACGCCGACACAGCCGTACATCCATTGAAAATGGGTATGGCTGCCCCTTGGTAGTAACTATCGTTCCATATCCCGCTGGCGCTCCCGCCTGCGGTACAATTCCAATGCCTTGATGATGGTATCTTCAATTTTCTGTGCGGGCGTCCCCGGAGCAAAATACTTGCTGATACGCTCTTTCGGCATTTTGAACTGCTCTCGCTGGTTCGGTTTTTCCTCCTGCATAATAGAGAGGATGACTTCCTCCGTCAGTTTCCCATCCCGGCTGAACTCTTTCATTTTGATGGCCTGTGCCAGCGACGGCGTGCAGTCCTCACACTCCATCGTGTCGTATAGGCTCTGTTGCTGTTCTTTGGAAAGGTAGGAAAGCTCCACGGCGGGACGGAAAGCGATCTTGCCGCTGTCCACCATGTCAAGCACCGATGGGATCAGCTCGGTCAGGCGGATAAAGCGTCTGACTTGTTCTCGGCTATCACCGTTCTTCTGACCCAATTCCTCGTTGCTGCGGGACTTCGACACCAGTGGTGACGAAGTTAAATCCGACCGCTGACCTTGCCGTTTCATGGCTTCCAGCTTCATCTTGTAGGCGAATGCCTTTTCGGACGGCAAGATCGTTTCTCGCTGCAAATTGCTGTCCACCATGATGATCGTCGCTTCATCATCGGTGAGGTTGCGGACGATGCAGGGCATTTCGGTGATCCCCGCCAGCGTCGCCGCGCATTTTCGCCTATGACCGGCTACCATTTCATAGCCGCCGTCAGCCTTGGGGCGGACAAGGGCGGGTGCCAACACGCCATACAGCTTTACGCTGTCTACCATCTCCGCCATAGCCTCGTCCTGCTTGACCTTGAACGGATGGTTGGGAAAGTCGGAGATGTCGGCGGGGTTCAGCGTAACGACCTTTTCAAGCTGCGCTTCCGCACGGCTCTCGTCGGTGGAGAACAGGTCATCGAGCGGTGTCATCCCTAAATCTCTCGGTTTTGCGCTCAAGCTCCAACACCTCCTTCGTCAGCGAGCGGTATGCGGCGGCGACCTTGCCGTTCTTGTCGTGGGCAAAAATGCTCTTGCCCCGGCCGCTGGTTTCTGCGGCTCGGACGGAAAAGGGGATCTCCGTCCCGAATACCCGGATCTTTTCGCCGTAGTGGGCACACAGAGATGCGATGATCTCCTTGGCCTCGTTGGTACGGCTGTCCACCATCGTGAACAGGATGCCGTCGATTTTCAGTTTCGGGTTGATCTGCCTCTTGACCTTTGCGATGGACTGCATCAGCAGGTCAAGCCCTTTGGCCGAGAGATACGACGGCTGGGACGGGATGATCACGCTGTCCGCTGCGGCCAGTGAATTGATCGGCATCATACCAAGCGACGGCATACAGTCAACGAGGATATAGTCGTAATGGGGCTTGACCGCATTGATATATGTCCGCAGTACGCTTTCCCGGCTCATGGCGTTGATCAGCCGGATCTCCATGCCGGACAGCTCAATGTTTGCAGGGAGCAGGTCAACGCCCTCACCGTGATGCAAAATACCGCAGCCGTCCGGGATGGGGGTATCGTCGATCACATTCTGCATGATGTCCGCCAGCGTAACGGGCAGCTCATCCGGCTTCGGATAGCCGAGGGAGAGAGTCAAAGAGCCTTGCGCATCTGCATCAATAAGCAGCACCCGCTTGTTCTGATGGGCAAGCCCGATGCCGAGGTTAGCGGTGGTCGTAGTTTTGCCCACGCCGCCCTTTTGGTTCGTCACTGCGATCACTTTGCAATTTGCCATATGGGTTTCCTCCTTTGCATAAATTTAGCCGCCTGCGGCGACGCAGACGGCTATGTAGAGAAGCAAAACGACCGCTTGCTTTTACACAGACGGTCGTTTTACGGTAGGACACAAGAGGACACACGGTTCACATTTTCAGTTGAACGCTTTTCCATCCCCAAATTATTCTGCTAATACTTTTGCAATATGGCGCGAAAATTAGCAGGATATTGAGGGAAACGCACTGATTTTCAAAGGAACTCAAATCATCCAGAATCCTTGATATTCCAAGGCTTTTCGGACATTACAGAACACACAGGTACACGGTTAAAAACGAGATTTTTTGAACTCCTAAGCGTGGGGTCGGGAGTTCGAATCTCTTCTGGGACGCCAAATCGGGGCGGCTTGTGAGAAGGTCCGAAGGGGCTTTTCACAAGCCGCCCGCTTTTTTTACCCTGCGCAGGATGATGCAGGCGGGGCCACTGCGTTCGGTCATCAGAGCATCGCGCATGGATGCGCTCCAGATGCGATGAAATGAGCGATGAAAAGGCACGGTTCAGACAAGCGTCTCATCCCCAAAAATCAATGCCTCTATTGAATAGTGCTCCGTGTGAATAGTGCTCCGTGGAAAGAAGGAAACAGCAGAATCAAAAAAACCGGAAACCGTTGGCTTAACAGTGATAAGGAAGTAATTCTAATTTTTGCTGTTGGCTGACAGATTCGGGTGTGCAGGGCAACCGTACGGTTGCAAAAGCTGTCTGTTCCCAACAGAAACAGACAGCTTTTGATTTGCGTTGAAAGCATCTTGCTGTTTTTTCTCGAGCGGGGCGGTCTTCCCACGGACCGCCCCGCGAAGCCGTTACGGCTCGATGATGTTGAAGGGGTTGGCTCCGGTGATCGGGAACTGGTTCATATTCTCCATCATCAG
>DQIA01000002.1 GCA_003525905.1 Clostridiales bacterium
CCGCCGCCAGCAGCACCCACAGGCTGCGCCGCAGGCCTGGCGCGCGGGAGCGCAGCGCCAGCACGGTCAATGCCGCGCCGCCGCAGGCCGTGAGCACAAGGGCGGCGGCGTCCGTCAGCCCGGCCTCGCCGCGGACGAGCCGGACGGCGAGCACGATACAGGCAGCAAGGAAAAACAGTGCGCCCAGAACGGCAGAGGCCAGACGCGGCAGGGTGAGCTTCTTCATGGGGGCAACCTCCGAAAATGTTTATTAACGATTCTATTATACCGTCCGGCCCATGGGCTGTCAACCCTGCGGGCTGTATGAGACGCGGGATCAAAAAGCGTAATAAGACGTCATATCTTTGGCAATTCTGCCGAAAAAAGTAAAATCTCCGTATGAGCATCCTGTTTTCTATGGCAATCGCAGAGAAAGTATGGTATCATAAACTCATCATACTGCCCTCTGCATATGCAGGGGGGACAGAAAAGGAGGATAATCTAATGAGGAAACACCTCAGTCGGGTCATGGCGGTGCTGCTCGTGCTGGCAATGGCCCTGACGATGCTGCCCGCCGTATCGGCTGCGAAGGAGCGCTTCACGGCCACGCCCATCGACGGCATCCCGGAGAGCGGGCAGTCGTTCGTCATCTACAGCGCGCCCGCAGGCGGCGTGTTCTCGCCGGAGGCATCCGGCGGCGCAGTCGGCGTCTCGGCCGCTTCCGGCTCCGAGGAGTCTGCAAACCTGACCGTGCAGACGGGCGCAGGCGCCTATCAGGCCGTGAAGAACTCGGACGGCACCTACTACCTGACGTGCGGCGGCCAGTATCTGACCGTGGACAGCGCCGAAAAGCTCACGTTCGAGAACGAGCCGAAGTCCGGCTCCTCCATGAGCTCGAAGTGGAAGATCGCCGACGCAGGTAAGGACTACGACGGCTTCTCCATCGCCAGCGCCGAGGTCAAGTACAATAACTACGAGATCTTCCTGGAGTTCTATACTTCCTTTAAGGCCTGGACGTACAACCCGAACAAGAACGACTGGAGCATTTACGTCTTCCGCTTCTTCTCCGTGGACGGCACGGCGGACCCGGACAACGACGGCTACATCGGCACGCGCCCCGAGGCCGGCGAGCTGCCGAAGGACGGCCAGACCGTCGTGATCTACAACGACAACGCGGGCGCCGTCATGGGCCCGCAGACGGATGACACCACCGCCCCCTCACTGACGGGCGTCGAAGCCACGCCGAAGGGCAGCGGCATCGAGGTCGGCAACGGCGGCCTCATCTTCACCGTTCACACCGACGGCACCTACTACACGTTCGAAAATCAGGGCAAGTTCCTGCGCACGTCCGAGAACCAGTCCGACGGCTCGAACGCAGAGTGCCTGTACTTCGACACCGTCGAGAGCGACTACACGAAGTGGACGCTCGAGAAGAAGTCGGAGGGCTACATCATCTATAACAAGACGGCAAAGTACAATAACAAAAAGGTGTGCATCGAGTACTTCAGCAACGGCTTCAGCGGCTGGACCTACAACGGCAGCCTCGAGCTGTTTGCCATGAAGTTCTACCCTGTGCAGGACGAGCTGAACATCGGCTATGTTCTGAACCCGAAGGTCTCCTTCAAGGCGGCCGACGCCTATCAGGGCCTGGACTACACGTTCTCCGTCACACTGGACGACCTGTCCGACATCACGGAGATGACCGTGCAGTATCAGACGACCGGCGCAGCCGTCACCCTGACGGCCGGCTCCGTCGAGGGCAAGGTCTACACCTACACCGTCCCGATGGCCGCCCTGTCCGGCCAGACGAGCCTGAAGCTCACGGCCAGCGCAAAGAACAGCTTCGGCATGACCTATTCCGGCGAGACGACCGTGCAGGTCCTCGATGAGCCGGTGCTGACGAACGTCATGCCTGCGGCCAACGAAGCCACCGGCGCGAACAAGCGCCCGGAGATCGGCGCAGTCGCCGCCAACCTCGGCGAAGGCCCGACGTTCTCCATGAAGCTCAACGGCGAGAGCGTCACGCCCGTTCTGAAGGACGGCAGGCTCACCTACACCCCGGCGAAGGATCTGGCAGACGGCAAGTACGTCGTCGAGCTGAGCGTGACCCGCAAGGACGGCAAGAAGGCCGAAAAGATCTGGTCGTTCTTTGTCGGCGAATCCGGCCTCAGCCTGTATTTCGGCCAGATGCACTCCCACACGGCGGAGTATTCCGACGGCGCTGGCACGCTCGAGGACGCTTATGAGCATGCCATGCAGGCCAAGGACGTCGATTTCCTGATCGTCACGGACCACTCGAACTACTTCGATACGAAGAGCTCCGCCACGAAGACGAGCTACTACGACCTGTCCTCGCTCGAAAAGACCGCGGACGGCACCATGACGAAGTGGGAAGAGGCCAAGAAGACGGCCGAGAAGTACAACGCCCTGTCCACGGACTTCATCGCCGCCTACGGCTACGAGATGACGTGGTCCGGCGGCCCCGGCCACACGAACACCTTCAACACCTACGGCATCGTTTCCCGCAATAACGGCGAGCTCAATGAGAAGAGCAACAGCTATGCGGGCATGCACCTGTATAACGACCTGATGGTCAACGCGAACAAGGGCCTCGATGTCAACGGCGAAGCCGTCGCGGCTGGCGTGAAGACGAAGTGGCTCGAAAATGCTCCGGTCGTCTCCCAGTTCAACCATCCGGGCACGACGTTCGGCACGTTCGATGACTTCGCGGGCTATACCCCGTCGCGCGACGTCGTTCTGAACCTCGTCGAGGTCGGCAACGGCGAAGGCGCAGTCGGCGGCAGCTCCTATTGGCCGAGCTACTCCGAGTATGACAAGGCTCTGTCCAAGGGCTGGCATGTCGCGCCGACGAACAACCAGGATAACCACAAGGGCAAGTGGGGCGACTCCAACACCTGCCGCGACGTCATCGTGACCGACGACTTCACGGAGGCCGGCCTCTATGCCGCCATGGCTGAGCGCCGCGTCTACTCCACCGAGGACCAGAACCTCGCGATCTACTATTATCTGAACGATACCCTCATGGGCGGCATCATCCCGCTCGAGGACGGTCAGAAGCTCGACACCGTCCGCGTCAAGGCGAGCATCGCCGACCCCGACGGCGAGGAGCTGGGCAAGGTCGAGGTCATCGGCGCGAACGGCATCACCGTCAAGACGTTCGAGATCTCCGGCTCGACCTATGAGCTCGACGCCGAGCTGCCGAACACCGAGCCTTACTACTACCTGAAGGTCACGCAGGCCGACGGCGACATCGCCGTGACCGCTCCGGTCTGGGTCGGCGAGGCCACGCCCATCACGGCGGATCTGAAGAACAGCACCGCCCTGAGCACGGTCGGCACCTCTGAGACCATCACCTCCACCATCACGAACGCGGCCACCGCGAACTACCAGATCAGCAAGGTCGAGCTGACCGTCACGGCGGGCGGCACGACGACGACCGTCGAGACCCAGACCCCGGCCAAGACGCTGGCTCCGGACCAGAAGGAGACGTTCTCCTTCACGTTCAAGCCCACCGCCGCCGGTGCGCAGACCCTGCGCGTGCTCTACACCGGCACCTACGAGGGCGAGGAATTCCAGTGTGCCGCAACGCTGGAGCTCAAGGTCTATGACGCGGCCGACCTCATCAACGTCGGCGTCGACCACGGCCACGACAACTACTACCTCTCCGGCGACTATGCCGGAAGCGCCGGCAACTTCATCAGCTTCTGTGCCGACAACGGCGTGAAGTGCAGCTACATCGAGGCCGGTCAGTTCACCTATGACAACCTGAAGAACTATACCCTCCTCGTTCTGACGGTCCCGTACCGCCGCAACACGGCCAAGGCCACAATGTACACCGAGGCCGAGATCGCCGCGCTGAAGCAGTACACGGACAACGGCGGCAAGGTCATCCTCTGCTCCAAGTCCGACCGCGACAACAAGTATGACAACTGCGCCGAGAACTCCAACGCCCTGCTCACCGCCATCGGTGCACACTCCCGCATTGTCAACGGCATCATCGTCGACAATGACCTGAAGGCGAACGAGGCCTACCGTCTCTACCTCTCCTCCAAGGAGAACTTCAACACCGGGCATCCGTTCACCGCGGGCGCCTACACGTCCTCGAACGCCTTCGGCACCACTCCCGCGACGGACAACCAGACCGGCTTCCAGCTCTACAACGGCGGCCCGGTCGAGGTCCTCGACGAGAGCAAGGTGCAGGTCCTCGTGCGCGGCTACCAGAGCACCTGGGGCACGCACTACGACGGCTACTTTGACGGCAGCTCCTTTGTGCCGGAGTACGACGAGTCCGTCGACGGCCGCGTGACCGTCAAGAAGGGCGACGTCAATGTCATGACCTACGAGGATCTGCCCGGCGGCGGCTGGGTCATCACCTCCGGCGTGACGTTCTTCAGCAACTACGACATCAAGAGCGATCAGGATTATGCCAACCGCTTCATCCTGCGCAACATCCTCAACTCCCTGAAGCCCGCCGAGACCGTCACGAAGATCGCGGATGTTCACAAGGCTGCGGAGAAGGAAGAATTCACGGTCGAGGGCACCGTCACGGCCAATGCCTCCGGCTATGACAAGAACACTGCGTTCTTCGACTGCATCTATGTGCAGGACGACACGCGCGGCATCAACGTCTTCCCGGTCGCGGGCAACTATGCCGAGGGCATGAAGGTCCGCGTCCACGGCGGCGTGACCTACTACTGCGGCGAGATCGAGCTGAACCTAAGCAGCGATTACAATGGCAGCATCGAGATCATCTCCGACGATATCACCCCGCTCGAGCCGCAGCTCGTCACGGCGAAGGCCGCGATGGCGGACGAGAACATCGGCAACCTGATGCGCGTCGAGGGCAAGATCACCGAGATCCACAAGACGGCAGGCGTCGTTGACAAGATCTATGTGCAGGATGAGACCGGCACGGCTCTCCTGTTCATCAACGGATACATCACGAGCACGGACACGAGCCTCGACAAACTCACGGTCGGCATGACCGTCAGCGGCATCGGCATCGGCTCCCGCGACGTCGATGAAGAAAGCGCCGACAGCGCCATCTTCGCCCGCCTGCGTGTGCGCGACCGCGCGGATATCCACGAGATCTCCGCACCGCACACCCACACCTGGGGCGCGTGGGAGACCACGGAGCCTGCGGGCTGCTTCCACGAGGGCAAGCAGACGCGCACCTGCTCCGGCTGCGGCGCGACTGAGACCCGCACGATCCCGGCCAACTCCGACAACTGCCCGTCCAGAGCCTTCACGGACCGCCCGGACAAGGGCTGGTACCACGAGAGCGTGGACTATGTCCTCGAGACTGGCCTCACGAACGGCATGGGCAAGGGGAAGTTTGAGCCGGATACCACCCTCAACCGCGCCATGGTCGCCACGGTCCTCTATCGCCTCTCCGGCGACAAGGTCAGCGCGACGAACGCCTTCCCGGATGTCCCGGCGAACGAGTGGTACGGCGAGGCCGTGGCATGGGCCCAGCAGAAGGGCATCGTCACGGGCTTCGAGGACGG
>DQIA01000102.1:0-4590 GCA_003525905.1 Clostridiales bacterium
ATGCGGCCGAAGCCGCATGGGGAGCCCCCCAGCATTTCCTAGCAATTGGACCCAGACAAACAATATGCTCGAAAATCGAACTTGGGAGGAACAATAAACCATGAAGCATGTGAAACAGCTGCTTTCTGCACTGCTTGTGCTGGCTGTTGTACTCTCGCTGCTCCCGGCTGGCGTTCTGAAGGCATCTGCCGCAGAAGCACCCGCAGCGCTGGACATCGGCTACCCCACATTCAAGAACACAGAGCTTCTTGACGAGGTCTATGACCTGTCGAAGCTCGGTGTGTCCTATTCCGAAAAGGACATCATGATGGCGATCTATAAGCAGGATCTTGCCAATGGCGGCGACTCTTTCTATATGGACCGCATCCTCGCCCGTGAGGGCGTCTGCAACGGCAACGCCGGTTCGAACGGCAACGCCGACGGCAACACCTTCCTGACCCGCGGCCGCGCGCTGTATATGTACACGAGCAGCCCGTCCGTCATCGGCTTCGGCGGCAACACCGCCTATCATCAGCCGCTTGGCCGGGGCGATCTGGTCCGCGTTCTCTTCTCGAACGCCGACGGCAGCCTGACCACGAAGGAAGACACCAGCAAACGCGTCAATGCGCCGAGTAACTGGTCCAGCACCTACTCTGTCGGCAGCAACCTGACGCTGGATGTCGTGAAGTTCATCCATCAGGAGAACGTCGCCGTCACGACGATGACGCTGACCAACAAATCCGCAGAGGATCAGGCAATTACGGTGGCAGCGGACTCCATCTTTGCGACGGAGCCCGGCAAGGTCACGGTCAATGGTGCAGAGCAGACAGAGCTGACCGGCACCTGCTCTTCCCCTGCAGGCCTTACTACCATCTATGCCCGCATGACCGGCGACGGTTTCGAGGCCGCTTCGTCCGACGACTATTGCTGGCTGTCCCGCGACGTCACCGTCCCCGCGGGCGGCAGTGTGGAGCTGAAGGTCGTCATCGCCTTTACGACGGAAGAGATCCCGGAGTCCACCGAGCAGTACCTCCGCTTCGCAGGCCTCGGAAACCTTGAGGCTGTCCGTGCGCAGAAGGCGGAATACAACCTCTACTGGGCGGAGAACCTGCCCTACATCGACGTGCCGAAGAAGGCCGTCCAGAAGGCGATCGACTATCGCTGGTGGCTGGAGCGCTTCAACTCGCTCGATGCCAACATCCCCGGCTATGACTATCAGTACCCCGTCACCATCGAGGGCGTCCTCGGCTACAACAACGCCATCATCCTGACGCAGCCGATGCACCTGCAGGATACGAAGTGGCTCCGCTCTCCGTATCTGGCCTATGGCCAGCTGCTGTCCGCGGGCAACTCCTCGCAGAGCAGCGCCTTCCTTGATAACCCCGGAAACCGCAACAACTGGAACAACCACTATGGTCAGTATCTGGCTGAGGCCGGCTATGAGGCGTTCAACGTCATCGGCGGCGGCGCAGAGGTCGCGGAGAACTTCGCGTACTACTTCGGCCATGACGCCACCGGTCAGCTCGACCACTACGGCAATCACATCGAGGGCCGCGACCTCATCGCTTACCGCAACAACTACATGACCGGCAACGACGCCGATACCATCTCCATGCATGCTCCCGGCACCGGCACCTGGAAGGCACACGGCGAAAACGCCTACGTCTGGGCCGCTGCCGACGCCGCCGCGAAGCTCTATGAGCAGCTGGGCAACACCGAGCAGGCCAAGTATTACCGCGATCTGGCCGACAAGATCAAGGCCGACGTCCTCGAGCTCATGTGGTGCGAGGAGTGCAAGAAGTTCGAGACCTATGCCGTCCGTCCGACCGGCACACAGCATAACGCTAACCAGCCCAACCTCGTCAAGTACACCGAGTCCAACAACTACAACTACTTTGCCGTGGGCCTCGTCCCCGACGATGCCGCTTCCGTCACGAAGTACAAGGAAGCCCTCAAGGCCTTCTCCAACGGCAAGGAGTTCCCGATCTTCCCGTTCTACACCGCCAACCAGGTCCACAACCAGGAGGTCAGCGGTTCGAACAACTTCTCGAACATCAACTTCACCGTGCAGCTCCGTCTGTATGAGTCCGCTCTGCGTACCTATGACAAGGAGCAGACCTACATCACCGACGACATGCTCGCCATGATGGCCGAGTGGATGGCATGGAACGTCTACCCCGATGCAGGCGACGTCCGCTATCCGAACAACAACGAGTTCCACAACATCGACGGCAGAACCTATGAGAACTACTATCGTTCCTGGATCTACCACAACATCCTCGGCAACTACACCTACCTCTTCATCGAGGACATGGCCGGTATCCAGCCGCGTTCCGATGAAAAGATCGAGCTGAGCCCGATCGACTTCTCCTATGACCACTTCATGGTCAACAACGCCCGCTATCATGGTCATGACCTGACGGTCGTGTGGGATAAGCCGGACGACGGCAAGACCTGGTACAACGAGTGCCCCGAGGGCTACTCCCTGTACATCGACGGCACGCTGGCCTTCACCCTGAAGGATCTGGCCCATGTCGTCTATGACTCCGCCACGAAGGAAATCTCCTTCCCCGACGGCGCTGTCGAGATCGTCACCAATAACGGCGGCGCTGCCATCCCCACCGCGATGAACACCGCCATCACCGAGGAGAAGGTCCTCAACATGCTGGAGAAGTCCGGCGTGCACGGCATGACGAACCTCGCCGAGGGCGCGGAGGTCACCGCCACCTTCACCCCGGACAAGGCCCGCGCCGCGTCCTGGGCAGAAAAGCACCGCGCTGACGGCAGCGACTCCACGTCCAAGGCCGTCAATGAGACAGCTCCCGATCCGCAGGCAGTTGTGGACGGCACGACCGTCGATATGCCGTTCTGGGGCAACTACGGCAGCGTGAACGAGCGCGACAGCCTGACGCTGAAGCTCTCCTCCAAGCAGACCGTGGACATGGCGACGCTGTACTTCTACAACGACCGTCAGACCAACGGCTACTCCGAGCCCTCCAAGTTCGCAGTCGAGTACTGGGACGGCGAGGCCTGGCAGGCCGTCCGGCAGCAGACCCGTACCCCGTCCGCTCCGCGCGCGAACTACAACGCCGTGTACTTCGCACCGGTCGAGACGGATCAGTTCCGCTTCACCTTCACCAACAAGGACAAGGGCTTCACTGCCGTGACCGAGATCCAGCTCTTCAACGAGGGCGGCGACCGCGATCATCCCGCGCAGAACACGGCTCCGTCCGTCAAGCTCGCGGAAGACACCTCCATGACCGGTAACCTCTACACTACCCTGAAGGCGACCTGCACCGACGACGGCCTGCCCTATGACAAGGACATGAGCTACGCCTGGGAGCTTGTCTCCGCTCCGGAGGGCGCCGAGGTTATCCTGAGCAGCGCCAACAAGCCCACCACGACCATCTCCGGCTCCGTGGAAGGCGAGTACACCGTTCGCTTCACCGTCAGTGACGGCGAGCTGAGCGCGACTGCCGAGCTGACCGTCACCCTGAAGAAGGGCGCTGCGGGCGGCCTCGGTGAGGACGTCGCTCCGGACGCCGCTTCCGTCGAAAGTGACTACACCTCCAGCTGGGAGAACCTGAACGGCATCAACAACCCGAGCTTCGAGCCGACCAGCTCCAACGTGGGCGCCGGCAAGGGCTGGGGCAACTGGCCTCAGAGCGCCGGCTCCGAGCACTATGTCGGCTATACCTGGGATGAGGCCGTGACCGTCGGCGGCGCGGACATCTATTGGTATGACGACGGCGGCGGAACGCAGGTCCCGTCCAAGCTGCGCATGCAGTACCTCGATGCCAACGGCGCGTGGCAGGATGTCAACATCACCACCCCGTTCGAGAGCAGCATTGCAAAGAACAAGTACAACCGCATTGAATTCGACCGCGTTACCACCACCCGCCTGCGCCTGTATGTGACCGTCCGTTCCGGCGCGCAAGCAAACGGCATCTACCGTTTCAAGGTCTATTCCTCCGTTGACGTCGCTTCCCTGAACGAGGTCTTCCTCGCCACGAAGCCCGGCGTCATGCCCACGCTGCCCTCCAACGTCACGGCAGTCACCTCGGACGGCGCGCTCATCAGCGTCCCCGTTACCTGGGAGACCCTGACGGCTGACATGATCGCCACCGACGGCGAGGTCAAGCTCCGCGGCGTGAACAACTCCACCGGCAAGATGACCACCTGCACGATCTATGTCCGCAGCGACATGGACAAGGCCACCATCACGAGCGTCGAGCCCGTTGAGGTCACGACGATGCAGGGTATCGTCCCGGCGCTGCCGAAGACCGTGAAGGTCGGCTACAACAACGGCGCATTTGACAACCAGACCGTCAAGGTCACCTGGCCCGCCATCACGGCTGCCGAGCTGGCCAATGTCGGCGACGTGAACTTCGAGGGCGAGGTCGAAGGCACCGCCACGAAGGCCATGCTGACGATCCACGTGCTCAAGGCCCCGGACGACCCCGCTGTCGCTGCGGTCAAGGAGCTCATCGACGCCATCGGCGAGGTCACGCTCGACAGCGGCGACGCCATCGACGCTGCCCGCGCCGCCTATGACAAGCTGCCCGAGGCCAAGAAGGTGCTTGTCGACAACTACGAGAAGCTGACTGCGGC
>DQIA01000102.1:4667-4828 GCA_003525905.1 Clostridiales bacterium
GTCGACGCCGCTGCCGCAAAGGCTGTGGATGACCTGATCGACGCCATCGGCGAGGTCACGCTTGAGAGCGGCGACGCGATCAAGGCTGCCCGCGCCGCCTATGACGCCCTGACCGACACGCAGAAGGAACTGGTCAAGAACTACGAGAAGCTGACTGCGGC
>DQIA01000102.1:4911-6920 GCA_003525905.1 Clostridiales bacterium
GTCGACGCCGCTGCCGCAAAGGCAGTGGACGACCTGATCGATGCCATCGGCGAAGTTACTGCCGACAGCGGCGACGCGATCAAGGCTGCCCGCGCCGCCTATGACGCCCTGACCGACACGCAGAAGGAACTGGTCAAGAACTATGAAAAGCTGCTCGCTGCCGAGGAGCTGTATGAGGAACTGACGGCATCGGCTGCGGCAATCGCCCAGAAGGCCGCTGAGGAAGCCAAGCAGGCCCAGGAAGAGGCCGAGGCCGCTCAGAAGGCTGCCGAGGAAGCCGTTGAGGCCGCCAAGGCCGCGCAGGAGGCCGCTGAGGCCGCCGCTGCGAAGGCTGCCGAGGACAACACCGCTGCCGAGGAGGCCCGCAAGGCTGCCGAGGCTGCGCAGGCTGCTGCCGAGGCCGCACAGGCCAAGGCGGAAGAAGCTCAGAAGAAGGCCGAAGAGGCCAAGGCAGGCGCTGACGCTGCCCAGAAGGCTGCCGAGGAGAACAACGCCGCTGCTGCCGCTGAGGCTGCCAAGGCTGTCGCCGAGGCCGTGAAGGCTGCGGAAGAGGCAGGCCGCTCCGCGCAGAGCGCCGCACAGGCTGCTCAGAGCGCTGCGCAGGCTGCCGACAGCATGCTGAAGGCACAGGAAGCCCAGGCTGCCGCCGAGGCTGCGCAGGCTGCTGCCGAAGCCGCCAAGGCAAGAGCCGAAGAGGCTCAGAAGAAGGCCGAGGAGGCCGCTGCTTCCAGCGCCGAGGACAAGGAAGCTGCCGAGCGCGCCAAGGTTGAGGCCGAGGCCGCGAAGAAGGCTGCCGAGGATGCCCAGAAGGCCGCAGAGGAAGCAAAGGCCGCTGCCGAGCTGGCGCTCGAGGCTGCGAAGAAGTCCGAGGTCGAGGCTGCTGCCTCTGCCGCCGAGGCTGCCGAGTATGCCCGCCAGATGGCCGAGACCTATCAGAAGGTCGTTGAGATCAAGGCTGAGCTCATCGATTATCTGGCCGAGGCCCAGGCTGCTGCCGAAAAGGCAGAGGCCGAGCGCAAGGCCGCCGAGGAAGCCCGCAAGGCTGCCGAGGAAGCTGCGCTTGCCGCTTCCAAGTATGCCGCCTCCTTCGAGCTGGCACAGCTCCTGCATGAGAGCGAGACCCTGACCGGCCACGCCCGTGAGGACTATGCCAAGGTCATCGAGGACGCCAAGGCCGCCATCGAGGCTGCCAAGACGCCCGAGGAGGTCGACGAGATCCTTGCGGCCGCACGCGAGGCCCTCAAGACCGCAGGCTGCCCGAGCACGAACTTCACCGATGTGGAGGAGAATGGCTGGTATCATACCGGCGTCGACTTCATGGTGAAGAACGGCTTCATGAACGGCGTCGCGGACGATGCGTTCGACGTCGACGGCAACCTGACCCGCGCCCAGCTCGTGACGATCCTCTATCGCATCGCGGGCGAGCCGGAGAGCACGGCCACGAACCCGTTTGCCGACGTGGCGGACGGTCAGTGGTACACGAACGCTGTCATCTGGGCAGCGGAGAACGGCATCGTCAAGGGTGTGAACACCACGACGTTCGCCCCGAACGACCAGATCACCCGTGAGCAGATCGCGACGATCCTCTTCCGCTATGCCAAGGCGGAGAAGGTCGAGGGCAAGCTCGCCGGTTTCCCGGATGCCGAGAAGGTCTCCGATTACGCCGCCGACGCCATGGCGTGGGCAGTGGAGCAGGGCCTCATCAACGGTATCTCCGAGAGCGACGGCAAGACCTACCTCGCCCCGCAGGAGACCGCGACCCGCGCCCAGATTGCCGTCATTCTGATGCGCTATCTGACTGCGGAGAACTGATCCAAAAAAATCCCTGTCCGCCGATGCGGGCAGGGGAGGAGCCGCCCACCCGGGCGGCTCCTTTTTGACTTTTGCGGCGCGCTGTCGATCGTACCCTTATTGTAGGGGAGCGGCATGCCGCTCCCGGCGCTGCACTGACGATTTGCACAGGCTATCGCTAAAACGGCGATGGCTCCCGATTTGTCATTGCGAGGGCG
>DQIA01000083.1 GCA_003525905.1 Clostridiales bacterium
TTGATGCCGTCGCCGACCATGGCAACCTTCTTGCCGCCCTCCTGCAGGCGGCGGATCTCGCGCTCCTTATCCTGCGGCAGCACCTCGGCCACCACGCGGTCCACGCCGACTTGGCGGCGGATGGCCTCGGCGGTCTTGGCGTTGTCGCCCGTGAGCATGACGACCTCGATGCCCATGTCCGAGAGCTCGGCAATGGCCTGCGCGCTCGTGGGCTTGACGATGTCGGCCACGGCAATAAGGCCGATGAGCTTGCCGTCCAGGGCAAAGTAGAGCGGCGTCTTGCCGTCCTCGGCCAGCGCTTCGCCGCGCGCGAGCAGGTCGCTCTTTTCGATGCGGTTGGTCTCCATCATGCGGCGGTTGCCGGCAAGGCAGAGCTTGCCCTCGACCTCGCCGCGGATGCCCTGACCGGGGATCTGCTCAAATTTGTCGACGGACAGGAACGTGAGCGATGCCTTCTCCGCCTCGGCCACGATGGCCTCGGAAAGCGGATGCTCGGAGAGCTTTTCGAGCGACGCGGCGACGGAGAGAAGTTTGTCCCTGCCGATGCCGCCGTCGACGACGTCGGTGACGACGGGCTTGCCCTGCGTGATGGTGCCGGTCTTGTCGAGCACGACGGTGTTGACGCTGTGCGTCGTCTCAAGCGCTTCGGCAGACTTGATGAGGATGCCGTTCACCGCGCCGCGGCCCGTGCCGACCATGATGGCCGTCGGCGTGGCGAGACCCAGCGCGCAGGGGCAGCTGATGACGAGAACGGAAATACCGATGGACAGCGCAAATTCCACGCTGTGGCCCGTCAGCAGCCATGCTGCCGTTGCGATGACGGCGATCGTGATGACGACGGGGACGAACACGCCGCTCACCTTATCGGCGAGCTTGGCGATGGGCGCTTTGGAGCTCGTGGCCTCGTCCACAAGGCGTACGATCTGTGAAAGGGCGGTATCGTCGCCGACTTTGGTCGCGCGCATCTTGCAATAGCCGGATTTGTTGATGGTCGCACCGATGACGGCATCTCCCGCCTGCTTTTCGACAGGGATGCTCTCGCCCGTCAGCGCGGATTCATCGACCGAGGACGTTCCCTCGAGCACGACGCCGTCGACAGGGATGCTCTCGCCCGCCTTGACGATCAGCACGTCGCCGAGTTGGACCTCCTCAACGGGGATGACGCTCTCGACGCCGTCGCGCTCGACCGTCGCGGTCTTGGGTGCAAGGTCCATGAGCTTCGTGATCGCGTCGGAGGTCTTTCCCTTGGCGCGGGCCTCCATCGTTTTGCCCATGGTGATGAGCGTCAGGATCGTGCCTGCGGACTCGAAGTACAGCTCCATCATATAGGTGTGCACCGTGTCCATGTCCATCTGGCCAAAGCCGATGCCGATCTTATAGATGGCGTAGATGCCGTACACGATGGCGGCGCTGGAGCCCAGTGCGATCAGCGAATCCATGTTCGGCGAGCGCTGCCACAGCGTCTTGAAGCCGACAATATAGTACTGGCGGTTGATATAGACGATGGGCAGCAGCAGCAAAAACTGCGTGAATGCGAACGTCATCGCATTTTCCATGCCGAGGAAGCACGCGGGCAGCGGCCAGCCCATCATGTGGCCCATCGAGAGATAGAACAGCGGGATGGTGAAGAGGAGCGAGAGGGCGAGACGCTTTTTCATGTCGTTGTAGGCCTTCTGTGCGGCGCTGGCGCCGCCGGTCTCGGCAGTCTGCGCGGCGGGGGCGCTGCCGGGCTTTGCATGCAGGGATGCGCCGTAGCCCGCCTTTTCGACCGCGGCGATGATCTGCACGGACGAAAGCTGGGATTCGTCGTATTCGACGACCATGCTGTTTTTCAGCAGGTTGACCGCGACCTGCTGCGCGCCTGGCTGCTTGGCGACGGCCTTTTCCACGCGGCTGGAGCAGGCGGCGCAGCTCATGCCGGTCACGTCATAGGTTTCCTTTTTCAATTTGATTCCTCCTTCGGGACAAATACAATACCCGTGTGGGGTATTTTTAATTTGCCAACAGTATAGGTCGGAAATTGGCGGATTGTCAAGACCTCTTTTCGAGAAATTTCCGTTTGGGCGAAAGTTGCGGCGTTTCGGTCGGGAAAACTTACCGCCGCCGCGCCGCTGGACAGCTTGCATCCCTTATGATAAACTGACGGCATGAGTTTTATGATAAGCAGGTGAAAAATGAAGCAAAAACGTATCTTGAAATGGCTTGGCATCGCACTAGGCGTGTACCTTTTATATGGGGTGCTGACAGCCATTCTCGTCCCGCTGCCGCAAAAAGAGGCGACAGGGGAGCTGTGGAGCCAGTATGAAGCCCGATTGAGCAAGGACGCATCGCAGGAGCGCGTGAGGAGCATCGAGGATACGGACAGTGCGCTGCTCTGGCGCTTGCAGCTCATCGAGAGTGCGGAAAGGGAGGTCATCTTCTCGACCTTTGACCTGCGCGCGGACGGCAGCGGACAGGATTTGATGGCCGCGCTCTATGGCGCGGCGCAGCGCGGCGTGCGGGTGCGCGTCATCGTCGACGGGCTGAACGGTTTTCTGCATCTGCAAAACAGCGGCGTTCTCCGCGCCCTCGCGGCGGAGGAGAATGTGGAGGTGCGCTTTTATGATCCCATCGACCTGCTGCGCCCGTGGAAGCTCAACTACCGTCTGCACGACAAGTATCTGATCGCCGACGGGAGCAAATACATCCTCGGCGGAAGAAATTCGAACGATTTGTTTCTCGGCTCATATCAGGAGAACCAGAACATCGACCGCGACGTGCTCGTCGTGTCGGGCGGGGGAGAGGGCAGCTCGGTCTCCCAGCTTTTGACGTATTTTGAAAGCGTCTGGTCGCAGCCGGAGAATCAGACCATCACAGGCAAGACGTCCTCGCAGACCGACGCGCTGCAGGAGCGTTACGCGGCGCTATGCGCGGTGCATGGAAAAGAGTTTGCCGCCGTCGACTGGGAGGTGGAGACCGCGGCGGTCACGCATGTGAGCCTTCTCAGCGGCTCGCCGCGCGCGGAGGCGAAAGCGCCTGAGCTGTGGGACGCGCTTGTCCGCCTGATGGCGCAGGGCGATGATGTCCTGCTGCAAACGCCGTACATCATCTGCAACGACAAAATGTATAACGATTTGGAAGCACTTGCCGAGACGCGGCAGCTGCGCGTGCTGACGAATGCCGTCGAAAACGGCGCGAACCCGAGCGGCTGCTCGGACTACTTACGCGAAAAGCAAAATATTTTATCGCGCGGCGTCGACGTGTACGAGGTCGTCTGCGGCCAGTCGCTGCACACGAAGACGATTTTGATCGGGGATGATCTGAGCATCGTCGGCTCGTTCAATGCCGACATGCGCAGCGCATATCTCGACACGGAGCTGATGCTCGTCATCGAGAGCGAGGAGGTCAATGCCGCGCTGCGAGAAGAGAGCGGAAAATACATGGGCCAGAGCCGCCTCGCCCTGCACGACGGCGGCACGGAATACGGCGCGCGGTTTGAAGAAATGACGCTGCCTTGGGCAAAGCGCGCGCTGTATACGATTCTGAGCGTTGTCCAGCGCCCGATTCGCCACCTGCTGTAACGAAAAGTGCGGCATAGCGGAAAATGAGGGAAAGGAATACGGATTTTGCCCGTATTTCCGTTTTTTCACCTTGCAAAAGACGTCCGGGTTTGCTATGATAAAAAATACGTATGGATACGTTCCGCTTTTTGTGGAGACAGAGGATAAGAAAGGAAGATCGTTATGATTTACACGACCGAAGTGCAGCATATGTGCCCCGTTGCGAAGGGCGCATATCACGGTCCGGCCCCGATCCCCGAAGAGGGCAAGTGGGTCCAGGCCAAGCAGATCGCCGATATTTCCGGCTTCACCCACGGCATCGGCTGGTGCGCGCCCCAGCAGGGCGCCTGCAAGCTGACGCTCAACGTCAAGGAGGGCGTCATTCAGGAGGCTCTGATCGAGACCATCGGCTGCTCGGGCATGACCCATTCTGCTGCCATGGCTTCCGAGATCCTGATCGGCAAGACCATTCTCGAAGCGCTCAACACCGACCTTGTTTGCGACGCCATCAACACCGCCATGCGCGAGCTGTTCCTGCAGATCGTCTACGGCCGCACCCAGTCCGCCTTCTCTGAGGACGGCCTTGCTGTCGGCGCGTCCCTCGAGGACCTCGGCAAGGGCCTTCGCTCCCAGGTTGGCACGATGTTCGCCACCGCCGAAAAGGGCCCCCGTTACCTCGAGATGGCCGAGGGCTACTGCTCCCGCGTCGCGCTCAACAAGGAAAACGAGATCGTCGGCTACGAGTTCATCAACCTCGGCAAGATGATGGACTTCATCAAAAAGGGTATCGATGCGAACGAAGCGCTCGAAAAGGCCAAGGGTCACTATGGTCAGTGGGACAACGCTGCCAAGTACATCGACCCGCGTCAGGAATAAGGAAGGGAGGACGAAACAATGGCTTTATTTGAAAACTATGAGAGAAGAATCGACAAGATCAACGGCGTCCTCGCTCAGTACGGTATCTCTTCCGTCGAAGAGTGCCGCGAGATCTGCAAGGCCAAGGGCTTTGACCCGTATGAGATCGTCAAGGGCATCCAGCCCATCTGCTTTGAAAACGCCTGCTGGGCGTACACCGTCGGCGCGGCCATCGCCATCAAGTCCGGCGTGAAGTCCGCGGCCGAAGCCGCCAAGATGATCGGTGTCGGCCTGCAGTCCTTCTGCATCGACGGCTCCGTCGCCGAGGACCGCAAGGTCGGTCTGGGCCACGGCAACCTCGGTGCGATGCTGCTGTCCGACGAGTCGAAGTGCTTCGCCTTCCTCGCCGGTCACGAGTCCTTCGCCGCCGCTGAGGGCGCGATCGGCATCGTCCGCAACGCCAACAAGGCCCGCAAGGAGCCCCTGCGCGTCATCCTGAACGGTCTCGGCAAGGACGCCGCTCAGATCATCTCCCGCATCAACGGCTTCACCTATGTTCAGACCCAGTTCGACTACTTCACCGGCAAGCTGAACATCGTGCGCGAGATCCGCTACAGCGAGACCGAGCGCGCCGACGTTCGCTGCTACGGCGCTGACGATGTCCGCGAGGGCGTGGCCATCATGCATTCCGAGGGTGTGGACGTCTCCATCACCGGTAACTCCACCAACCCGACCCGCTTCCAGCACCCCGTCGCCGGCACCTACAAGAAAGAGTGCATCGAGCAGGGCAAGAAGTATTTCTCCGTCGCTTCCGGCGGCGGTACGGGCCGTACCCTGCACCCGGACAACATGGCGGCCGGTCCCGCCTCCTACGGCATGACTGACACCATGGGCCGCATGCACTCCGATGCCCAGTTCGCCGGTTCTTCCTCCGTGCCCGCCCATGTGGAAATGATGGGATTCCTCGGCATGGGCAACAACCCGATGGTGGGCGCTACCGTCGCTGTGGCAGTTGCCGTTGCTGAGAGTAAGAAGTAATAGAAAACTACAGAAAATAGCAAAAAAAGAACTTTTTTGATATAAACAAAAACACCCGTTTCATAGAGAAACGGGTGTTTTTAGCGTTTTGTCAACATTTTGTCAACCAAATTTTCAAAGCGTGTCCAAAAGCTTAGCTCCTTCCGCTGACATTTTATCGGTTAGATGCTGGTAGATTTACATGGTAACTTGAATGTTTTTGTGCCCCAATCTATACTGCACGTATTTCGGAGAAGCACCTTTTTCTGCCAGCATGGTCGCGTGGGTGTGCCGCAGACTATGATAGTCAAATTTTGGAATTCCCAGCTCATGCCTTGCGATATGGCTGACGTGCTGCATATTGCGGCTATTGATATAGGAAGCGTCCGGGCGGACCATTACCAAATGGATCTCGTCACCATTCCCATTGCAGTTAAGATGCCCGACGTCATCACGGAACCAACGGATGTAGAGATCGTCACAGATTGCACGATTTTGCGTCTGCCGCACTTTTTCGCGTTCTAAGACACCAACAACATCTTGCGAAAGCTCAATGGTACGAAGACTGTCATACTTTGGCATTGTGAAATACCAGTATGCCGGTGCACCAGTGGTCGCATTCTTTTCCTGCCATAGAATTTGCTGCCGAACCGTCAGCTTTTTTGCGGTCAGGTCAATATCTTTCCATTCCAAAGCAAAAGCTTCTGCGATACGCAACCCGCATTTATAGCCGATCAGGAGAGGCAGATAAGAACTGCTCCCCTCCGGGAACCGTTGGAATAACTTCCCCATTTGCTCTGCGGACAGGTACACGTGAGGAGCACTTCTGGTTTTGACTTTTGGCGTTGCACGAGTAGAGGGAATGTCTATATACTCCGCAGGACTGAAAGGAATGTATTTCAGCGGCTGAACCGCATAGGAAAGACTCCCAGTCAGGATGCCTTTCAGCACCGCTAAGGTGTTGCGGCTATACCCCTGATTGAATTTATCGTTTATTAGCTTTTGCAAAGTTTCGGAAGACAGTGCCGCAAGCCGGTACTTTCCGATGGCGGGCTTGATGTGCAGCCGGATTTTCTTATCATAGTTATTGATTGTGCTTGGCTTGCAGTTGTTTTGACAATAGTATCTAATTGAAATCCGGTACTTTTACGGCTGAGACAACTGCGAAAGCTATTTGTAAGGCTTTATTTAGGCGTTAAAATGGGATTTATCACATTTGATTTCAAGGAGAGTCATCATGAACGGACATTGCCTTACAAACGAACAGATCCTCGCGTTTTCCACGGCACTTTTTCAGGCGGAGCGGTCTCAGGCAACGGTGGAAAAATATCTGCGGAGTGTACGAGCGTTCTCGCTATTTTTGGACGGTCAGCCCGTTACGAAGGATACCGTTATGGCCTGGAAAAAGCACTTTCAGAGAGAAGAAAGCTATTCTCCGTCTACCATCAATATACTTCCCCAGCACCTGCTGCGGGACACCTCCGTCATGCGCTGCGGTCTGCGGGGGCTGGCAACTTCGGCAGTTCCTGAATGTAGTAGTGGTTATAGCTCTGGAGCCAGCGACCGTCTTTGGCGGATCGCTTGGTGGGTACTTTGCGGACGAAACCACGCTCTGCCAGGATCTTGATCGCACTGCGCACGGCGTTCTCGGAACAGCCGCAGTGCAGGGCAATGGTTTTCACGCTGGGCCAGCACAGTTCCTTTTGACCCGCGCAGCAGACCAGGTAGCTGTACACAGAAAACTGAATGCCGAATCCCCGCCTTTCGGGAACTTCGGTTGAAGATCAAGCGGCACTTCGGTGCCATCGTAGCAGCTGCCAAGTACGGCATCTCCAACGTCCGTGTAGAGGCTACAAACAACAAGATTAAACTTCTCATCCGTACTGCCTACGGATTCAGAAATACTGACAGCTTGGTCTCCATGATCATGCTGTCCTGTTCATGCGTCCAGCCGAGGCTTCCTGGCCGCTAAATCTTCCACACATACTACCGAAGCCTCAAGTTTTTTATTGCATGCAGGGTTTGGATGGCGCGTTCCCGGTCATAAGCCAGATCCGTCTCAATACTCACTGTGCCGTCATATCCGGCATCGCACAGCCGCCGCAGCCGGTCCTGATGCACTTTGTAAAGCGCCGGTTTTAGCTCATCGCGGTGCCAGGGAGTTTCATCGTAATCAGAGATATGCGTATGCAGGACATAGGGAACCAGCGGGCGCAGGTCCCGATCATCTTCATGACTCAGCTCCATGTTCAAAAAGTCCAGGATCAACCCAATGCCGTTGTCCGACAGCGCGGCAACATATTCCATGCCCTCGTCGTAGTTATTCACAAAATTGCAGAAGAATGGCGCAAGAGGCTCCAAAGCGACCCTTACATTTACCAGGGCAAAGCACTCGGCGGAATCCAATAAAAATTCCCGCATTTGCGCGGCGGCCAAATCCCGATCAAACCCTTCAGGAAGTGTTCTGGAGGCAGGAGAGCCAATGCCAACCTGCCTGATACCAAGCTTTTTTGCACGGGCGGCCAGATGCCGCGCGTAGCGCTTGGTATTTTCACGGTCATATCCAGGGCCGGCAATTACCACCTCTGCCGAACAGTACGCATTGAATCCCACGCATG